>JBEVKE010000120.1:0-18757 GCA_040509835.1 Thermoleophilaceae bacterium
CGCCATCGTCATGCCCTTAATGAGGCTGTAAAAAAGATCTGGCGGGTTTTGGAACATCCAGAAGATCAGGAAGAACCCCCCGGAGGACACCTCGCCGATCTGCTGGACCACGGCTAAGTAGCTGGCGAAGAAGCCCGCGCCGACCGCGGCGATGTACATGAAGGGCAGCACCATCCAGGCAGCGAGCAGCCGCGTCGCGCACAGGAAGACGAGCGAGTTGATGCCCATCACCTCGAGCGCGTCGATCTCGTCGGAGATGCGCATGGCGCCGATCTCGGCCACGAGCCCGGTGCCGACCTTCGCCGACATCATGTAGCCGAAGGCGTACGGCATGATCTCGCGCAGGTCACACCAGGCGCTGAAGACGCCCGCGTATGCCGGCGCGCCGACCGAGCGGTTGAAGTACGCGCCCTCGATCCCGCACTGGAGCCCCAGGATGAACGCGAGGCCCCAGATCACGAGCGCCGAGCCCAGGATCAGGATGCCCGCCTGGCGGAGCGCCTCGCCGAAGAAGTGGAACACGCGCCCGCTGTAGACCGCGCCGACGATGCGCGCGGAGAACTTGGCGATGTCGCCGAAGGACGCGATCCAGTCGCGCGGGACGCTCAGCCATGACTCGCCCATTACTTGATCACCGAGATCTCGGGATGCGTGGCGAGCAGCGTCTGCGTGAAGACGTAGTTGAAGGCGAAGATGCCGAGGAACTCGATCACCACGCCCTGGTTCACGGCTCTACCCACACCCTCGGCGCCTCCGGACGCAGTCATCCCCTTGTAACAGGAGACGATCGCGATGATGGCGCCGAACAGCGTCGTCTTCACCACCGATCCCCATAGGTCGGTGGTGCTGGCGTTGTTCAGGAGTGTGGCGAAGAACGGGCCGAGCGGCGCGTCGAAGGTGAGCGTTGCGAGGACGCCGCCGAAGATGCCGAAGATGAGCGCGTAGATGTTGAAGAGGCCGGTGACGACCATCAGCGCCAGGAAGCGCGGCACGACGAGGTTCTTGATCGGGTCGACGCCCAGCACCTGGAGCGCGTCGAGCTCCTCGCGGATCTTGCGGGCGCCCAGGTCCGCTGTGATCGCGGTGCCGCCCACGCCGGCGAGGATGATCGCCGTCACGAACGGGGCGAACTCGCGGATGGAGGCGAGCACGAAGAAGCCGCCGAGGCGGTCGATCGCGCCGAACAGGACGAGGAAGTTGCCGGCCTGAAGCCCCGGCGCTCCGTAGCCGAAGGCGATCGTCGAGATCGTCAGAGGCAGCCAGCACAGCCGGAGCATGAACAGGAACTGCTGCACGAACTCCGTGCCGTACGGGTACGGCGGACGGAGGGCAGACACCATGGTCTTCCCGGTGAGGATCATCATGTCGCCAACCTGCTCCAGCAGGTTCTTGGTCGGCAAGAAGACCCGATCGGCTGCGGCTCGTACCACTCCTCGTACTCCTCCCCTTCGGAAGCCTATGGCATGCATTACGGGTGCGCCAGAGGGAACCGTCGTTGGCGCGTTACTGGCGCAATTGGGTGACTTTCGGGGTATGTTGCTCGTGCTGTGAGGGCGTGGAGGATGTACGTGGTCGCCGTCTGCCTGCTCGCGTTGGGTGGCTGCGGGGGAGGCGAGCGACAGGACGAGAACGAGCCGTCGGGGAATTTCCCCGTCGAGGTCGTCAAGGCGTCGTTCCCCGAGACGCAGAAGCTCGCGAAGAGCTCGGCCCTCGTCGTGACCGTGCGCAACGCCGGGCGCGAGACCATCCCGAACATCGCCCTGACCGTGAACGGCTTCGACGAGCGCAAGCACGAGCCGGACCTGGCCGATCCGAACCGCCCGGTGTTCGCGATCAACGGCGTTCAGGTGAAGATCGCCGGCTTCCCGGAGTCGAAGGACGCCGCTCCCCGCGGCTGCGACACCGCCTATGTGAACACGTGGGCGTGCGGGCCGCTCCGGCCGAACCAGGTGAAGACGTTCCGGTGGAGCGTGACCGCTGTCCGCGCCGGCGACTACAGGATCACATGGCGCGTGAATGCCGGCCTCGACGGAAAGGCGAAGGCCACCGCCGCCGGCGGCGGCCCGCCCCCGCGCGGGGTCTTCGCGGGCACGATCTCCAACCGGGCGCCGACGGTGCGCGTGGCCGACGACGGCCACACGATCGTCAACGGGACTCGCTGAGCCTCTTCTCGTAGCCGGGGCAGCGCTCCACCGGTATCCGCGGGTACTTCGGGAAGCGGTCGTCCGTCCTGTGCCTCAGGCACATCGAAAAGACGCCGCCGCGGCCGCTCCGGACGATCTTCTGGTGCGCGCAGGTGTCGCACAGGCCCGCTCTCACGGAGGTAAGGCTTTCACTTACCGAAGTAAGGGGTCGGGGGCGGAAAGTCGCTCCAAATGCCCGATGTGCCCGCGCCCCCTCAGGTCGAGACTGCGTAAGTGCAATCGACCCAGGAGGAGCTGTCATGGACCCCCGCCTCAACGCCATCTACATCCACTCCCGCCTCGACGGGATCGCCCGCGAGCCGCGGCGGCTGGCATCCTCTTACGATGGCCAGTCGCATGACGAGCGACCGCTTCGTCGGTCGGAGCGCCGAGCTCGCCGAGCTGCGCGCCGCGCTCGAGGAGGCCATCGGATCGCGTCCATCCCTCGCATTAGTTGGCGGTGAGTCAGGCGTCGGCAAGTCTCGGCTTGCCGATGAGCTGGCGAGGCATGCGCGCGAGGCCGGCGCCCGTGTCCTCTCCGGGGACTGCGTAGAGCTCGGCGACGACGAGCTCCCGTACGCCCCTCTGCTCACCGCCCTCCGGCCCCTGGTGCGCCAGGGCGACCCCTCCCTCCAGGCTCTGGCGCCCCAGCTCCGCTCCGCCCTCGACGCGATTCTCCCCGGCGTCGGGGGCGGAGCCGCTCCCGAGCACGTGTCCCAGTCGACCGTGTTCGAGGCCCTGCTCGCGGTGCTGCAGTCGCTCGCGGACGAGCAGCCGGTGCTGCTCGTGATCGAGGACCTGCACTGGGCGGACAGCTCGACGCGGTCGTTCATCGGCTTCCTGTCGCGAACGATGTGCAGCGAGCGCCTCCTGATCGTCGGCACGTACCGCTCCGACGAGCTCCACCGCCGGCACCCCCTCCGGCCGCTCCTGGCCGAGCTCGGCAGCGACCCGTACACGCGTCTGATCGAGCTGCCGCGCTTCACGCGCGAGGAGCTCGGCGAGCAGCTCGAGGGAATCCTGGCCGACCCGCCGCGGGCCGAGCTCGTGGAGCGGGTCTACGCGCGCAGCGAGGGCAACGCGCTGTACGCCGAGGAGATCCTCGCGGCGGGCCTGGACGGCCGCGGCGCGCTGCCGCCCACACTGCGCGACGCGCTGATGCTGCGCGTCGAGCGGCTCTCGAAGAACGCGCAGGACGTGCTGCAGTGGCTCGCCTGCCGCCCGGCCGCCGACCACGCGCTCGTGGCCGCCGTCGCGGGCCTGGAGCCCGGCGAGTTGCGCGACGCGCTTCGCGAGGCAGTGGCGAGCCAGATCGTGGTGACCGTGGGCGAAGATGGCTACGGATTCCGTCACGCGCTCCTGCGCGAGGTGGTGTACGACGACCTGCTGCCGGGCGAGCGGACCGCGATGCACGCGGCGCTGGCGCGGGCGCTCCAGGACAGGATCGAGAGCGGCGACGCCGGCGCCCACATCACGGCCGCGGCCGCGCACCACTGGGCGGCCGCCGGAGACCAGCCGCAGGCGCTCGCGGCGGCGGTACGGGCCGCGAGCGCCGCGGAGCGCGTGAACGCATTCAGCGAGGAGCAGGCGCTGTTCGAGCGAGCGCTGGCGCTCTGGGAACGGGTGCCGGACCCCGAGACGGTCGCCGGAATCGACCAGATCACCCTGCTGAAGCGGGCGGCGTTCGCGTCCGACCAGGCCGGCGAACCGGGTCGCCAGGAGGCGCTCCTCCGGCGGGCCGTTGAGCTGGTGGGCGAGGAAGCGAACCCGCGCGCGTGCGCGCTGTTGCGGGAGCGGCTGAGCCAGTCGCTCTGGTCGCAGCACCGCCAGGACGAGGCGATCGAGGAGCTGAACCGCGGCTTGGCGCTGTTCCCGGAGGGCGATCAGAGCGCGGAGCGCGCCACGCTGCTGTCGCAGCTCGCGAAGAAGCGCATGGTCCAGGCCCGCCTGACCGAGGCGAAGGACGCCGCCGAGGAGGCGCTTGCGCTCGCGCGCGTCTCCGGCAACGGCGAGGCCGAGGGCCGCGCGCTCAACGCGCTCGGAACCGCCGTCGGGATGGAGGGTGACGTGGAGACCGGCGTGCGGCTTCTGCACGAGTCGCTCGACATCGCCACCGAGCTCGGCCAGGAGATGGACATGGCCGGCGCCTGGGCCAACATCGCGGATGTCCTCAACCTCGCGGGCCGCACCCGCGAGGCGCTGGAGGTCGCGCGCGAGGGGCTCGACGCGGAGTCGAACAGCCCTTGGCGGACCGCCGACTGGCTGCGGCTCGCGATCGCCGAATACCTCTACTACCTCGGTGACTGGGAGGAGGCCGAGGCGATGGTTCCCGCCGAGAACCGGCGCCACAGCGGCGGCACCCTGCTGCTGTGGCAGGTGGGACGCGCGACGCTCGCGCTGGGTCGCGGCGACCTGGCGCTCGCCGATCAAGCGCTGTCGGTGATGGACCGCGCCGTGGCCGGGATGACCGAGCCGCAGTTCGTGGGGCCCCACGGCGTCATGCGGGCTGAGCTCGCGCGCCGGAACGGCAACATCGACCGCGCCCGCGCGGCGATCGACGACACCATCGACCGGATCGAGTACTGCTCGGACGACATGGCCCGGATCACCGCGGCGGCCGCCGCCGGCGTTCGGGTGGAGGGCGACGCCGGCCAGCTCGCGCACGACCGCCAGGACGCCGAGGCCGAGCGCCAGGTCCGCGAGCGCGCGGACGCGCTGATCGAGCGCACCCGCCTGGCTGCGGAATCGTGCGGACCGGTGGAGGAGGCGGAGCTGGCGACGGCGGAGGCGGAGTACGCGCGCGCAACGGACGCCGCCGTGCCGGCCACCCTGTGGCTGCGTGCAGCATCCGCGTGGGAGTCGCTCGGCCGCCCCTACCCCGTGGCCTACGCCCGCTGGCGCGAGGCCGAGGCGCTGATGGCCGCGCGCGACCGCGACGGCGCCGCGCGAGCGGCCTCGGATGCGCTGGCCGGCGCCCGAAGGCTCGGGAGCACGTGGCTGATCGAGGAGATCGAGTCGCTTGCGGCGCGCGCCCGGCTTCAGCTCGGCGACGAGGGCCCAGCCCGCGCGGCCGCCGCAAGGAACGGCGACAAGGCCGATGACCCGTTCGGTCTCACCCCCCGCGAGCGCGACGTGCTCGCCCTTGTGGCCTCCGGCGCCACCAACCGCGAGATCGGCGAGCGCCTCCATATGGCGGAGAAGACCGCCAGCGTGCACGTGTCCCGCATCCTCGCGAAGCTGAACGTGCGCTCCCGCACCGAGGCCGCCGCGGTTGCGCACCGGCAGGGCCTGGTACCAGCAGGCTGATGCGAACACTCGTAACGGGAGCCACCGGCTTCGTCGGAGGCCGGCTGGCGGCCGCGCTGGCCGAGCGCGGCGCCGACGTCCGCTGCCTCGTGCGCGACCGCGCCCGTGCGTCAGACCTCTCCGACGCCGGTCACGAGCTGCACGAGGGCGACGTGCTCGACGCCGGCAGCCTCCGCGGCGCCGGCGAGGGCGTGGACACGGCCTACTACCTGGTCCACTCGATGGGCCGCGGCGGCGACCGCGAGGGCTTCGCCGAGCGCGAGCGGCGCGCCGCCGAGAACTTCGCCCGCATGGCGCGCGACGAGGGCGTGGAGCGTGTCGTGTACCTGGGCGGCCTCGGCGACGAGCGCTCCGAGCACCTGAGGAGCCGCGCGGCCACCGCCGAGGCGCTCGCCGAGCACGGCCCTCCGCTCGTCTACTTCCGCGCGGCGATGGTGATCGGCGCCGGCAGCGAGTCGTATCGAACGGTGCGCCACCTGGTGGGTCGGCTGCCCGCGATGATCGCCCCCGCCTGGCTCCGGAACCGCACGCAGCCGATCGCGATCGACGACGTGCTCGAGTACCTCGCCCAGGCCGCGGAGCGCCCAGAGGCCGCCGGCCAGGAGATCCAGATCGGCGGCCCGGACGTGGTCACCTACGCGGAGCTGCTCGACCTGATGGCGGACGTGCTGGGAAAGCCGCACAGGCCGAAGCTGCCCGTCCCCCTGCTGTCGCCGCGCCTCTCCTCGCTCTGGATCGGCCTGGTGACACCCGTGGACGCCGGAGTCGCGCGGCCGCTGATCGAGAGCCTGGCGAGCGAGACGGTCGTGACGGACCCGGAGCCGGCACGGCTCTTCGACGTCTCCCCGATGCCTGCCATCGAAGCCCTCAGCCGCGCGCTCCGGGACGAACGACGGCATTGAGGGGTTGGGACCGGCCGCGAAGGGGGGCTCGGTCACTTTTTCACCGCATAGGTGCATAAACGACCGAGCCCCCTCCTTCAATACCCGTCTTTCCCCGAGCGCCGGCTCGGCCGCCCGCGGCAGCCAGCCGTCATGCTGTCCGGCTCGTGGAGCTGCGCGCCGCCACTCGCACCCTTGAGCTCGCCGAGGCGTTCGGCATCGCGCGTGGTTCGCGCACGAATCAGACCGTCGTGCAGGTCGAGTTGGAGCACGAGGGTGTGGTCGGGCGCGGCGAGGCGTCGGCGGTGTACTACCGGGGCGAGTCCATCGATGCGGTCGTCGAGTTCCTGAGCACGACCGCTCCTCCGCTCGTCGGCGACGACCCGTTCGCGCTCGAGGACATCGAGGAGCGGCTCGAGGACGTGGACGGGGTGACCGGTGGGAAGGCCGCGCTCGACGGCGCGCTTCACGACTGGATCGGACGGCGGCTGGGCGTACCGCTGTGGCGGCTCCTCGGCCTCTCACCCGTGGCGCCGCACACCTCGTTCACGATCGGCATCGACACCGTCGAGGGCACCCGCGAGCGCGTCCGGCGCGCCCTGGACTTTCGCTCCCTGAAGGTGAAGGTCGGCGGCGCCGAGGACCTCGAGCGGCTTGAGGCCGTCCATGAGGAGGCGCCTGACGCCGCGATCCGGGTGGACGCCAACGAGGGCTGGACGCTCGAGCCCGCCCGCGATCTCATGCCGGAGCTGATCCGGCTCGGCGTGGAGTTCGTGGAACAGCCGTTCCCCGCCGCCGACATCGACTCCTTCAATGCTCTGAAGGAGCTTCACCCGCGCCTGCCCATCATCGTGGACGAGGGCTGCCAGAACCTGGCGGACGTGGCCCCTGCCGCCGCGTACGCTGACGGCATCAACGTCAAGCTCGCCAAGTCCGGCGGCGTGCGCGAGGCTGTCCGGATGATCCACGCCGCGAGAGCCCTCGGCCTGCACGTGATGGTGGGCTGCATGGTCGAGTCGCAGCTGGGGGTTGCGCCCGCCGCGGCGATCGCCTCGCTGGCCGACTGGGTGGATCTCGACGGCCACCTGCTGCTCGCCGACCAGCCGTTCACCGGCCTCCGCTTCGAGGACGGCCGCGTGCTGCCGAGCGCCGACCCGGGACTCGGGGTGACGCCCGCGTGAGCCGGCTCGCCATCTTCGCCGAGGGGCTGTTCGCCAAGCACACCGGCAAGACCGCGCACGGCGTCATCCGGTACGGCACCCGCGAGGTGGTCGCGGTGATCGACTCGACGTGCGCGGGCCGCACCGCCGTCGAGGTCGAGCCATTCTGCGTGAAGCCGGTGCCGATCGTGGCGAGCCTCGAGGAGGCGCTCGAGCGGGGACCCGACACGCTTCTGATCGGCGCCGCCCCGCCCGGCGGGAAGCTCGACCCAGCCTGGAGGAGCGTCCTGCTCGCAGCCATCGAGGCCGGGCTCTCGCTCGAGGCAGGCCTTCATACGCAGTTGAACGAGGAGCCGGAGCTGCGGGAGGCCGCCGAGCACCACGGCGTCGAGCTGAGCGACCTGCGGAAGGCGCCGCTCGACCTCACCGTCCCGAAGGGCCCGTACAGCCGCCCCGACTCCGTAACGGTCGTGCACAGCGTCGGCTCCGACACGGTGATCGGAAAGAAGGTCGTGACGCTCGAGCTGGACATGGCCGCGCGCGAGCGCGGCCTCCGCTCGGTGTACGTGCCCACCGGCCAGACCGGCGTGGCCATCGCCGGCTGGGGCATCGCCGTGGACCACGTGATCTCGGACTACGTGGCCGGTGCGGGCGAGCGGCTCGTGCTCGAGGGCGCGGAGCGCGGCGATCTCCTGTTCGTGGAGGGCCAGGGCGCGCTCTTCCACCCCGCCTACTCGGGCGTGACGCTCGGCCTGCTGCACGGCTCGGCGCCCGACCTGCTCGTGCTGGTGCACAAGCCGAACGCGACCCACAACCGCAACTACCCGGACCTGCCGATCCCGCCGCTGAACGAGCTGATCGCGGCGTACGAGAACGTGGCCGCGCCCGTGCGGCCGGCCCGCGTGGCCGCGATCGCGCTCAACACCTCGGATCTCGACGAGGACGCCGCCCGCGCCTCGATCGCCGACGCCGAGCGGGAAACAGGGCTGCCGGCGGACGACGTGGTGCGCTTCGGCGCCGGCCGCGTGCTCCAAGCGGTGCTGGACGCGGTTGGCACCACGGCCAAAGCGCTCGCCTGATCTTTCGACATAGGGCGGAAGGAAAAAGCGCCGCAACGAGCGATATTTACGGCATGGAGCCGCGTCGGTACAAGCTCATCGCGGACGACACGCAGCCCGATCCGTCACTGCCGAGCCCGGTCCGGCGCCGCTACTCCCTGGCCCGCGTGGCCCCCAGCTCCCGCTCAGCGCTCGGTGTGGACCGGCTGGAGCGGATGGAGGAGATCGCGGAGCTAGATCGCCGGAACGGCTCCACCCCGCTCGGTCCCGGCGATTAGCTCGTCCGGCGCCTTCTCCTTGGGCACGAAGCCCGACTTCATCCCGAAGTAGACCGCCTGCGGGTGGTGGGCGATGATCGCCACGGTCGACTGCTCGGGCATCACGGCGTAGCCGTCCGAGAGCGTCATCCCGATCTGCTCGAGGTCGAGCAGGCGCCACACCTTCTCGTGCTCGGACTGGTCCGGGCACGCCGGGTAGCCCCACGAGTAGCGTCGGCCCTGGTCGAGGTCGATGCCGTACGAACGGCGCACGTCCGAGTGAAGCCACTCGGCGAGGCCCTCGGCCGTCTGCACGCCGAGGCCGTGCGTAAACAGCTGCTCGGCGAACTCGCCGTCCTGCTCCAGCTTCTGGATCAGCTCGGTGACCTCCGGGCCGACGGTCACGCCCTGGAGCGCCACCACGTCGCGCTCGCCGGAGTCGACGGGGCGGAAGAAGTCGGTCAAGCAGATGCGATCGTGCTTCGGCTGGCGCGGGAACACGAGCCGCTCGAGCTCGACGTCCGGGTTCTCCGGGTCGTACACGATCAGCTCGTTGCCGTCCGCGTTGCAGGGGAAGTGCCCGACCCGCGCCTTCGGGCGCAGGTAGTCCTGCTCCTGCCACATGCGCTGGAGCCGCGGCTCGAAGTCCTCGGACACGAGCCGCTCCCACTCCTCGCCCTTCACGCCGCGGCCGCCCCAGTGGAGCTTGAACAGCACGTGGCGGTCGAGGTACGGGTACACGTCCTCGAGATCGGGCTCGACGTCGCGGACGCCCCAGAACGGCGGCTCGGGAATCGGCGTATCCGTGCGCACGGACGAGCGCACCGAGTCGTCGGTCACCGGCGGCGAGTCGTCCTTCACCTCGGGCTTCTCGCGCAGCTCGCGAGCCTCGTCGCGGAACTTCTGGACGATCGCCGCGCGCGCGTCGTTGTCGATCAGCTTGTCCACCGTGGCGAGCCCGGCGAACGCGTCCTTGCAGTAGAAGACACCCGGCTCGTAGACCTCGTCGGACTCCTTGCCCTTCGGGTAGAGGATGCGGCGGCCGAAGTCACGGTTGATGG
This sequence comes from Thermoleophilaceae bacterium, assembly GCA_040509835.1. Classification (GTDB taxonomy): domain Bacteria; phylum Actinomycetota; class Thermoleophilia; order Solirubrobacterales; family Thermoleophilaceae; genus JACVRW01. The sequence goes on from JBEVKE010000120.1 coordinate 9,907, forward strand.
CGGCCCCGCCGATCAGCACCGGGAACTCGAGGCCGCGCTCGTGCAGCTCCTGCACGCAGGTGGGCATCTGCTTCGAGGTGGACACGAGCAGCGCCGACAGCCCGATCGCGTCGGCATCGTTCTCGATGGCGGCGTTGATGATCGTGTCCACCGGGACCTGCTTGCCGAGGTCGATCACGGTGTAGCCGTTGTTCGTGAGGATCGTGTTCACGAGCGACTTGCCGATGTCGTGCACGTCGCCGAACACGGTGGCGATCACGACCTTGCCCTTCGTGTGGCCGTCGATCTTGTCGAGGTAGTTCTCGAGCTGCGCGACCGCGCGCTTCATCACCTCGGCGGACTGGAGCACGAACGGCAGGATCAGCTCGCCCGCGCCGAACTTGTCGCCCACCTCCTTCATGGCCGGCAGCAGCACCTCGTTCAGCGTCGGGACCGCGCCGATCTTCTCGACCGAGCGGTCGATCCAGTCCTCCACGCCCTCCTTCTTGCGGCGCAGGATCATGAAGTGGAGCGCCTCCTCGGGCTCCATGCCCTCGGTGGGGTCGGCGCCCCCGGACTCCTCCTCGGCCTCGCCCTGCTGCTCGAAGTGGGCGATGAAGCGCTCGAGGGCGTCCTCGCGCCGGTTTTAGACGAGGTCGTCGGCGTAGCCGCGGTCCTCGTCGGAGATCTCGGAGTAGGGCGTGATGTGGTTCGGGTTGACCATCGCGAGGTCGAGCCCGGCCTCCACGCAGTGGTGGAGGAAGACCGAGTTGAGCACCGCGCGCGCCCTCGGCGAGACGCCGAAGGACACGTTCGACACGCCGAGCGAGGTCTTCACGCCCGGCAGCTCCTTCTTGATCAGCCTGATGCCCTCGATCGTGGCGACCGCGGAGGGCCTCCACTCCTCGTCGCCCGTGGTGAGCGTGAAGGTGAGCGCGTCGAAGATCAGCGCCTCGCGGTCGAGCCCGTGCTCGTCGCAGGCCAGCTCGGTGATGCGCTTCGCCACCTCGAGCTTGCGCTCGGGGGTCTTCGCCATGCCGACCTCGTCAATCGTGAGCGCGATCAGCGCCGCGCCGTGCGCCTTCGCAAGCGGCACGACCACGTCGAGCTTGTCGCGTCCCGCCTCGAGGTTGATCGAGTTGACGATCGCCCGGCCGGGGATGCGCTCGAGCGCCGCCTGGATCACGTCCGGCTCGGTCGAGTCGATCTGAAGCGGCGCCGGCTGCGTGAGCGACACCCGCTTCGCGACCTCGGACATCTGCACGTCCTCGTCCTGACGCTCGGTGAGCGCGACGCAGAGGTCGAGCACGTGCGCCCCGCCGGTCACCTGGTCCTCGGCGATCTGGAGGATGCCGTCGTAGTCGTCGGCCAGCAGCAGCTCCTTCGCCTTCCGCGAGCCCTGCGAGTTCACGCGCTCGCCGACGAGCGTGGGGCGCGGCTCCTGCACGAGCGGCGTGGCGGTCATCATCGAGGAGACGAGCGCCGGGCCGCGCTCCGGGCGCGGCTGCGCCTCGCGGCCGCCGACCCGGTCCACGATCGCCGCGATGTGGTCCGGCGTCGTGCCGCAGCAGCCGCCGACGATGGAGACGCCGTAGCGCTCCACGAACTCCTGGAGGACGTTCGCCAGCGGGTCGGGCTCTTCGGGGAAGATCGTCTCGCCGTCCGGGCCCTGGAGCGGAAGGCCGGCGTTCGGGATGCAGTGCACCGGCAGCGGGCTGGTCTCGCCGAGGTAGCGGATCGCGTCGCGCATGTCCTCGGGTCCGGTCGAGCAGTTCAGCCCGATCACGTCCACGTCAAGCGCGGTCAGCGTGGTGAGCACCGCCTGGATGTCGGTGCCGAGCAGCATCTTGCCGCCGTTCGGCAGCAGCGACACGCTGGCCTGGATCGGCACCTGGCGGCCAGTCAGGCTGAAGGCCTCGCGCGCGCCGAAGATCGCCGCCTTCACCTCCAGGATGTCCTGGGCGGTCTCGACGATCAGGAGGTCGGCGCCGCCGTCGATCAGGCCCTGCGCCTGCTGGGTGAACACCTCCACGAGCTCGCGGAAGGTGATCTTGCCGAGCGTCGGGTCGTCGCTCGCGGGCAGGTGGCCGGTCGGGCCGATGGAGCCCGCGACGAAGCGCTTCTCACCCGCGGCCTTCCGCGCGATCTGAGCGGCCTTGGTGTTGATCTCGAGCGTGTGCTCGCCGAGCCCCCACTCCTCCAGCTTCAGGCGGCTCGCCTGGAAGGTGTCGGTCTCCACGACCTCGGCGCCCGCGTCGAGCATCGATGTGTGTACGCCCTCGATGACGTCGGGGCGGTTGAGGACCAGCGCCTCGTGGCACTTGCCCTGCAGGCCGCCGTAGTCCTCCTGCGTGAGGTCGAACTGCTCCAGCGTGGCGCCCATGCCGCCGTCGAAGACGACGACCCGGCTGCGAACCGCATCGATGTAGTCGCGCGTGGCCAAGGAGGGAAGCCTACCAACCTTGACACGCTTGTGTCAGGGTTAGCGGCGGCGGCGGAACGTGAGCCTGATGGTGCCCTTGGCGCTGTTGGTCGCGCCGGCTGCGTTCTTCACGACGATCTTCGCCTTCAGCTTCAGCTTGTGCTTGCGCTTCAGCTGCTTGATGGCGGGCTTGGAGGGCTTCAGCTTCACGGTCGCGCGCCCGCGGCTGTTCAGCCTGAAGGACTTCTTGGCGACCGTCCTCACACGCGCCGCGGTGATGTTCGCCGTGAGCGCGATCTTGCCCTTGTTGCCGGCGTCGCCCAGCACGACGATCGTGATCAGGCCCTTCCGGCTGACGACCACCTTCAGGACGCGCGGCTTGCGCGGCTTCGCGACCGGGTTCGGCATGGCGAGCGCGGCGTCCATGGAGCCGACCGCGTCGGCCGCCCCGCCGGTCACCGTCACGCCCTGCATCCCGGCCACCGGCTTCGCGCCGCGCCTGATCGCCTCGACCACCTGAGAGGCCGGCGCGCCCGGATCGACCGCCCGCACCAGCGCCGCGATGCCCGCCACGTGCGGCGATGCCATCGAGGTGCCGGCGATCGCGGTGTAGCTGCCGCCGTCGGAGCCGTTCTCGCCGCCGATCGTGTCCGGGTACGAGGACGATTGGCGGCAGGTGATGTGCAGGTCGTCGACGTAGGCACCGTCGTCCTCGACGGAGCCGTCCGAGTGGAAGCTCATGAACGGCCTCACGTCGTTGCGTCCGGCGACGGCCGTGTGTTCGAGTGAGACGTCCTCGAAGTGGAAGCCGAGCCCGCCGGAACCCGTGGTGTTGCCGGCCCAGTCGGAGGAGAAGTTGCCCACCCCGGTGTTCAGCCCGACGGTCGCGAAGTCGAAGAAGGTATCGCCGCTGATGTCGTCGATGTCGAGGCCGATCAGGAAGTCGAGCCGGCACCCCTGCCTGCCGCTCAGATCGACGGCGTTGGTGGCCGTGAGCGCGTTGTCCACGTTCGGTAGGTAGTTGGCGCCTCCGGGCGGGCTGTCGGCCGCCGCGTGATTGCCCCCGACGAAGCTCACGGGCCCCCAGTCGGGGTCGCCGGTGTCATGCGAGCGCGTCCACTGGCCCGGGAAGGCGCCCTCCCAGTCCTCGCTGAACACCGTCCCCCATCCGGGCTTCGTGCTCAGGATGTCCGCGTCCGGGGAACCGCTGCCATCCCCGCCGGGCGCGCCCACGTCCACGGTCGTGGCGCCGAAGTTGGAGAAGTCGGAGCGCGCACCGGTCTTCGTCACGGAGGCGACGCAGATGAGATTCGGGTTCGGGAGCGTGCACGGGGTGGTGGGGTTGACGTCGTTGTCGTTGTTCTCGTTGCCGGCGGCGGCCACGACCACGGTGTTGTGATTCTCGGCCTCCCGGACCGCCGCGCTCATGGCGGAGTCCCCGCCGCCGGACGGCCCGCCGAGGCTGAGGTTGATCACGCCGGCGCCGTTCTGGGCGGCGAACGCGATTCCGTTGGCGATGTTTCCGCTGTTCCCCTGGCCCTCGGCGTCCAGCACGCGCACCGGCATGATCTTCGCCCCGGGCGCCACGCCGGCCACCCCCTGGCCGTTCCCGGCTATGGCCGCCGCGGTACCCGCCACGTGCGTTCCGTGCAGGTTGAAGTCGCTGGGGTCGTTGTCGCTGTCGACGAAGTCCCTGCCGGGGACGAGGTTCCCGGCGAGGTCCGGGTGCGTGAGGTCGACACCCGTGTCCACGATCGCGATGACCTGGCCGCCGCCCTGTGTGCGGTCCCACGCGGGCAGCACATTCACGCCAGGGGTGCCGCCCATCCCCCAGAGGTGGCCGAACTGCGAGTCGTTCGGTGCGGCCGCGAACGCGTGATAGATGAAGTTCGGCTGTGCGTCGACCACGCCGGGCTGATCTTCGAGCCTGGCGATCGCGTCCTTGACGGAGCCGTCGAAGGTGACCACCTGGGTGCGCGGGATCTCGAGCGCACTGTCGAAATCCACGTCCGCGGCTTCGCGCGCGTCACGGCGCTCGGCGGCGTCGACGCCTGTCGCGAACCGCACCAGCGCCTCGCCGGACTCGTACCTTGCATCGCCGCCACGCCAGCCCGTGGTCCTGGGTGCGGCGGTCGCCGATGCGGTGACTGACAGCGCTAGAGCGAGCGCGAGCACACCGGTGAGCCTGCGGGCCGTCAAGCTGCGCCCACCGTACGCCGGATGGCGGCGGACTGCCAGTCCGGGATACTCAGCTCGCCTGCTCCAGGCGAGCGCGCAGCCGCGCCAGCCGCTCCTCGGCCGACGCGCCGTTCATCCCGTCGAGCATGTCGAGCAGATCGCGCGCGAACGCGGCCTCCGAGTCGCTCGCACGATAGGCGCGGTCGCGGCCGTGCGGCTCGGGCGGCTCGGTGGTGGGATCGCCGGCGGCCACCACGTCCACGTAGTCGCCCGCGCGCTTCGCCCGGTACTGGGCCTTGTCGGCCGCGCGGAGCAGATCCGCGGGCCCCTCACCGTCCGCGCGGGCGGCGACTCCGCAGGAGATCCGCTCGCCGCCGGCGGCGCGCAGGCTCTGCACGGCGTCGGTCGCGACCGCGCGTGCATCCTCGACCGTCCCCGACGGCAGCAGCACGCAGAACTCGTCGCCGCCGAAGCGGCCGACCACAGCGTCGGGGTGCCTTCTCGCCGCGTGGACGAGCGCCTCGGCAGCGGCGCACAGCGCGCGGTCGCCGGCCTCGTGCCCGCCCTGGTCGTTTACCCGCTTCAGGTCGTCGATGTCGCACAGGATCAGCGCGGGCGAGCCCGGGCCGGCGGGAGTCGCCCAGGCCTCCTCGAGTGCCCTCTCCACGGCGCGACGGCTGGCCACGCCGGTCAGCGAGTCGGTGTAGGCGAGCTCCTCGACCTGGGCGAACAGCTCGGCGCGGTGGACCGCGCCCACCAGCTGGTCGGCGATGGCCCGGAGGAACTCCACGTCGTTTTCGGAAGCGCGCGGCGCACCCGGCCCGGTGTAGACCTCCAACTCGCCCCAGGGCTGCCCTTCGAGGATCATCTTCACGGCGAGACTCGACTCCTTGCCCATCGTCCGGAGCAGCTCGCGCTGGCTGGGATCGGTGCCGGGGTCGTCGATCGAGGCGATCGCGTACTCCGCGCCGCTCATGAGCCTCTGAAGCCCGGGGTAGTCCTCGACCGAGTAGACCTCATGGGCCGGGAACCGCTCCTCCCAGTCGGCAAGGTCGCCGACGTTGACGAGCGTGCGCAGGATGCGGTTCTCGGCGTCCCAGCGGCTGATGGAAAGCGACGCACCGCCGACCGCGGCCAGGGATCGCTCCGCCGCCAGCTCGAGGACGGCCTCGAGCCGGTGCGCGCCCGCCGCGACCGCGGCGACGTCAATTAGGGCGCGAAGTTGCGCCTCGGCTAAATTCCCGCTTTCCATGGGCTTCCAAGAGACTTTTCGTCATCCCGGAGGCCTATCTGAAGCTTTTTAGGCTTCGGCTTCTGCCGCCTCGCCGCGCCTGGCGGCGTGGGTGAGCTCCACCGGAGCGGCATAGAGCGTCTTGAGCCGCAGATCGCGCCACGTCATGCCCTCTCGCACGAGTGCCGGCATGCCCATGGCCACGGCGGTCCCGATCTCCACCGCCTGGAGGATGATCCCGTAGGCGAGCGCGTTCGTCTTGCCCACGCCATAGGCGGACAGGACAGCAACGCAGGCCGCCTGGAACACGCCCAGGTTCGACGGGGTGGCCGGCAGCGCGGCCGTGACGTTGACCGCGAACAGCACCGCCGCGGCCGCGCCGATCCCGGCGTGGTCGTCAAGCCCCAGCGCCACCAGCAGCACGTAGCATGCGAGCCATTGGATCGCCCACGCGCTCAGCTGCATGACGAGCGCCCAGGCGCCCAGCCGCGGCTTGCGGAAGACCTGGAGGCCGGAGCGCACGCGCAGCATCGCGCCGCGCGCGATCGTGGCGGCCTGCTGGACGCGCTGGAAGCGGGTGGGCTTGCCGCGCCGGAGCAGCCAGGGCGAGGAGAGGACCAGAGCGAGCAGCACCACCGGGGCGATCGTCACGATGATGAGCGCCTGCTCGTTGCCCTTGAAGAGGCCGACCGTCTGGAACATCACGGCGCCCAGGACGATGAGCGCGAGGATGTTCAGGAGCGTCTGCGAGACGAGCGTGCCGAGCACGATCGGGAACCGGTCACGCACACGGCCCACGCGCCTCGCCATGATCAGCGCCCGCGAGGGCTCGCCGAGCCGGGCCGGCAGGGTGGCCGACATCAGCACTCCGATCATCGTCGCCCGCGCCGCGTCGCGCCTGCGCACCCGGGTGCCGGGGAGGGCTGCGCGGAGAACCGCGTGCCAAGCCTCGGCGCGGACGAGCATCGAGGCGCACATGAGCGCGAAGGCCACCAGCACCCAAACGGGCGTGGCGGCGACCACGGCGCGGCCGATCGACTCGATGCCGATGCGCTGGAGAGCGAGCGCCGCGAGCCCGGCGCCGGCGACGGCGCCCGCCGCGATCAGCACCCGCCTGGCCGTGCGCACCATCGTGCGGCCGCGGGCGGCCGGGTGCTTAGGCTCGAGCGACGGCAGCCGCTGCGGGCCCAGGCGCGGGCCCGGCTCGGTCGGCACCGCGCCGATGCGCTGCGCCACTCGAGTCACGCGGCCCTCCGGCGCGGGCACGCCGAGCGCGTCCTCGTACACCGACTCCACCTCGCGCGCCACGTTCGGCCACGCGAAGCGCTCTGCGCGCTCGAGTGCGGCCTTCGACATCTGCGTGCGCCGCTCCGAGTCGGACTCGAGCTCGAGCAGCGTCTCGCCGAGCGCGACCGCGTCGCCGACCGGCACGAGCACGCCGTCGCGGCCGTTCCGCACGACCTCGCGGTAGCCGGCGATGTCGGAGGCTACGACCGGAGTGCCCGAGGCGAACGCCTCGGTGAGCACCATTCCGAAGCTCTCCCCGCCGAGCGACGGAGCGCACAGGATGTCCGCCTCGCCGAGCAGCTTCCACTTGGTGGCGTCGTCGACCTGGCCCGCGATCTCGATGCCATCCGGGTCGAGCAGCATCGGCTCGACCTCCTCGGCGGTTGGGCCGGCGAGAGTCAGCTTCGCGGGCACGCCCACGCCGCGCAGCGCCTCGAACGCGCGCAGCAGCACGGGCAGCCCCTTGCGCTCTTCGGCGCGCCCCACGAAGACGATCCGGAGGTCATTGTGCGGGCGCGACGCGTCCGGCCGGGCCGCGGACAGGTCGACCCCGTTCGGGACGATGCGGTAGCGGCCGCCGTAGTAGCGCTGCGCGGTCCACTGCGCCGCCTCGGAGACGGCGATGCGCGCGCTCAGCTTGGCGTACAGCCGCCGCGCGCCGATGAAGCTCGCCGCGAAGCGGTTCACGAGGCCGCTGGTGGAGTAGGTGTGGAAGGTGGCGACCACCGGAGCCCTCGAGGCCTCGGTGGCGTACCAGCTGAGGTACGGGGCGTTCGGCTCGTGCACATGGACGACGTCGTAGCCGCCGTGGCGGAGCTCGCGGCCGAGCAGGCCGACGGACTTGGGGAAGGTCGCCAGGTTCGAGACCGCCCCGTTCATCGGCAGGCCGAGGGTGCGGCCCATCGGCACCACGTGATCGGGCAGGGGCCGCTGCTGCGGCCGTGCGCCGCGATGAGTTACCCGCGCGATCCGGTCGTCGGGGTCATAAGGCGCCAGCAACCGGACGTCGTGTCCCAGCTGCATCAGCTCTTGGGCCAGAGCCTCCACATGGCGCCCGACACCGCCCGGATACGTGTAGGAATAGGGCGTGACGAGGGCTACACGCATATGTGGAGCCATCCTATCGGCCACACTGGACCTGTGAACGAAGCTCGCAACTACGTGAAATACACCTTTCTCAAGGTGGACCCGGCGTGGCGGCGCCGGTCGTCGGAGGAGCGGGCCGCCGACAAGCGCGAGTTCGCGGCGGCTTGCAGGGACTTCGCAGAGGACCACTACCTCCGGGCGTACTCGCTGGTGGGCACGCGTGGGGACTGCGACCTGATGGTCCGCGCGATCGCGCGGTCGCTCGACCCGATCCACGAGCTGCACGTGCTGCTGAACCAGAGCGGCCTGATGCGCCACGCGGAGATCGCGCACTCCTATCTCGCGATGACGAAGGAGTCGCCCTACTCGGACCAGCCCGAGCAGCCGCTCGCGCCGCGCGCCGGGGCGGACTCCAAGTACCTGATCGTCTATCCGATGTGGAAGAAGCGCGAGTGGTACCGGCTCGACCCGGAGGAGCGGATGCGCGTGATGCGCGACCACATCGCCGTCGCGCGCCGCTTCACCGGCATCGAGACGAACACCGCGTACTCGTTCGGGCTCGACGACCAGGAGTTCGTCGTGGCCTTCGACGCCGACGACCCGGCGGAGTTCCTCGACCTGGTGCAGGAGCTGCGCGCGACCGAGTCGAGCGCCTACACCGAGTCCGA
>JBEVKE010000121.1:0-14836 GCA_040509835.1 Thermoleophilaceae bacterium
TCGCGCGAGCGCTCGGCGACCCGGACGGCGACGCCGCCTCGGCGGCGGGCCGCGCCGAGGAGCTTTCGGCCCGCTCCGGCCACACCCGGCTGGCGACACTGGGTGTGGAGGACGAGCACCTGCCGCGCGTGGCGGCGGCCGTGATGCATCACCCGGCGCTGGCCAACACGCCCGACCCGCCGGACGAGGCCGAGCTGCTCGCGCTACTGCGGAACGCGCTCTAGCTGCCGAGCGGGGGACGTCGCGGATGGGCGCAGCTTCGGCGCCGCCTGAAGCTTGCGCTGTTCCTGGCGCTCCGGCGAGATCAGCACGACGTTCCAGGCGAGGCCGACTCGGCGCATCGCGCGGATCACTAGGCCGCCCACGTCGACCTCCCACCAGCGCAGCCCGTGCATCGCGGAGCGCGGGAAGGCGTGGTGGTTGTGGTGCCAGGACTCTCCCATCGTCGGGAGCGCCAGCCAGAACACGTTCGTGGACTTGTCGTCGGTCGGAAAGCGCCGGCGTCCGAAGAAGTGGCAGATCGAGTTGATCGAGAACGTGAGGTGATGGACCATGAACATCCGCACAAGGCCCGCCCAGAACAGCGCCGTCACGGCGGCGGTCAGGGTGCCGCCCACGAGCCAGCCTACGGCCGCCGGGAACACGAGCCCGAGCGTTACCCACAGCGGGAAGAACCGATGGATGAACCGCATGCCTCGGTCCTCGACGAGGTCCGGCGCGTACTTTTCGGCCTCCACGGCGGTCGCGTGGTGGAACAGCCAGCCCACGTGCGCGTGCCACAGGCCGCGGAGCGCGCCGGGCGTCTCGCCGTCGTGATCCACGTGCGGGCTGTGCGGATCGCCCTCCTCGTCGGCGTGCGCGTGGTGCTTGCGGTGGTCCGACACCCACCCGATCACCGGTCCCTCGACGGCCAGCGAGCCCATGATCGCGTACAGGTACTCGACCCACCTGTGGGTGGCGAACGCTCGGTGCGTGAGCAGGCGGTGGTAGCCGACCGTGATGCCGATGGTGGACACCGCGTAGATGGCGAACATCAGGGCAAGGTCGAGTGGCCCGACCACGCTGTTCCAGAGCATCGGGATCGCCGCGATGAACGCGACGAAAGGCAGGAGGACGGCGGCGATGTTGATGTTGCGGTGCGCTCTGGTCATCGACTCTGGAGGCTACGTACCAGAAGAACGGCCCGTTACACCTAATCGCCACGATCAGATACGCAGTTCTTGTAGCTTTCCAACAAGCGGTTGCCGAGCATCCGTGGGCCGGGCTGCCGCCGGAGGTGGCCGATGTGCTCCGCCCCGAGCTGCCCGCGCTCGCCGACGAGATCGTCGCCGAGCTGAGTCGCGGGGTTCCCGACTACGCGCGCCCGCTCGAGGGGCCGTTCGGACAGGCGCTCAGGGCCGGAGTCGAGGAGGCGCTCGCGCGCTTCACCCGCTTCGTGGCCGATCCGAAGGCGGATCCGGACGCGGACCGTGAGGTGTACCTGAACCTCGGCCGCGGCGAGATGCGGGCGGGGCGGAGCCTGGACGCGCTGCTGGCGGCCTACCGGCTCGGAGCCCGGGTGGCCTGGCGGAGGCTCGCGGCCGCAGGCGAGCGGGCCGGGCTGTCGCCGCGCACCCTGTACACGCTGGCCGAAGCGATCTTCGCCTACATCGACGAGCTGTCCGCCGACTCGATCGAGGGCTACGCGCGCGAGCAGGCGGCGGCCGCCGGCGTGCTCCACCGCCGGCGTCAGCGCCTTGCCGCGCTGCTGGTGCAGGACCCACCCGCGGCGCCCGCGACGGTGGAGGCGGCGGCCTCGAATGCCGCCTGGCGCCTGCCGCGGAGCGTGTCGGTGATGGTGGTCGAATCCGACGAGAGCAGCGAGGGGGCGGACCGCCTGGCGGTCCGCCTCGGTCCGGACGCGCTCGTGGCACATCTCCCGCCCCTCAACGTCGCGCTGGTTCCCGCGCCCGCGCGACGGAACGAGCTCGAGACGGCGGTTCGGGACAGGCGGGCGGCGCTCGGTCCGGACGTCCCGTGGCAGGAGGCGGCGGTCTCCTTCGAGCGCGCCCGGGAGGTCCTGCGGCTCGCGGGCGAGGGCGGCATCGACGGCGAGGGCGAGGGGGGCGGTGCGCTGCTCCTTGCCGAGCGCCACAAGCTGTCGCTCCTGCTCGGGGCGGACCGCCGGCTTGCCCGCGACGTGGCCGAGGCGGCGCTCGCGCCGCTCGAGGCGGAGACCGAGCTGTCGCGTGAGCGGCTCGGCTCGACGCTCGACGCCGGCTCCGCCACCGGGGCCGCACGGAGGCCGTGGCGAAGGCCCTCCACGTGCACCCGCAGACGGTCCGCTACCGGCTGGCACGCCTGCGGGAGCTCTTCGGATCGCGGCTCGACGACCCTGACGGTCGCTTCGAGCTCGAGTTGGCCCTTCGCGCGCGGCGCATTGCGGGGTAGCATCCCCGCGGATGCCGGGTCCGCTTGATGGTCGTGTAGCGGTCGTGACGGGCGCCTCCTCCGGGATCGGCGAGGCAACCGCGCGAGCCCTGTCCGAGGCCGGAGCCGCCGTGGCGCTGTGCGCCCGCCGGACCGATCGCCTCGACACGGTGGCCGAGAGCCTCGACGGCCCGACGTTCACGCGCGCTGTGGACGTCTCCGACGAGGAGCAGGCGACGGGCTTCGTGAACGACGCCGCGGCCGAGCTCGGTGGCCTCCACATCCTCGTCAACAACGCCGGGCTGATGCTGCTCGGCCCGGTCACCGACCAGACCACCGAGGACTGGCGCCGGATGATCGGGGTGAATCTGCTGGGGCTGCTCTACTGCACGCACGCCGCGCTGCCGCTGATCGCGGAGCACGGGGGAGGGGACATCGTGAACGTCTCCTCCGTGGCCGGCCGCCGCGCCGACGCGGGCGCCGCCGTCTACAACATGACCAAGTTCGGCGTGCACGGCTTCTCCGAGGCGCTCCGCCAGGAGGCGCTCCACGCGAAGGTCCGGGTGACCACCGTGGCCCCCGGGTTCGTCGAGACCGAGCTCCAGGGCCACAACACCAACCCGGTGGTCCGGCGTGCGACGGAGCGCTCCCGCGAGCAGATCGGCCAGGTGCTGAAGGCCGAGGACATCGCGGAGGAGATCGTCCACGCCGTCACGCGCCCGTCGCACGTGTGCGTGAACGAGGTAGTGGTGCGGCCCACAGGACAGGCGCGCTAGGCGCGCGTCTTCCGCACGGCGCGCTTTCCGAGCACGATCGCTGCGGCGCGAGCGCGGGCATCGCTCCAGCCATCCACGTTCACGCGCACCTTCAGGATCTTGTTGTGGTCATAGACCACGAGCTGATTGCGCCCGCGGGTCCACCAGGCGCCCGCTCCGCCGTATGCCGAGTCCTCCCCGACTCCCTTGATCTGGCGGGCCTTCAGCTCCGGGTCGGCGTTGTAGTACTCGTGCTGCTCGGCGAGCAGGTTGTAGTAGCGGAGCTGGGCTTTCGGGGCGGTGTCCACGAAGAGCTTTACGTGGGTCCCGGCGCGGTCCCAGTCGCAGATGCTCAGATCGAGCGAATTGTTGGGCGAAGGCGTGAGCGCGTGTGATCGGACGCTCCGAGCCACGAATCCCGGCGACAGCGTCTTGCACGCGTTGATCTTCATCGTGCCGCTTTCGCCGGGCTCGCGGACGGCGTTGCTCTTGAAGGCGGTGGTGCGGAGCTTGTAGTCGCTCCCGCTGTCGTCGTCGCCGCCGCAGCCTGCCATCAGCAGGGCAGCAGCCACTATCACATACAGGAGTACGTGATAACGTACACGCTCCGATGTCATCCGGAAATGGCTCATTCGGTGTGCGACTCAAGGCCCTCCGCGAGGGCATGGACCTCTCCCTGCGTGACCTGGCTGACCGCAGTGGCGTCTCGGCGCCGATGCTGTCGCAGGTCGAGAGGGGCGAGACGAGTCCGACGCTAGCCGTGGCCGAGCGAATTGCCTTTGGGCTTGAGTTAAGCCTCTCGCAGCTGCTCCGATTGGACGAGACCGACGGCGTGGCCGTAGTGCGCGCGGCCGAGCGCCGCCGCGGGGGAGGCCGCGATCACCGCTACGAGGTGCTCACGCCCCCGTTCCCCGGCCTGCGCGCCGAGGTGTCGCTCCACACGCTTGCGCCCGGCGCCGCGACCGGGGGCGCGGACGACCCGCCCATGCACGAGGCCGGCAGCCGGGAGACGGCGATCGTGGAGCGCGGTCCGGTGCGGTTCGTATGCGGCGACGAGGAGCAGGACCTGGACGACGGCGACTCGGTGACCTTCGACGCCGACCTGCCGCATCACTTCGAGAACCCCGGCGAGGCGGAGGCGAGCTTCTACGCCATCGTCGCCGCCGGCCTGAGGAGGAGCTAGCCAGTGCCGAGAACATTGTTCGACAAGATCTGGGAAGCGCACGAGGTGGCCGACGCGCTCGTCTACATCGACCTTCACCTGGTCCACGAGGTGACCTCGGCCCAGGCATTCGAGGCGCTCCGGCTGGCCGACCGGCCGGTCCGGCGCCCGGACCGCACGCTCGCCACGGCCGATCACAACGTCCCGACGGACGGCTCCACGGCGGCGCAGCAGATCCGCGACCAGCTCTCGCGCGTCCAGGTCGAGACGCTCGAGAGCAACGCGCGCGAGTTCGGCATCCCGGTCTACTCGCTCGGCTCGCACCGGCAGGGCATCGTGCACGTGATCGGCCCTGAGATCGGCGTGACCCAGCCCGGCATGACCATCGTCTGCGGCGACTCGCACACCTCCACCCATGGCGCCTTCGGCGCGCTCGCGTTCGGCATTGGGACGAGCGAGGTGGAGCACGTGCTGGCCACCCAGACGCTCCAGCAGCGCAAGCCGCGGTCGATGGTGATCCGCTACGACGGCGAGCTCGGCTACGGCGTGACCGCCAAGGACCTGATCCTGGCGACCATCGGCCAGATGGGCGTCGACGGCGGGGTGGGGCACGTGATCGAGTACGCCGGCCCCGCCATCGAGAGGCTGTCGATGGAGGGCCGCATGACCGTCTGCAACATGACGATCGAGGGCGGCGGCCGCGCCGGGATGATCGCCCCCGACGACACCACCTTCGAATGGGTGGAGGGGCGCGAGGCCGCCCCCGACCCGCTCCCGCTCGACGACTGGCGCGAGCTCCGGACCGACGAGGGCGCGAGCTTCGACAGGGAGGTGGTGATCGACGCCGGCGCGATCTCCCCTCAGGTCACCTGGGGCACGACGCCCGGGATGGTGGTGGGCGTGACCGACGCGGTCCCGGAGCCGGCGGGCGACAGCGACGAGCGCGCGCTCGAGTACATGGCCCTCCAGCCCGGCACGCCCATGTCCGAGATCCGGCTCGACCGCGTGTTCATCGGCTCGTGCACCAACTCGCGCATCGGCGACCTGCGCGAGGCGGCGGAGGTGGTGAAGGGCCGCCGGGTGGCGTCGACCGTCGACGCCATGGTGGTGCCGGGCTCGCAGCAGGTGAAGGCGGAGGCAGAGGCGGAGGGGCTCGACGAAGTGTTCCGGGCGGCCGGCTTCGACTGGCGCTCGGCGGGCTGCTCGATGTGCCTAGGCATGAACCCGGACATCGCGGCGCCGGGTGAGCGCGTTGCGTCCACGTCGAACCGGAACTTCGAGGGCCGCCAGGGCCGCGGAGCGCGCTCTCACCTCGTGAGCCCGAAGATGGCCGCCGCCGCGGCGATCGAGGGACGATTCGTCGACATCAGGGAGTGGTCATGAGGCAAATCGGCACGATCGACGGCGACGTCTCGGTCCTGGACCGGGCGGATGTCGACACCGACCAGATCATCCCCAAGCAGTTCCTCAAGCGAGTCGAGCGCACCGGCTTCGGCGAGTTCCTGTTCTACGACTGGGCGAAGCAGCCGGGCTGGGAGCTGCCGCGAAACCCGATCCTCGCGGCGGGGCGGAACTTCGGCTGCGGCTCGTCGCGCGAGCACGCTCCCTGGGCGCTAGAGGACTACGGCTTCGAGGCGGTCGTGGCGCCCAGCTTCGCGGACATCTTCTATTCGAACTGCACGAAGATCGGGCTCCTGCCGGTGGAGCTGCCCGAGACTGACGTGAAGGCCGTGATGGCCGCCGGCCGCGCGACGATCGACCTCGCCGCCCAGACCGTGAGCTGGGACGGGGGAGAGGCGTCGTTCGAGATCGACCCCGAGACGAAGCGGCGCCTGCTCGAGGGCCTCGACGACATCGGCGTGACACTCCAGTCCGCGGACGCGATCGACACCTACGAGGCCGAACGCGAGCGCTCCGGCCCCGTCACGACCGCGCTGACATGACGCGTACGTGGGACGCGGCCGCGTATGACCGCCTGTCCGCGCCGCAGCTCGAGTGGGCGAAGGTCGTGCTCGAGCGGCTCCCGCTGCGCGGCGACGAGACCGTCCTCGACGCCGGCTGCGGCTCGGGCCGCGTCACGCAGCTTCTGCTCGACCGGCTGCCGCGCGGGCACGTCGTGGGGGTGGACTCCTCCGAGTCCATGGTCGAGCACGCCCGTGAGGCGCTCGACCCCGAGCGAACGACCGTGTTCCAGGCGGAGCTGGCCGAGCTCGAGCTCGACGAGCCGGTGGACGCCGCGTTCTCGAACGCGGTCTTTCACTGGATCCCCGACCACGACGCGCTGTTCGCGCACCTCCATGCCGCGCTCAGGCCGGGTGCGCTGCTCGTCGCGCAATGCGGCGGGGAGGGCAACGTCGCCCGCCTGCACGCGGTGGCGCGCGAGGTGAGCGCCCGCGCCCCGTACGCGGAGCACCTCGCGAACTGGACCGGGCCGTGGCACTTCGCGGGCGCCGAGGAGACCGCCGAGCGGCTAGAGCGAGCCGGCTTCGCGGAGATCGACACCTGGCTGGAGCCCCATCCGGTCACCCCGGACGACCCGCTCGCCTTTCTTACGACCGTCTGCCTGGGGCCGCAGCTGCAGCGCCTCCCGGAGGAGCTGCGCACCGGCTTCGCCGAGGCGGTGTGCGACCGGGCCGGGCCCGAGCTGGACTACGTGCGGCTCAACATGGATGCGAAAAAGCCCAGCTAAAGCGCAGGAAACCGTGCAGTATCGGACGTTCGTCCGCCTCCTGACGGTTCTCCGTTGACGCTGGGCCCACCCCCGGGGATATTTCACGCATGGCAGGGGTGCCTGTCCGCGTGTTGATCGCGGACAATGAGCAGTTGGCTGCGGCCGGAACGACCGCGGCGCTCAATTCCGGCGACGGATTCGAGCTGGTCGGCGTGGCCGCGGACGCCGCGCGCGCGGCCGAGCTCGCCGGGGCCGAGAACCCGGACGTGGCACTGGTGAACGCGCAGGTGTGCGGCGGCGGGGACGACGCGGTGCGGGCGATTCTCGCGGCGTCGCCAGGCACGCACGTGCTGGCGCACACGGGCGGGTCGGACCACGAGGAGGTCGTCGCGATGCTCCGTGCGGGCGCCGGCGGCTTCGTGGTACGCGACGCCCCCGCCCAGAAGCTGATGGCGGCTCTGCGCGCAGCGGCGGCAGGCGACACCATCTTCGACGGCACCGTCAACGGCGCCGTCCTGCGGGAGCTGATGGCCCAGGTGCACGCGGCCAACCGCGGCCGCGAGGCTCTGATCACGAAGCGCGCCCGGATCAGGCGCGTGCTCGACCACGGCGGCCTCGAGATCGTCTTCCAGCCGATCGTGGCGCTCGACTCGCGCGAGATCGTGGGCTATGAGGCGCTCTCGCGCTTCGCGGGCGAGCCGCACCGCGGGCCGGAGGTCTGGTTCGCCGACGCGCACGAGGTGGGCCTCGGGCCGGAGCTCGAGCTGGTCGCGATCCGCCTGGCCTGCGAGCGCTCGCGCATGATTCCGCCGGGCTTGTTCATGGCTGTGAATGTGTCGCCTGTGACCGCGGAGCAGCCGGAGCTGCTGACGCTGCTGGCGGCCTGCGAGGTGAACGAGGTGGTGCTCGAGGTGACCGAGCACGCGGAGGTGGAGGACTACCGGCGCTTCCGCGTGGCGATCGCGCGCGTGCGCGCGCTCGGCGCCCGCCTCGCCGTGGACGACGCCGGAGCGGGCTTCTCGAGCCTGCGGCACATCCTTGAGCTCGACGCCGAGCTGATCAAGCTGGACGGGTCGCTCACCCGGCACCTGGAGGACGACCCGCGCCGCCGTTCGCTCGCCTCGGCCCTGATCGAGTTCGGCCGCGAGAGCGGCGCCTCGGTCCTGGCCGAGCACGTCGAGTCGGAGCTCCAGCTGATCGAGCTGCGCCGGCTGGGCGTGACCTACGGCCAGGGCTACCACCTGGGCCGCCCTCAGCGCCTGCCCGCGGCGGCGGACTACCCCTGCGCTATCGCCTCGCGGCGGGCCGCATCCACGTCCCAGTAGAGGGCCAGGCGGGTGACCTTCCCGTTCCGCAGCGTGAACAGCGACGCGACATCGGCGCCCACGCCCGCGCCGCTCTCCTTGCCGCTCGCCTCGATCCGGTTCAGGACCAGGACGTTGTCGCCGACGGCCGTGAATTCGGTGGCCATCGAGCGGAAGCCCTCGAACGCGCCGAGCGTGGAGCGCCAGGTCTCCCACATCGCCTCGATCCCGGTGACCTTCGTCTGATGCGGCCAGTCCGCCATCTCGAACTCGATGTCGGGGTCGAAGTCATCGACGTTCGAGAAGTCGCCGCGTGCCCAGCGCTCGTAGACGCGCCGCACGATCTCGACGTTCTCCTCGGACATCGCAGGACGAGTATCTAGGATCCGCCGCCGTGGCCAAACGAATCGTCCTCCTGCCCGGTGACGGCATCGGGCCCGAGATCATGGCCGCGGCGCGCGAGCTCCTCGACGCGATCGGTGAGTTCGACTTCGACGAGCGGCTCTTGGGCGGGGCTTCGATCGACGCCCACGGCACGGCGCTCACCGACGAGGTGCTCGACGCCTGCCGGAGCGCGGACGCCTTGCTGCTCGCGGCCGTGGGCGGGCCCAAGTGGGACACCACCGACCCGGACGCGCCCCGCCCGGAGCAGGGCCTTCTCGGCCTGCGCAAGGAGCTCGGCCTGTTCGCGAACCTGCGCCCGGTCCGGCCCAGCCCGGCGCTGCTCGACTCCAGCCCGCTGAAGCGCGACCGGATCGAGGGCGTCGATCTGCTCGTGGTCCGCGAGCTCACCGGTGGGATCTACTTCGGCGACCGCGGCCTCGACGGCGACACCGCGCACGACACCTGCGTGTACACGGTGGGCGAGATCGAGCGGATCGCGCGCGTGGCGTTCCGGCTGGCGCGGAGGAAGGTGACGAGCGTGGACAAGGCGAACATCCTTGAGACCTCGCGCCTGTGGCGGAAGACCGTCGAGCAGGTCGCGGAGGGTCAGGACATTCCCCTGGAGCACATGCTCGTGGACAACGCCGCCATGCAGCTCGTATCCCGACCCGCCGAGTTCGACGTCCTACTGACCGAGAACCTGTTCGGCGACATCCTCAGCGACGAGGCCGCCATGCTCACCGGCTCGCTCGGGATGCTGCCGAGCGCTTCGCTGGGCGAATCAGGCCCCGGCCTGTTCGAGCCGGTGCACGGGTCCGCGCCCGACATTGCCGGCACCGGGCAGGCGAACCCGCTCGCGATGTTCGGCTCCGTGGCGATGATGCTGCGCCACGGACTGGGTATGGAAGACGCCGCGGCTGCCGTAGAATCGGCCGTGGACCTCGCGCTCGGGAAGGGCCTCCGGACTCCGGACCTGGGCGGGGAAGCATCGACAGAGGCCGCCACCCGGGCGGTACTCGCCAACCTCTAGGAGCACCTGTACGTGAACACCGCCGACCTCATTTGGCTGAACGGAGAGTTCGTCGCCTGGGAGGACGCGAAGGTACACGTACTCACGCACGCCCTCCACTACGGCACCGGTGTCTTCGAGGGGATCCGCGCCTACGAGACCGCGGATGGCACGGCGATCTTCCGCAACCAGGACCACATCGACCGGCTCGAGAGGTCGGCCAAGCTCTACTACATGGACCTGCCCTACACGAAGGAGCAGATCCGCGAGGTCACGCACGAGCTGATCGCCCGCAACGGCTTCAAGAGCTGCTACATCCGGCCGCTCGTCTGGCGCGGCTACGGCCCGATGGGGCTGAACCCGCTCGACAACCCAGTCGAGGCGATGGTCGCGGTGTGGGAGTGGGGCGCCTACCTCGGCGAGGAGGGCAAGCGGAACGGCGTGCGCGCCCGCGTGTCGTCGTATCGCCGCATCTCCTCGGAGTCGCTGATCCCGCACTCCAAGGCCTCGGGCCAGTACCTCAACTCCGTGCTCGCGAAGATCGAGTCGGTCAAGGCCGGCTACGAGGAGGCGATCCTCCTCGACGACAACGGCTACGTCTGCGAGGGCACCGGCGAGAACGTCTTCGTGATCAAGGACGGCACGATCCACACGCCTGGCCAGGCGGACGGGATCCTCGATGGCATCAACCGCAAGTCATGCATCCAGATCGCGCGCGACCTGGGCTACGAGGTGATCGAGCGGAACATCGCCCGCGCCGAGCTGGCGCTCGCCGACGAGGTCTTCCTGACCGGCACCGCCGCCGAGCTCACGCCCATGCGCGAGATCGATGACATCGAGATCGGGCCGCCCGGCCCGATCACGCGCGAGATCCAGGGCGTGTTCGAGGACGCGCTGTGCGGCCGCGACGCCCGCTACGCGGACTGGCTCGATCTCGTGCCGGTCCCGTCGCAAGCGTGATCGGCCGTGGCGCAAGCACCGGGCGGCGCCCGGTGCGCAGCGATGTCGTTATCTACGACACAACGCTTCGAGACGGCATGCAGGGGGAGGGCATGTCCCTCTCGGTCGACGAGAAGCTCCGCGTGGCTCACGCGCTCGACGATTTGGGCGTCCACCTGATCGAGGCCGGCTTCCCTTCGTCGAACCCGAAGGAGGAGGAGCTGTTCGACCTGCTCTCGAGGGAGACCTTCGGCACGTCGACGATCGCGGCCTTCGGGATGACCCGCCGGCGCGACCGGACGGCCGAGCAGGACGAGGGCCTGAGGGTGCTGGCCGACAGCTTTGCCTCGGTGTGCACGCTGGTGGGCAAGACCTGGTCGCTTCATCTCCAGAAGGTCACCCAGGTGGACCCGGAGGAGAACCTGCGGATGATCGCGGACTCGGTGGCGTTCCTCGCCGGCCGGGACAAGCGCGTGATCTACGACGCGGAGCATTTCTTCGACGCCTTCCGTGACGACCCCGACTACGCCCTCCGCTGCGTGCGGGCGGCGGCGGAGGCGGGCGCCGAGAACGTGACGCTCTGCGACACGAACGGCTCGACGCTGCCTGCCGACGTGAGCGCGGCCACGTCACGCGTCGTGGCGGACCTCGGCGACTCGGTCCAGATCGGCATCCACACCCATGACGACGCCGGCTGCGGCGTGGCGAACTCGATCGTGGCGGTGGAGGCGGGCGCGCGGCTGGTGCAGGGCACGATGAACGGCTACGGCGAGCGCTGCGGGAACGCCAACCTGATCTCGATCATCCCGGCGCTCGAGCTGAAGCTGGGGGAGGAGTCGATCGGGCGCGACCGGCTCCGGCGCCTCACCGAGACCGCTCACCTCGTGGACGAGCTCTGCAACGTCACGCCGAACCCGAACCAGCCGTACGTGGGGGCGAACGCGTTCGCGCACAAGGGCGGGATGCACGTGGCGGGCATCAACCGCGACGCGCGCACGTTCGAGCACATCGACCCCGCCGAGGTGGGGGCCGACCGGCGCGTCCTCGTGTCCGAGCTGTCGGGCAAGGGCACGGTGCAGGCTCGGGCGGACGTGGACGGCGAGACCGCGGCACGCGTGATCGACCGGGTCAAGGAGCTGGAGAGCCGCGGGTACCAGTTCGAGGCCGCCGATGGCTCATTCGATCTCCTGATCCGCAAGGAAACCGGCGAGTATGAGCCGCTGTTCCGGCTCGAGTCCTGGCGAGCGATCGTGGAGAAGCGCGAGGACGGGCGGGTCGAGACCGAGGCCACGATCAAGATCTGGGTGGACGGCGAGCGCTACGTGCGCACCGCCGAGGGGAACGGCCCGGTGAACGCTTTGGACAAGGCCCTGCGCGGCGCGATCGGCGAGCGCTACCCGCACCTGCGCGACATGGAGCTCGTGAACTTCAAGGTCCGGATCCTGGACGAGCGCAAGGGCACCGGCGCGGTCACGCGCGTGCTGCTCGACACCACCGACGGTCAGGACACCTGGGGCGCGATCGGCGTGTCGGAGAACATCATCGAGGCGAGCTGGGACGCGCTGGTGGACTCGCTCGAGGCGGGAATGCTGCCGGCGCGTGCCCGCGGTGGCGCTGCAGTCTCCTCGTCGTGATCCCGCTGGCAAAGCCGCTCCTCGGCGAGCGCGAGGAGCAGCTCGTCCTGGACACGCTCCGCTCCGGCCGGCTGGCGCTCGGCCCGCGCCTCGCGTCCTTCGAGGCCTCCTTCGCGGCGGCGCAAGGCTCGACGTACGTGTCGGCCGTGTCGTCTGGCACCGCCGGCCTTCACCTGGCGATCCGCGCCGCGGGAGTGCGGCCGGGCGACGACGTCGTCACCACCCCGTTCAGCTTCGTCGCCTCGGCGAACTGCCTGCTCTACGAGGGCGCCAACCCGGTGTTCTGCGACATCGACCCGGTCACGCTCAACATGACTGCCGATTCGGCCGGCGAGGCGCTCACCGAGAACACCACCGGCATCCTGCCGGTGCACATCTTCGGGTATCCGGCCGACATGCCGGCCATCGAGCTGCTGTCGCGCGACTGTGGCCTGTGGATAGTGGAGGACGCGTGCGAGGCGCTCGGAGCGGTGCACGCCGACGACATCGCGGTGGGAGCGCGCGACAACCTGAGCGTGTTCGGCTTCTACCCGAACAAGCAGATCACGACGGGGGAGGGCGGAGTCGTCGTGTCGCCGTCGGCCGAGACGAAGGAGCGGATCGACTCGGAGCGGAACCAGGGCCGCTCGCCCGACATGGGCTGGCTCGACCACGACCGGCTCGGCTTCAACTACCGGCTGGACGACATGTCATGCGCCCTGGGCCTCGCGCAGCTGGAGCGGCTGGACGAGCTGCTCGCCGGCCGCGCGCACGTGGCGGCGCTCTACTCCGAGGCGCTGGCGGACATCGAAGGAATCGGCCTGCCCTGCCCGGACTCGGGCGGCAACAAGCGCAGCTGGTTCGTCTACGTGGTCCAGCTGCCGCCTGGCGTGGACCGCGACACGGCGGTGGGCGCAATGCGCGAGCGCGGCGTCGACACGAAGCCCTATCTGCCGGCGATCCACCTCATGAGCTTCTACCGCGAGCGCTTCGGCCACAAGGAGGGCGACTTCCCCGTCTGCGAGGACGTGGCGGCCCGCTCGCTGGCGCTGCCCTTCTTCCCTCAGCTGACGGAGGGCGAGGTGGAGCAGGTGGTGGAGGCGCTGCGCGACGTCATCGGCCAATAAAGCGGCTTCAGCCTTCGAGCATTCCCCAACTCTGGATCAGGGTGAAGGTCGTGCCCCATCTGTACGGCTCGGCAAGCTCGCTCTCTACGTCTCGGCGTAGGGAGGCGAGCTCGTCCTCGCTCAGCGTCTCGAGCAGTCGCGACTCGAGCGCGACACTGAACTGAAGCGGCAGACGCAAATAGGGGTGGCTTGGTCTGAGCGCGATCACGTGTGCGTCGATCTCTGGCTCCTCAACTCCGATTCCCCGGAGCAGTTCGGGAAGTCCACGGCCCGCCTCGCCGCCGAGGCTGGCAAAGATCTCGGAAAGCAGTCGGATCAGTCGCTCGGCTGCGGGGGCAGGGGGATTGAAGTGCCAAGAGCCCAGGTCCCACTCCTCCAGAACCAACAAGCCACCCGGCCTGACCAACCGCTGGTGCGAAACGACCTGCTCGGGGCCACGTCCTAGCGGAGCAATCAAGTAGCGGGCATGGACGAGATCGAAAGATTGGGGTTCGAGCTTGCTGTCGAACAGATCGTCGATGACGAGCTCTATGTTCGAGATCCCCTCTGCCTCCAGAAATGAACGAGCGGCATCGAGGAGGGTCTCGTCGATGTCCCCGCCTACGACCTGTCCGGAGGGGCCGACCCACTCGCTCAGGACCCGAAGCCAGCCCAGGGCTCCGCAGCCGACGTCCAGGGCGCGGCCGCCATACCCACTGCCGAGCTTCGAAAGGAGCTGCCGCCCGGTTGGTTCCCACACCCGTGATTGCAGCTGCAGGCGCTCCAACTCCGAAGGTTGGTTGGCCAGCAGGTATTCCTCCTGCGACACGCCATCAGTATCCCGCCTCAGGCTTGCGGGGAGCAAAACTGCCCGAGGGGCGGTTAGCCAGCCGAGACGCGGGTGTTGCGGTCTACCGAGCAGGCGCCTCTGCCTGAAGGCAAGCAGGTTGGCGGGAGACCGACACCCCGAATGTCGGTTGGCCCTACTGGCCGCCAGGGCCTGGCGAAGGGATCCTTTGGAAGCCCATTACGTCACCGCAGAAAGGAAACACGAAGCCGTGCATGGACCGCCGTTGACACCAGAAGAGGCTGTGGCCTCCATCGCCCGGCGCGTCCGCGAAAGCGAGGCGCAGGGCTTCGACCGCGAGCAGGCGATCCTGCGCACCAGCATCGATACCCGAATCGATCCAGAAAAGGTGCGCTGGTGCGTCGAGACCGTATTCGGCGCCTCGCCGGTTCGCCTCTCGCCCGCCCTGAGACGGCGCAGGGGGGCCTTGGCAATCGCCGCGGCGCTCTAAGCCATCCACGCGCAGACCGTATGTGCTCTTGGCGATTCTGCTCTTCCACGCCACCTCGCCGGAGCGCTACGGTGCTCTGACGAATCCCAGGAGGAGGGCACGATGACGCAGACGAGCGCGACCCAGCGCGAGGAGCTCGACCGCGAGTGGCTCGACGACTTCATCCAGCGCTGGGAAGCGGCGTGG
>JBEVKE010000122.1:0-8472 GCA_040509835.1 Thermoleophilaceae bacterium
GTCTCCTCGTCGCCCGCCGCCTGGTCGGCGCGCTGCTGCTCGAAGCGGGCGCGCTGCTCGTCGGGGTCGTTCAGCTCGGTGAACGCGTTGGCGAACTCCATCCCGCCGGCGAACGCCTCGAAGCGCTCCACGAGCCCCTCCTCGGAGCGGTGGTCCTTCGCGAACGGCGACAGCTCCTTCGGGTAGTCCAGAATCAGCGTGGGGTTCTGGAGGTCCGGCTCCACGTGGTGTGACAGCAGCGTGTCCACGCGCTTGGCCCATGTGCCCTCGCCGGGGAGCTCGTCGCCGCCGTAGATGTCGATGCCGGTCTCTTCCCTGATCGAGTCCCCGAGCGTCCTGCGCTTCCAGGGCCGCGAGAAGTCGATCGGGCCGTCGTAGCCCACCTCGCCGGCCACGTAGGAGACCAGCTCCTCGAGCCGGTTCGCGATGTCGTTGTAGTCCGCGTACGCCTCGTACCACTCGAGCATCGTGAACTCGGGGTTGTGCTTGTAGGACACGCCCTCGTTCCGGAAGTCCTTGCCGATCTCGTACACGCGCTCGAGCCCGCCGACGATCAGCCGCTTCAGGTACAGCTCGTCGGCGATCCGCAGGAAGAAGTCACGGTCGAGCTCGTTGTGGTGGGTCACGAACGGCCGAGCCAGCGCGCCGCCGTAGAGGGGCTGGAGGATCGGGGTCTCGACCTCGAGGAAGCCGCGCTCGTCGAGCCAGCGGCGGATGGCGCGCACGATCTTCGAGCGGAGGATGAACAGCTCACGCGACTCGGCGTTCGCCAGCAGATCGATCTCCCGGTGTCGGTAGCGGGTCTCGACGTCCTCGACCCCGTAGTACTCCTTGGGCACATCGCGGAGCGCCTTCGCGAGCAGCTTCCAGTCGGTGACCAGCAGGCTGAGCTGGCCGCGGCGGGTCTTGAACGCCGTGCCGTCGACGCCGATCAGGTCGCCGATGTCGAGCGAGACGAGCCGGTCGAATGACTCCTCGCCGAGCACGTCGCGCTTGGCGTGGAGCTGGATCCTGCCCTCGCGGTCGACCAGATCGATGAAGGCAGCGCCGCCCTGGTCGCGTCGGGCGACCATGCGGCCGGCCACCCGGTATGCCCGATCGGTCTCCTGCCCCGGCTCGAGATCGTCGACGACCGACGAGGTCGGTACGACTCCCTCGAACTGATGCGGGAAGGGGTCGATGCCCTGCTCGCGCAGGCGCTCGAGCTTCGCGCGCCGGTCGTCCACCGGCGAAAAGCTACTCAGCGCTCGATCTTGGTGATCTTCAGCTTGCGCGCCGGGCCGCGGGGCACCTGCACGCTGACGGTCTCGCCGCGCTTGTGGCCGAGCAGCGCACGGCCCACGGGGGACTCGTTCGAGAGCTTGCTGTCGGCAGGGTCGGCCTCGGCGGAGCCGACGATCTTGAACTTCGTCGACTTGTCCGTCTTCTGGTCCTTCACGTGCACGGTGACGCCGACGCTGACGAACTCGGTGTCCACCGACTTCGCGTCGATGACGCGCGCGTTGCGGAGCTTCTCCTCGAGGTCGGCGATCTGCTTCTCGAGCATCGCCTGCTCGTTCTTGGCGTCGTCGTACTCGGCGTTCTCGGAGATGTCTCCGAACTCGCGAGCCTCCTTGATGCGCTCGGCCACCTCGCGGCGTCTGTCACCGGAAAGGTGGTCGATCTTGGCCTTGAGCTCCTTCAGGCCTTCAGGTGTTAGGACGGTCTCTCGTGCCATAAGAAAACCCCCGCTCTTCCTACCCAGGGGACGGAGGAGTGTAGCAACAGCACATACGGTCGAAATGGCCGCCCAGTTCAGGCGGCGAGCGGGGTCGCGGCCCCAGCGAAGTCGCCGAATGCCGCCCGCGCATGGGCCGTGGTGGGGGCCGTGACGAGCACGTGGCGCTCGCGCCTCGTGAGGCCCAGGCGATCGGCGTACCAGGGATAGAACTTCCGCAGATAGCGACCCGCACGGTCCACTCCGAGGTGCTCCTCGGCGGATGCGATCACCCACTCGAGCTCATCCAGGATCTCCTCCGGGGTGGGCTCGGCATCCCGGGTTCCAAGTAGGCGGCCGAACAGCCACGGGTTGCCTAGCGCACCGCGCGCCAGCATCACGGCGGCCGCGCCGCTCTCGTCGAAGGCACGGCGGGCCTTCTCCTCGCTCGAGAGGCCGCCCGAGAGGATCACGGGCACGGGGAGCGCGTCCACCAGCGCGCGAGCGAGCGCGTAGTCGGGTGCCCCCGAGTGCTGCTGCGAGGCGTGCCGGGGGTGGAACGCGATGCCGGCCACCCCCGCCTCGTCGGCCAGCCGCCGCGCCAGCGTCACGCCGGCGCGGTCACCGGGCTCACGGCCGGGGCGCAGCTTGGCGGTCACGGGCAGGCCGGCGCCCTCGCGGGCCGCACGAGCGATCGCCACCGCCCGGTCCGGATCGTCGAGCAGCGCGGCGCCCGCCCCGGTCCTGCAGACCTTTCGCACCGGGCAGCCCATGTTGAGGTCGATCAGGTCGGCGCCCGCACCGGCCGCGATCGCGGCCGCCTCGCGCATGACCGCGGGGTCGTGCCCGAACAGCTGCATCGATACGGGGTGCTCGTCCGGGTGGATCCGCAGGAACTCGCGGTGGGTGCGAGCGTCGCTGTGGACGAGGCCGAAGCTCGACACCATCTCGGACACCACGAGCCCGGCGCCGTGCCGCTTGGCCTGGAGCCGCACGAACCAGTTGCCGATGCCCGCGAGCGGCGCGAGCACCACGCGGTTGGCGAGCCTGACGTCGCCGAGCGTCCACGTGTCGGTGAGAGAGGGCACGTGGACAAGGTAGCGCCGTCAGGCGGCGTGGAGCGGGTCCGTGCCTTCGGGCAGGATGCGCACCTCTGCCTCCGCGTGGACGAGGCCCACCAGCCTCTGCACGCACGGTGCGGGCCGGGCGATCGCGAAGCTGCCGCCGTCAGAGCGCGCGCGCCGGGTGGCGCGGATCACCACCGCGAGGCCGTGCAGGTCCATAAAGTCGACCCTCTGGAGGTCGAGCACGACCCGCCGCCCGCTGCCGAGCAGCCCGTCCAGGGCCTCGCCCATCCGGGGCGCGGTGGCGGCGTCCACCTCGCCCTGCACGCGCACGACGGCCACCCGGCCGAGATCGTCGACCGAGACGTCGAATGGATGTGGACGAACCCGGGCGGCCAGAGCGAGTTCCCTCGATCCGAACATACACCCCCCGGAACGTTTAGACCGCCACTAGCTGGAATTCCGCTCCCAGATCAGCTTGAGGCCCTGGAGCGTGAGTCTGTCGTCCACCTCGTCCACCTGCTCGCAGAACGGGACGATCGTGCCCGCGAAGCCGCCTGTCGCGATCGCCGTGGCCTCCTCGCCCAGCTCCTCCCGGATGCGGCCGAGGATGGCGTCCACCTGGCCGGCAAACCCGTACACGACGCCCGCCTGGATGGCCTCCTCCGTGCCCTTGCCGATCGCGTGGCGCGGCTCCTCGATGTCCACGCGCGGCAGCCGCGCGGCGCGGGCGGCGAGTGCCTCGAGCGAGATCTCGATGCCGGGCGAGATCACGCCGCCGAGGTACTCGCCGGCGGCCGAGACCACGTCGTAGTTGATGGCCGTGCCGAAGTCGACCGCGATGCAGGCGCCGCCCACGCGGTCGTAGGCGGCCACGGCGTTCACTAGCCGGTCCGCACCGAGCTCCTGGGGACGATCGATCCGGATCGGCATCCCGCTCTTGATGTCGGCGCTGACCAGAAGCCCTCGCCCGCCGAAGTAGCGCTCGATGGCCTGCTCGTACTCGTGCGCGAGCGTGGGCACGACCGCGGAGACCATGGCGGCGTGCACGTCCGCGAGCCGCAGGTCACGCAGGTCGAGCAGCCCGGCGAGCACGGTGGCGAGCTCATCCGCCGTGGCGAACCTGACCGTGGCAAACCGCCAGTGCTCGACGAGCTCGTCGCCGTCGAACATGCCCACGTGGGTCTGGGTGTTGCCTACGTCGATCGCGAGCAGCACGGCGCCGAATGTAACGGCTCTGCTACCGCGGGACGAACGACAGCCATTGAAGAGGTGCCCTCCGGCAAGCCCTCACGCGAACTGGTGGGGAATCGTCCCGTTTTCCGCCCCGAATCCCCACCACCTCGGGGGCGAGACGCGCGGGACCGTGCCCGATCCCCTCAATGCTGCCTTTCTACGGCCTCAGCGGCGCACCCATCGCGTGGAAGCCGCCGTCCACGTGGAGGATCTCGCCGCTGACGCCGCGGGCGAGGTCCGAGAGGAGGAAGAGGACCGCATCGGCCACAGGTGCGGGATCCGAGGTGTCCCAGCCGAGCGGCGCCTGCTTCTCCCACAGGCCGGCCAGCGTCTCGAACCCGGGGATGCCCTGCGCCGCCGGCGTCTCCACCGGGCCGGCCGAGATCAGGTTCACGCGGACGTTCTGCTCGCCGAGGTCGCGGGCCAGGTAGCGGGACACGGATTCCAACGCTGCCTTCGCCACGCCCATCCAGTCGTACACCGGCCACGCCTTCGCCGCGTCGAAGTCCATCCCCACGAGGCTGCCCCCGTCCTCCATCAGCGGGGCGAGCGCCTCGCCCAGCGCCTTGAACGAATAGGCGCTGGTGCGGAAGGCCACCTCGGCCGACTCGGCCGGCGCGGACATGAAGTTGCCGCCCAGGGCGTCGCCGGGGGCGAACGCGATCGCGTGGAGGGCGCCGTCCACGCCGCCCCAGCGGCTCTCGAGCTCGGCCGCCAGCGTCGCGAAGTCGTCCGGGTTGTTCACGTCCAGCTCGAGCACGTCCGGCGGGTCAGGCAGGCGCGCGGCCGCACGCTCGGTCATCCGGCGGGTGCGGCCGAAACCGGTGAGGAGCACCTGGGCGCCCTCCTCCTGAGCCCGCTCGGCGACCGTGTAGGCGATGCTGCCCTTGGTCAGGACGCCGGTGATGAGGAGGCGCTTGCCTTCGAGCCTCAGGCCCGCCACACCAGCTCCAACGTCGCCCTCACTGCCAGGCGGCCGTGCTGGTTCACGATCCGCAGCCGCGCCTCGACGAGGCCGTGCTCCGCATCCAGCTCGCGCGTGCCCGTGATCTCACCCTCCACGTGCAGGGTGTCGCCGATCCTCACGGGTTGCTTGAAGACCGCGTCGCCCACCCGGCGCAGGGCCACCACCCGGTTCGGGTCGAGCGGGAGGAGGCCGACGGCGAACGACAGCACGAGCAGGCCGTGAGCAATCTGCTCGCCGAAACGAGACTCGGCGGCCCACTCGGGATCCACGTGCTGCGGGTGGGAGTCGCCGGTGAGAGCCGCGAAGTCGAGGATGTCGCGCTCGCCGATCTCCCTCCCGGGCGTGGTGAACCGGTCACCGGTCTGGATCTGGTGGAACGCGGACCCGAACAGGTCCGCGACGATAGTCGTGGTCACGCCGCCGTGCGCGGGCGGAGGAGCCGCCGGAGCGCGCGCAGGAACTCGCGAGCTGCGGCGCGGTGGCCCTCCGGGCCGAGGTGGAAGCCGTCCGCGGCGAAGCTCGAGCGCTCCTCCGTGACCGGGTGGTCGAAGCCCTCCAGGACCACGACCTTGTCACGCCGGGCGATCGCCCGGCAGGCGGCGTTGAACCGTCTCATTCCCCGCTCCACGCGGATCCGCGACCGCGGTCGCAGGTCGAGGAAGCGCGAGATGTCCGGGTAAGTAGCGGTCAGGATTATCACGTCCGGGTACGCGCGCCGCAGGCGCGTGAACATCCGCGACAGCCGCTCGGCGTAGGCGTCGGCGTCCGGGCGAGTGTTGAGCAGGACGTCGTTGGCACCGCACACGAGCGTGACCACGTCCGGCGAGAGCTCGAGCGCACGCTCGAGCTGCTCGGTCTCGACCTGCTCGCTGGTCGCGCCGATCTCCGCGAGGTTCACGTAGCGGCCGCCCAGCGAGCGCGCGAGCTCGTCCGGCCAACGCGTCCCCGACGGGTCGGTGCCCGCGGTGAAGCTGTCGCCCATTGCCACGTACGTGGTCACAGCGGGATGTTCCCTCCGCCGTTTCCGTACCCGCCCGCGCTCGACAGCGCCGACAGCGCGCCGGCCAGACGGCGGCGCGTGTCGCGCGGCTCGACCAGCTCGTCGATGAAGCCCTCGCGCGCCGCGATCAGGGCCGACACGTGCTCGGCCTCGTACTCGGCGGCAAGCCGGTCCTGCTCGGCGGCCGGATCGTCCGCCGCGGCGATCGCCTTGCGATGCACCACTCCGACCGCCTGCTTCGCGCCCATGATCCCGATCTGCGCGTCCGGCCATGCGAGCGCCAGGTCCGCGCCCAGATCCTTCGAGTTCATCGTGATGAAGCCGCCGCCGTAGGCCTTGCGGAGTACCACGGTGACCTTGGGCACCACGGCCTCGGCGAACGCATGCAGGAGCTTCGCGCCGTGACGGATCACGCCGAGCCCCTCCTGCTTCGTGCCGGGCAGGAAGCCGGGCGTGTCGACCAGCACCACCAGCGGGATCCCGTAGGCGTTGCAGATGCGCACGAACTTCGCGGCCTTCTGCGACGCGTCGGCGTCGATCACGCCGCCGAGATGCCACGGCTGGTTCGCGATCACGCCGATCGCGCGGCCGTCGATCCGGCAGAACGCCGTGACCATGTTGCGCGCCCAGCGCGAGGACATCTCGAGCATCTCCTCGTTGTCCACGATCGAGCGG
Organism: Thermoleophilaceae bacterium; assembly: GCA_040509835.1. GTDB lineage: Bacteria > Actinomycetota > Thermoleophilia > Solirubrobacterales > Thermoleophilaceae > JACVRW01. The sequence goes on from JBEVKE010000122.1 coordinate 6,639, forward strand.
ATCACCTGGCGGACGTCGTACACCTTGCGGGCCGCCTCCGGCACGAACTGGGCCGGATCATGCGACGGCACCGGCGCGGGCAGCCCGTGCGGCGGCGTCTCGCCGGCGTGCTGCGGCAGGTGCGCCAGGAGCTCGCGGACCAGCCCGACGGCCTCGTGGTCGTTGCCCGCAACGAACTGGCACACGCCGTTCTTGGCCTGCACCTTCGGGCCGCCCAGCTGCTGGGCGTCCACGTCCTCGCCGGTCACCTCGCGCACCACGCCGGGGCCGGTGAGGAACATGGCCGAGCCCTCGGTCATGACGACGAAGTCGGTCAGCGCCGGGGAGTACGCCCCGCCGCCCGCCGACACGCCGGTGATCACCGAGATCTGCGGCACTCGGCCGGACAGCCTCACGCTCTCGCGGAAGATGCGCCCGTAGCCGCCGAGGGCTGCGATGCCGTCGTCCATCCGCGCGCCGCCCGAGGCCACGAAGCCGATGATCGGCACGCGTGCACGGCCGGCCAGCTGCATCACTCGCACGATCGTGTCGGCGTGTGCCTCGCCCAGCGAGCCGCCGGCGAACGACTGGTCCTGCGCGTAGCAGTAGATCGGCCGGCCCGAGATCGTGCCGGCGGCGCCCACGACCCCGTCGCCCTCGCGCATCCGCTTCGACTCGCGCCTTGGCAGCACGGTCGAGCGGATCACGTGGAGCGAACCCGGGTCGCAGAGTAGTTCGAGGCGATCCCTCGCCGTGACCTCGCGCGGCTCCTTGAGGAGCGGCGAGATCCGCTCGGCGGGCATCCGGTCCGCAAGTGCGCTCATGAAGCCTCCAGGCAGAGAACTGCGTTGTGGCCGCCGAAGCCGAACGCGTTCGACAGTCCGATAGCGCGGACGTCGCCGTTCTGAAGCGGCCGTGCCTCGTTGGGCACATAGTCGAGGTCGAGCCCCTCGTCGGGCTCGCCGTAGTTAAGGGTCGGCGGCGCGATCCGGTCGCGCAGCGCGAGCAGCGTGGCGATCGTCTCCACCGCGCCGGCGGCTCCGAGCAGATGGCCGATCGCCGATTTGGTCGAGCTGACCGGGATCTTCGCCGCGAGCTCCTCGCCGAGCGCCGTCTTGATGGCGTTCGTCTCGGCGCGGTCGTTCAGCGGTGTCGATGTGCCGTGCGCGTTCACGTACAGCACGTCCGACGCCTCGATCCCGGCGTCCTTCATCGCAAGCTCCATCGCGCGGGCGGCACCACGGCCGCTCGGCTCCGGGGCGGTCAGGTGGTGCGCGTCCGACGTCGATGCGTAGCCACGCACGTAACCGAGGATGCGCGCGCCGCGCTCCCTCGCCTGCTCCTCCTCCTCCAGCACCAGCACGCCGGCGCCCTCGCCCATCACGAAGCCGTCGCGACGACGGTCGAACGGGCGTGAAATACCGGAGTCGCTCAGGGCATCCATGCGCGCGAACGCGGCGGTCGCGAGCGGCGTGATCGCCGCCTCGCTGCCGCCCGTCACGACCGCGTCGGCGTCGCCGCAGCGGATCATCCGCTCGGCCGTTCCGATCGCGTGCGCTCCGGCCGCGCAGGCCGAGACCGTCCCGAAGGACTGGCCGCGCAGGTCGTATTTCATCGCTATCACGCCCGAGGCCGCGTTCGCCATCAGCAGCGGGATCGAGAGCGGCGAGATGCGGTCGGCGCCCTCGTCGCGCAGGACGATGTGGTTCGCCTCGAGCGTCCCGATGCCGCCGATCCCCGTGCCGATCACGGAGGCCGCGCGGTCCGGGTCGTAGGGCGGGCCGTCGTCCCAGCCGGCGTCGTCCAGCGCCTCGCGAGCCGCCGCGAGGGCGAGCTGCGTGAAGCGGTCCGAGCG
>JBEVKE010000123.1:0-5777 GCA_040509835.1 Thermoleophilaceae bacterium
TGATCATCCCGATCGGGCGGCCGGCCACGCCCGAGGAGGCCGCCGGGCCTGTGTTCTTCCTCTGCTCACCGTGGGCCGACTACGTGCACGGCCAGGTCCTGAACGTGACCGGCGGTCAGTTCGGAGGGATGTACTTCTAGCGCGCGCTAGCGCGCGGTGATCGTCGCCTCGGCGTCGATTCCGGCCTTGTCCGGGTTCCACGAATAGGCGTACTCCGGCCTGTCCACGTCCTGCCAGAGCGTGGACAGGCGGAGCGGCCTGAACGTGTCCCACATCACCGCGAGCTCGTCCGTCGAACTCTTGCCGAGCGCCTTCTCCACGGCGCCCGGCTGCGGCCCGTGCGGCAGGCCCGACGGGTGCAGCGTCACGAAGCCCACGTCCACGCCCTTGCGCGCCGCGTAGTCGCCGGCGGCGTAGAACATGACCTCCTCGGACTGGATGTTCGAGTGGTGGTACGGAAGCGTCACCGCCTCCGGGTCCCAGTCGAGCATCCGCGGCGCGAACGTGCAGATCACGAAGTTCGGGCCCTGGAAGGTCTGGTGCGCGGGCGGAGGCAGGTGGAAGCGACCGGCGCGCGGCTCGAAGTCGTCCGCGTTGAACGTGTACGGCCACACGTAGCCGTCCCAGCCCACCACGTCGAACGGGTGCCGGTCGAGCACGTAGTCCTGATAGCCGTCGCGCACCCGCACGGTCACCGGGTACTCGCCGCTCTCGTCGTAGGTCTCGAGCTCCCCGGGCGGATGGAAGTCACGCTGTGAGAACGGGGAGTGCTCGAGCAGCTGCCCGTAGCGGTTGCGGTACCGGTTGGGAGTCTCGAGCTCGCCGGGGGTGTGGAAGCACACCCAGAACTGCTCCTCACCGATCGGCAGCTCGAACGTGTGCGTCGTGCCGCGCGGGATGACGAGGTAGTCGCGCTCGCGGAACGGCACGCGGCCGAACACCGTGCGCAGCACGCCGCTGCCGCGGTGGACGTAGATCACCTCGTCGCCCTCGCCGTTCCGATAGAAGCCGTCGAGCGCCTCGATCGGCTTGCAGACCGACACCTCGATGTCGCCGTTCCACATGAGCAGCCGCCGCGCCGACAGCGGGTCGCCGCCGGGCTCGACACCGTTCACGTCCGCCAGCCGGTGGACGTGCGCGTCCGGAACCCACTCCTCCCTCACGATGGGCCGGAATGCGCCGACGGTGTCGAGCCGGCATGGCGACTGGAGGTGGAGCAGGATGGATTCGTTCCCCGAGAATCCCTCGTAGCCCATCACCTCCTCCACGAGCAGGGGTGAGCCGCTTCCGTTCGACCGCACCTGCACGTGCCGCTTGGCGGGCACCGTGCCCAGGCTTGCGTAGCGCATCTAGAGGTTTCCTCTCCGGTCCTGCTCGCGCTCGATCGCCTCGAACAGGGCCTTGAAGTTCCCCTCGCCGAAGCCGCGCGAGCCGTGGCGCTCGATGATCTCGAAGAAGATCGTAGGCCTGTCGCCGACCGGCTTGGTGAAGATCTGCAGCAGGTACCCCTCGTCGTCGCGGTCGACCAGGATGCCGAGCCGGCGGAGGTCGGCGAGGTCCTCCTCGATCTTGCCGATCCGCTCGGGCACCTCGTCGTAGTACTCCTCGGGGATCGTGAGGAACTCGACGCCCTGCTCGCGCAGCGCGGACACGCAGCCCACGATGTCCCGGGTCGCGACGGCGATGTGCTGGGCGCCGGCGCCGCGGTAGTACTCGATGTACTCCTCGATCTGCGACTTGCGCTTGCCCTCGGCGGGCTCGTTGATCGGGAACTTGATGCGGCCGGTGCCGTCCGTGACGACCTTCGACATCAGCGCCGAGTACTCGGTCGAGATCGCCTCGTCCGAGAAGTGGATCATCTCGGTCATCCCGAAGACGCGCTCGTAGTAGTGCACCCACTCCTCCATGTGGCCGAGCTCGACGTTGCCGACGATGTGGTCGATGGCGAACAGCCCGCTGTCGGCTGGCTTCTTCTCCGCCTCGCCGCGGCGCTCGTACCCCGGGAGGAAGGCGCCCTTGTAGCCCTCGCGCTGGACGAACAGGTGCTGTGTCTCGCCGTACGTGGCGATCGAGGAGAGCTGGACGCGCCCGTGGTCGTCCTCGACCCAGTGCGGAGTCATGATCCCGCGCGCGCCGTGGTCGACCGCGTGCTGGTAGGCGGCCGCCGCGTCGGGCACCGAGAGGGCGATCTTGTGGACGCCGTCGCCGTGGAGGCCGTGGTGCGCCGCGATGTCGTCGCCGCCCAGCAGCGTGCCAGTGAGGACGATCCTGATCCGCCCCTGCTCGAGCACGTGCGAGACGCGATCGCGGCGCCCTGTCTCCAGGCCCGAGTACGCGGTCTCCGCGAAGCCGAACGCGTTCCTGAAGTAGTACGCCGTCTGCGCGGCGTTGCCCACGTAGAGCTCCACATGGTCGATGCCGTGGATCGGCATGCGGTCGTCCGTCGGGACAGGAGGCGCGGTCGTCGCGGTCGTCGTAGCCATGGGATACATGATTCCCTCATTTCGTTGCGCAATCAATGCGGGTTTGTTGCGTCCATGGCACACTTTGAGCCCATATGGACGACATCGACCGAAGAATCGTTGCGCTGTTGCGCGATCACGCGCGCAGATCGTTCAGGGACATAGGATCGCACGTGGGGCTCACCGCGCCCGCGGTGAAGCGGCGGGTGGACCGGCTGGAGGCCGAAGGGGTCATCCGCGGTTACACCGCGATGGTCGATCCGCGCGCGTTCGGCTGGCATGCCGAGGCCTTCGTCGACCTCTACTGCGAGGGGCGAATGCCGGCCGACTCGATCAAAGAGGCGGTCGAGGGAGAGGCGGGCGTAGTGTCGGCGCACACGGTCGCGGGCGAGGCGAGCGCGCTGCTCCACGTCATGGCCGAGGACACCCAGGACCTGGAGCTGTGCCTCGAGCGGATACGAGCGACGGACGGCATCAGCCGGACGGTCACCGAGGTGGTGCTGTCCACCCTGTTCGAACGTTAAGCGCGGATGTGGGGTCTGACCCCTCTTGCTCCTGTCACTGCTCGTCGTCGGGGTCGTCCGGGCCGTCGGGCACCTCGACCTCATCGGCCTCGCCGCTGACGACGTCGGCGTCGCCGACGCTCTCGTCGTCGCCGAAGTCGGCCTCGCTCGGGTCGTACCGGTTCTCACCGTGGGAAGCCGCCTCCACCAGGTCCTCCTCGGCGACCTCGAAGCCCTCCTCGACGCCCTCGCCGCCCTCGATCAGCGCGCGGTCGCTCTCGCTGACCTCGCGGCCCTCCTCGTCCTCGTACTCGGGCCGGCCGCCGCCGATTCCGGCGGCCTCGCGAGCGGCCGCCTCCTCCTCGCGCTTCAGCAGCGGATCCCGGCGATCTTCCTCGTTCTCGCTCATGCGGCGCACTGTACCCGCGCCGTTTAGGCCGAAGCAGCCAGCGGCAGGTCCGCGCCGTAGACGAGCAGCTCGAACTCTCCGGCGGCCGTCTGCAACCGGGTCTTCCCCTCGTGCCGCTCGCCGAGCTTCTCCGCCACCCGGATCGAGCGCTCGTTCGACTCCTCGATGAGGCTGATGATGTGCCTTGCGCCCAGGACGTCGTGCGCCCACTCGCACGCGGCACGCCCGGCCTCGGGCGCGTAGCCCTTTCCCCAGTGCTCGGGCGCGACCGTCCAGCCCACCTCGAGCCCCGGCCAGTTCGGCGGGTAGAGCAGCCCGGCGCGGCCGACGATCGTCCCGCTCGCTTGCTCCTCGAGCACCCAGTGGCCGAAGCCCTTGAGCGCCCAGTGCCCGGCCCAGAAGGCCATCTCGCGCCAGGCGTCCGCCGGGTCCACGGGCTCGGTGCGGCCGAGCGCGGTGTACACGTCCGGGTGCCCGGCGATCGCGGTCCACTCGTCCAGGTCCTCGTCGCGCCAGGCGCGCATGAGCAGCCGCTCGGTGCGCAGCTCGGGCACCCTGCTCACTCCTTTGGCCGCCTCTCCTCGGCGAGCGGCTTCCCGCTCTCCCCCGTGATCCCGGCCGGCGGCCACGCGCCGAACCAGTTGTCGCGCGCGCCGTCGAGCGTGAGCACCGTGCCCGACAGGTAGTCGCCGGCGGGCGACGCCAGGTAGGCGATCAGCCAGGCGAACTCCTCCTCGGTGCCGAGCCGCCCGAGCGGCACCGTCCACGCGGCGCTGTCCACGACGGCCTGCGGGTACTTGGTGCGCATCGTCTCCGTGGCCATCGGGCCGGGCGCGACGGCGGTGAGCCTGATCCCGAAGCGAGCCCATTCGATCGACAGCACCCGCGTGAGGTTCTCCACCGCGGCCCGAGCTGCGGACGAATGCGCCATCCCGGGCAGGCCGTGGTGAGGCGACAGCGTGACGTTCACGATCTTGCCGCCCTTCTCGCCCGGGATCATCGCCCTCGTGGCGACCGTGTGGGTCATCAGCCACGTGCCCTCGACGTTCAGCCGGATCACCGTTCGGAAGCCCTTCGGCGTGATGTCCTCGGCGGGCGCGAGGTACTGGCCACCGGCGTTGTTCAGCAGCAGGTCGATGCCGCCGTGGCGCTCGCAGACGCCCTCCACGAGCGCCTCGACCTGGTCCTCCTCACGGATGTCGCAGGCGTGCGCCTCGATGCTGCCACCGCGACCGAGCTCGACTGTCTCGTCGAGCGGCTCCTGTCGGCGGCCGCACACCACCACGCGCGCGCCGAGCGAGGCCAGCTCCAGCGCCGCGGCCCGCCCGAGCCCGGACCCGCCGCCGCTGACCACGGCCACCTGCCCGTCGAGGAGCGCGGGCTGGAAGATCTTCGACGGCATCGCGGCGGAGCGTACCCGCCGTGCTCCTCAGCGGAAGTACTGCCCGTGGAAGCCGAACGGGATGTGGTGCGGCGCGTCCGCGCGGGCGATCTCCTCGAACGATCCGGCGTCGAGCACCAGGAGGAAGGAGTGGCCCGCGTTCCCGTCGAGCACCACCGACAGCACGACGCCCGCGTCCTCGGCCTCCGCGCCGGGCGCGCGCACGAATACGGGCTCGCCCGGGAAGCAGCCGTCGGACCGCCACTCGGAGCGTGAGCCGTTCCGCACGTCCACCTTCACCAGCCGGTCGATCCAGCCGGTGTCGGCGCCGGTGAAGTACGCGTAGGAGTAGTCGCGCGTGTTTCGGCGCGCGTAGTCGATCCGCGGCAGCTCGAGCGATCCCTCTGCCAGCGGCTCGGAGCGCACGCCGCCCCCCGCCAGGTCGATGGTGTACCGCCGCAGCTCAGTCTTCGGGACTCCGCCGCGCGGGCCGTGCTCGTCGAGGTAGAGCGAGTCGATGATGGTCGCGTCCTCGTAGGCGCACAGGTCCACGACGAGCTCGTCCCCCCGCTCGAAGGCGTTCACGTGGTGGAAGCAGAAGAACGCGTCCGTCTCGTAGGTGCCGCGGAGCTCGCCGGTCGCGCGGTCGAGCACCTGGAAGCGGGTGGGCTCGTCGGCGCGCCACGTGTAGTTCTCGATGAACGGCTTGCCCGACAGCGCCAGCTTCAGGGGGTTCACTCGCAGCGGGTACTCGGTCAGGATCAGGTAGCGCTCGCTCATCCCGAACGCGTGCATGTACGCCGGCTCCTTCACCGGCATGCGCGCGATTACCCGCCGCTTGGTGCTCCCGGCCGGCAGGCCGTACAGCACGTACTCGCTCACGCGCGAAAAGCGCGCGATGTAGTTCACGAGCTCGTCCCTGTCCCGGTCGTGGTGCGGGTGCGCCGTCGTGACCTGGCCCTTCAACTTGTCCGCGTACTCGAGGTGCCCGAGCGTGTCGAGCGTCTCGGCGTCGAACTCCA
>JBEVKE010000124.1:0-13806 GCA_040509835.1 Thermoleophilaceae bacterium
CGCCACCGCGATGCCTTCGCGGGCGTGCGGATGCCGCGCCCGCCGAGCTTCAACGAGCGCAACATGTACGACAAGCCGCAGGTCGTGGCCGACCGGCCGCGGCTGTCGCCCGAGCTCGAGGCCGGCGTCGAGGAGAACTGGCGCCAGGAGAACGAGGCGCTGATGGCGGTGGACGAGGGGGTCTCCCAGATCGTGGAGGCGCTCCGCCGCAACGGCCAGCTCGACAACACGCTGATCGTGTTCCTGTCCGACAACGGATTCATGCACGGCGAGCACCGCGCGCTCGCCGAGAAGGTGCTGCCGTACGAGGAGTCCATCCGCGTGCCGATCGTCCTCCGTGGGCCGGGCGTGCCGCGCGGGCGCATCGACCACCGGCTGGTCGCGAACGTGGACGTGACCTCGACGATTCTCGACGAGACCGACGTCCCGGCCGCCCGCGTGCAGGACGGCCGCTCGCTACTAGAGCTGCTCGCCGACCCGGGCGCCGAGTGGGGCCGCGACATCCTGATCGAGAACGGCCGAGGCGCCAACGGCGTGCCCGCCTACCGCGGAATCCGCAACTACCGCTTCCTGTACGTGGAGCACCGCACGACCGGCGAGACCGAGCTCTACGCCCTGGAGAAGGACCCGTTCGAGCTGGAGAGCCTGGACGGCCACGCGCCGTACGCCCGCGTGCAGCACGACCTCCACATGCGGCTGCGCTCGCTGGTGCACTGCATCGGCGTGGACTGCCTGGCTCGACCGCACCTGTCCCTGTCCGTGCGCTCCGACGGCCGACCCGTCGCCGGCTGCTTCTCGAAGGACCTGCGCGTCCAGGTGCGCGGGTCGAAGCGGTCGCGCCTGCTGCTGGCCGACGTGATCGTCGGTCGCCGCCGAGTTGAGCGGCTGCTGAACATCCCGACCGCGCGCGGGCAGCGGGGCGGCCCCGTGACGCTCAGCGGAGTCGTGAAGCGCGCTCAGATCCGCCAGCGCGGCCGCTTCCGCCTGCGCGTGCTCGCGGAGACGCAGGACGGCCGGAAGCTCACGCTGGACCGGACGCTGCGCCGCTGCCCGTGAGCACCCGGCGCAGGTAGTCGTTCTCGAAGCGGCGCTCGGGGTCCAGGCGGTCGCGGATCTCCGTGAAGCGGTCCCAATCGGGGTAGCGGGGACGCAGTGTGGCGGCGGTCTGGTAGTGGCGCTTGCCCCAGTGCGGGCGGCCCCCGTAGTCGTCCATGATCGCCTCGACGGCGCGGAAGTAGGTCTCGAACTCCATGCCGACGTACTGGTGCACCGCGATGTAGGCGGTCGGGCGCCCGTGGGCGGTCGAGAGAAGCGCGTCGTCCGGCGCGGTCACCCGGAACTCGATCGGGAAGCCGATCGGCAGCCGCCGCCGCTCGATCAGGGCCAGCACCCGCTCGAGCGCCTCGGCGGCGTGCTCGCGCGGGATCGCGTACTCCATCTCGGTGAAGCGGACGAGCCGAGTGTTCGCGTACACGCGGTTGCTCGCGTCGAGGTGCTCGGAGCCGCTCATCAGCCGGGCGAGCGCGCGGTTCAGCGACGGGATCGTCCGCGGGAAGGCACGGCCGGTGCGGCAGAAGAGCCCCAGCACGGCGTTCTCGAGCACCACGTCGTGCACGAACGCGCCGGCGCGGCCGCGCGGCCGGGGCTCGCGGTCGGTGCGCTCCGAGGTGAGCGTCAGCGCCCGCCGCGTGTACGGCATCACGAACGCCTCCCAGTGGTCGTGCGAGTCCACCAGCTGGTCGAGCCGCGGGAGCAGGTCGTCCAGCGGGCGTGGATCGTCGAGGCGGTGGATGGTGAAGGCGGGAACGCAGCGCAGCCTCACGGCCGAGATCGCGCCCAGCGCGCCGAGACTCACGCGGGCGGCGCGGAGCTCGTCGCCGTCACGGAGGTCGCGCACCTCGCCGGTGCCGTCCACCAGCCGCACGCCGGTCACCTGCGAGGACAGGTTCCCGTAGCCGGCGCCGGTGCCGTGCGTGGCCGTGGAGATGGCGCCGGCCAGCGTCTGCGGGTCCACGTCGCCCTGGTTCTCCATCGCCAGGTCGCGTGAGCGCAGCTCATCGCCGAGGTCGTGGAGCGTGATCCCCGCCTCGACCGTGACCTCGTTCCCGTCCACGGCGAGCAGGCGCCGCATCGCGGTCAGGTCGATCATCACGCCATCGGTGCACGCGATGTCCGTGAACGAGTGGCCGGAGCCGGCCACCTTCACGCGCCGCGCGCCCACGATCGCGCGGACGAGCTCTTCCTCAGACCGGGGAGTCTCGATGCGCTCGGGCGCGCATCGTTGCTGCCGTGCCCAGTTGGTCCAGGTCGGCAACTACGCCGAGTGCGCCGCCGACTCGGCCGCCGCCTCGACCTTCTTGGGGTCCGGCTCCCAGTGGGCCTCGGGGTCGATCGGCGTGTCGCGCAGGTAGGCCTCGGCGTCGAGCGCTGCCATACAGCCGGTGCCTGCCGCGGTTACCGCCTGGCGGTACGTGCGGTCGGTGAGGTCGCCGGCGGCGAACACACCTGGGAGCTTCGTCTTGGTGGAGCGGCCGTCCACGAGGACATAGCCCTCGTCGTCGGTGTCGATCTGCCCCTCCACAAGGTGGGAGTTGGGCTGATGGCCGATGGCGACGAAGGCCCCGGTGACCGGCAGCTCCCTGGTCGAGCCGTCCTCGGTGTTCTCCAGGACCGCATGGCCCAGCGCGCCGTTCTCGCCCGGCTCGAAGCGCTGAACGACGTACGGCGTGACGAGCTCGATGTTGTCGGTGTCGCGGGCGCGGTCGAGCATGATCGCCGAGGCGCGAAACTCGGGCCGCCGGTGGACGACGTTCACCTTCCCGGCGAATTTCGACAGGAAGGTCGCGTCCTCCATGGCGGTGTCGCCGCCGCCGACCACGATCGTCTCGGCGCCGCGGAAGAACGCCGCGTCGCAGGTCGCGCAGTAGGACACGCCCCGCGCCGACAGCTCGTCCTCTCCCGGCACGCCGAGCTTCTTCGGCTCGGCGCCCATCGCGAGGATCACCGCGCGCGCCCTGATCTCCTCACCACCTACGGTCACCACGTGGGTGCCGCCTTCCTCGCAGGAGAGGTCGATGCTGGTGGCGTCGTCGGTGATGAAGCGGGTGCCGAAGCGCTCCGCCTGGTCGCGCAGGTCCTGCATCATCTGCGGGCCCATCACGCCCTGCGGATAGCCCGGGTAGTTCTCGACATCGGTCGTCTGCTGGAGCAGGCCGCCCCAGGCGAAGCCCTCGATCACGAGCGGGTTCAGGTCGGCGCGCGCCGTGTAGAGCGCGGCCGTGTAGCCCGCGGGACCGCTGCCGACGATGACGACATTCTCGATGTCCACGTTCTCCCTCATCACTTTACTTTCTGAAGTGTACTCACCCTGGCGGGTGTCTCACCGCGCTCGCGCTCCCATCCGGCCACCGTCTTCCGCAGCTGGATGAAGGCGACGATACCCGGCGGAATCGGCAGCCAGAAGGCGATCACGCGGTAGGTGAGCACCGCCGGGAAGACCACGCCCTCGTCAATCCCGAACAGCGCGAACGCCCCGATCATGCCCGCGTCCACGGCCCCCACGCCGCCCGCCGGCGAGGGGATCAGGTTCGCGGCCATCCCGAGGAAGAAGCCCTGCACGAGCACCCCGAACGGCACGTGGCCGCCGAACGCCTTGAAGCTCGCCCACAGGATCCCGATGTTCGCCGCCCAGAAGCCCACCGCGCCCCCGAGGGCCAGCACGCCGCGTTGCGGGTGGCGGATGTAGGCGATCGCGGTGCGCGTGCCCATGGCGAGCGTGGCCGGGCCCGTGGCGATGCGCTGGAGGTAGCGGGCGCGCCTGTATCCGCGCGCGTAGTGCTGGATGCGCCGCTCGAAGTCGTCGGGGATCGCGGCGATCATCAGGAACAGGGCGATGATCCCGCCGGAGATCGCCGCCGGGACGACGGTGCCCGCAAGCGGGGACTCGCCGTGCAGGACGCCCGTTCGCAGCAGCACGCCGAATACGACCAGCGCGGCCAGGTAGACGAAGTACGTGAGCACCAGGAAGGCGACCATCCGGCAGGCCGCGCGCCTGCGCGGCACGCCCGCCTTGCGGAGCGCCCAGTAGGTGAGCACGATGCCGCCCACGCCCGCCGCCGAGAAGATCCGGGTGGCGGCGAGGCCGGCCATCGTGATCTGGTACGAGGCGCGCAGGTCGAGCCGGCGGTGCACGTCGTCGTCGCGGGTGCCGCCCAGCACGCCGCGGAACAGCGCGACGTAGGCACCGAACGCGACCACGTTGAACCCAATCGCGACGATCACCCAGTACCAGACGGCGTCGTCGAGGTTGTTGACCGCCTCGTCGGCACCTACGATCTTCGGGAACAGCACGTAGATCGCGACGATCAGAACCACGACGAGCGCCACGCCCGACGCGATCTTGCGCCGGTCCTGGAGGAGCGCCCCGAAGCGGCTGACCTCGAGCTCCTCGGCCGACTCGAGGTCGGGCTCGTCCTGGTCGTCGAGACGGCGGTCCAGCACCGCGTGGCGGCGGTCCTCCGCCGCCATCAGCTGGCCCGCGGCTCCAGTCGATGCACGGCCGCCGCGATCAACCGGATCGCGGGCTCGGCACGCGGTGCCACCCGCCAGATCCCCTCGGCCAGCGCCAGGCCCGCGATCAGGTCGATCACGTAGTGCTCGCCCAGATACACGAGGCCGAAGCCGAGCGTGAGCGCGTAGGCCCAGCCGGCCGCGGCGTGCCCTCGGCCCACCTGGGACAGGATGCGGGCTGCCATGACTGACGTGCCGAAGTGGAGTGAGGGCATTGCTGCGAAGGGATTGCCTTGCAGCGAATGGTAAAGCGGGTGCCAGAGGCGCTTCCAGAAGCGCTGGCCGGCCTCCTCCATGATCCGCCGCACCGGCGGCATCGCCCCGTTCGCCCCCGCGTACCACGGTGGGGCGGTGGGCACCGCCCAGTAGACCACGCAGCCCAGGTCGAAGCAGGCGGCCATCATCACCGCCGAGCGGGGGAACTGCTCGCGATGGCGGACCAGCATGTACAGGAGCGTCCCGTGCGGAACGAGGAACCAGCTCCAGTGCACGATTGAGAGGGCGTACTCGAGCGCGCCGACGTGGCCCTCGCGGCCGAGCGCGCGCTGGAGTCGGATCGTGGGAGCGGTGCCGAGCCCGAGCGCGCGGTCGCAGCGGACGGTGTAGTCGACCTTCAGGCGCCCCAGGAGCCAGTCGGGGTCGTCATCCGGCATGTCGTAATGCGCGAAGTACGCCCACATCTGGAGGGCGTAGATGCCCGCGTCGCGGACGGGCGAGCGGCGGGCGGCAAGCGCGAGCGCGGCGGGGGCGGGCCATGACAACGCCGTCACCACCGGGGGCCGGAGCCGCAGCCGGTGCCGGACCAGGGGTGTGGCGACGCCCACCGCCACCGCGCCCCACGCGAGTGTTCGCAGGGCGCGAGTACTTCGCAAAGCCGAGCCAGCATAGGGCAAGGAATCGCCCGGCGGGCGTCGAAATGCGGCGCAGCATGACTTTCAAGCGCCTCCTCCCCTGCGCCACAGCGCTCGCATTCCTGATTCCGGCCGCTCCCGCCCTCGCCCAGGATGGCGGCGGCGTCGCGGTCACGGCCGACGAGGCGGCGCCCGCGGCGGTGGCGCAGACGGTGCCGGACGCAGCGCCGGACGCAGTGCCGGCACAGGACCAGACGCCGACCACGCCGGGAGGCGAGGAGCAGCCGCCCGAGCAGCAGCCGGACGGCGAGCAGCCGCCGTCCAGCGAGCCGAACCCGGAGACCACCCCATCTCCCCAGGCCGGCGTCGGCGGCGAGACCGCGGGCGGGCTGCCGCGAACCGGCTGGCAGGCCTTCGCGCTTGGGTCGATCGGCCTCGGCCTGCTCCTTGCGGGCGCGGCGCTGTGGCCGACTAGCTCTTGGCCGCCGCCTCGAGATCGCCTGAGCCGTTCGACGATGCGCCGTTAGAGGCGCCCTTCGTCTCAGCTGCCGGCACGGCCACGAACTCGGTCGTGCCGTCGATCGGCCCCGGCATCAGCTCGTCGGCAGTCGGGATCTCGATGCCGAGCACCTTCATGCGGCGCCGGAGCGTCCGGTAGGCGAAGCCATAGATCTGCCTCGAGGTGTAGCCGTAGGACACGTACTCGCGCGTGTCCGTCACGTACGGCGGCGCGAACACATAGGCGGCCTTGGGCGCGAGGTCGAGCACCACGCGCTCGACCGTGGCGCGGTGGCGCGGGTCCTCGCGGATCGCGTCGCGGAGGAAGCGGACGCCGAAGGCGACGTGCCGGTGCTCGTCGCGCTCCACCAGGCCGAACCCCTCGCAGAACCCCGGGTACAGGGAGTGCTCGAGCATGTAGTCGCGGATTAGCGTCTGGCCGGTCACGGCCAGGAAGCCCTCCACGACCATGTGGTACGTCGTGATGCCCTCGACGAACAGGTCGAGGTCGTCCGGCTTCGCCTGGATCCGGCGCGCGACATCGCGCAGGCCGTCGTCGAACACCTCGCGCCAGGGCGAGAGCAGGATCTGCTCGACCTCGCGCATGCGGCCGCGGAAGTCGTCGGCCGACAGGCACATGACCTCGGCGCCGAAGCGGTCGAAGAAGGCGGCGTGACGCGCCTCGTCCACCAGCTGCGTGGCGAGGAACAGCTCGATCTCGCCCGTCGGGGCCGCCTGAAGGAACGGCGCGAGGTCCGCGGTCACGCGCTCCTCGCCGACGTAGAAGGAGCCGAGGCTCCAGATCGTGGACTCCTGCGCCTCGCGCGGCGTGATCACCCACTGCTCGCGGTCGACCGAGAAGTCGAGCTCCGTGGCCCTCCAGTTCTGACGCTCCCACAGCGCGTACAGCTGCCGGTAGTCGAGCAGGCCGTCGCCGTCGTGATCGCCGCCGGGCGCGTACAGGCCCGCGCGCTCCTCCTGAAGGCGGCGCTGCTTGGCCTCGCGCTTCAGTTCCGCGTCGTCCTGGCCCTGCGCGCGGGCGATCCAGCGGCCGAGCAGCGTGATCGGATGTATCTCGCCGTCGATCTTCGTGAGCTGGTTCTGCATGGCGATCGACGGGCTCACCTGCCCCGACGCCATGCGCTGGTACGAGTCGAAGGAGACGGTGGCGGTGCCGACCGCGTCGCGGTCGTCCCGGGTCACTGCCAGGGGCTGGCCGTCGCGCACCGTCACGTACCAGCTGCCGCCGCCGTCGCCGGTGACCACGTAACGGACCGTGAAGTCGTGCCCCTGCGTCCAGTCTGCGTCGATCAGGTAGGGAAGCGAGCGGTACAGGACGTCGGGATCAAGCGTTCCGCCGGCCTCGACCACATCCGCCATCGAGAGCTCGCCCGACGACATCCGCCGCAGTTTCATCGCCTTCCTCCGCTTGCCCCGGATGCGGAGGCGGCCGCGCATCATCAGGCCGAGCGGGCCGTGGGCGCCGGTCACGAGGTCCGTGAGCGTCCGGGCGTCGGCGTGGAGGCGGAAGTCCACGTCCTCGTCGTCTCCGCTCTCCAGCCGGTCCACGCGGGCGCGGCCGCCCGAGATCGACACGCGGTGCGCGCCAAGCTCCTCGACGTCGAGCACGTAGGACATCGTCCCGCCGATCTTCGACGCGGCGCCGGGCAGCGTCATCAGGATCAGGCGCGCCGCGAGCTCCGGGTCGTCCTTCGCCATCCGGTTGAGCGCGGCGCGCTGACGGTCGGGCTGGGCGCTCACTGAGCCTTCTCCATGATCTGAACCTCCACGGGTGCCTTGGCGGCGAATGTTCGCGCGTCGTGCTCGGTGCCGATGTGGGAGCCCCAGTGCATCGGGACCGCGACCCGCGGTTGGATTCTCCGGGCCGCCTCGGCGGCCTCCTGGGCGGTCATCACGTAGACGCCGCTCACGGGCAGCAGCGCCACGTCGACCCCGGTGACGCTGTCCATTTCCGGAATCACGTCAGTGTCGCCGGCATGGTAAAGCCGCTCCCCGCGGACATTCACCTCGTATCCCACCCATCCCGCATCACGCGGATGAAACGGCTTCCCGTCCGCGTCCCACTTGGACGTGTTGTACGCCGCGACTGCGCTCACGTGTATTCCGCGCACGAGCTCGTCCTCGAGCGTCTCGCCCGGCCCGATTGAGTGCACCTGCCCGCTCACGCGTTCGGCGACCGCCGCGGGACCGACGAGCCAGGTCTCCCTCTTCGTGAGCCGCTCGACGTCCTGCGGCGAGAAATGGTCGTAGTGCCCGTGGGTGATCAGGATGAGGTCGGCCTGCGGAGCGCCCTCCGGGACGCGATAGGGGTCGATGTAGACGGTGGCGCGGCCGACGCGCACGCGGAAGCCGGCGTGGCCCATCCATTCGAGCGCGTCGAGGAGCATCGTGCGCTCAGGTTAGGCAGGCGAACGACGGCATTGAGGGGTGGCCGAGCGGGTGTGGAGGAAAAAACTCGGCGTCAGCCCGAGATTTCTCCTCCACACCCGGGGCCCGACCCCCTTTACCGCTGTCGTTCGTTACGCGCCCGCTACAACGCGATCGGGCGACAGCGAGCGCGCCATCCGCACCGCGGTCCCGTCGCCGTTGTCGTGCGTCAGCTCCACCGAGTCCATCAGCGCCTGCATCAGCGGCAGGCCGTTGCCGCGGTACCGCGACACCCCCTCGGGGCGATCGATCCAGTGGCCCGTGTCGCGCACGGTGAGGATCACTCGTTCGTCGTCCAGCTCCGCGTCCACAAAGAGCCGGCCGTCGCCGAACCCGTAGCCGTGCTCGATCGCGTTCGAGCATGCCTCGTGGCAGGCGATCTGGATCACCTCCACGACCTCGCTCGACGCGCCGGCGTTGCGCAGCCAGGTGCCCAGGTCGCGGCGCATGCCGGCCAGCAGGGTCGGGTCGGACGGCAGCTCGAGGTGCAGGGGCGGGGGCGCCGTCGGCAGGGCGCGCAGGGCGAGCACGGCGATGTCGTCGTTGGCCGCGTGGATGGCGAGCATCGACTCGACGAGCCGCTCGCACAGCTCGTCGGGGTGGCAGGCGTCCTGCGAGGCCGCCAGCCGCAGCGCCTCGAGCCCCTGATCGATCGAGACCCCCCGCTCCTCCACGAGCCCGTCGGTGTAGAGCACGATTGTCGAGCCGGGCGTCAGCTCCATCGTGGTCTCGATGTGGTCGGGGCTGTCGAACACGCCCAGGGGCGGGTTGTGGGCGCTCTCCAGGTAGTGGGCGTCGCCCTCCGGGCCGATCACGAGCGGCGGCACGTGGCCCGCATTGGCGAACCGGACGGTGCCGTGGTCGGGCTCCATGACCAGGTACAGGAGCGTGGCCATCTGGCCGCCCTCGAGGCCTCGCACCAGCTTGGCCAGCCGGTCGAGCACACCGCCCGGCGAGTGGCCCTCGACCGCGTAGGCGCGCATCGCGTGGCGCAGCTGGCCCATCAGCGAGGCGGCGCCGATTCCGTGCCCCACCACGTCGCCCATCGCCACTCCCACCCGACCGCACTCGAGCGGGATCGCGTCGTACCAGTCGCCGCCCACGGCCGCGCCACCGGGCATGTAGATGGCCGCCACCTGGATGCCCTTGACCTCCGGCAGGCGCTCGGGCAGAAGGCTCCGCTGGAGCATCTCGACGTTCGACAGCTCGCGCTCGTAGGCGCGCGCGTGCTCGATCGCGAGCCCGGCGCGGTCGGTCATCAAGAGCAGCAGGCTCTCGTCCTCGAGCGTGAAGCGGCGCGCCCCGGTCGAGCCGACCTCGACCACGCCGGCCACCTCGCCCTTCACGAGCAGCGGCGACGCCATCAGCGACGTGACTCTCGCCGCCTCGATCGCGGTGTCGAGCGCCATGCCGGCCGGGAGCTCCGAGAACGTCACCGGCCGCGCCCGCTCCACGACCTCCTCGAGCGCGCTCGAGATCTCCACGAGCGTGCCCGGCTCGCTGTCGAGCCCGTCCGCGGCCCCCACCCTAAAGCCCCGCTCGTCCTCACGGTCGCGCAGCAGGATCCGCACCAGGTCGGCGGCGAACACCTCGGACACGCGTTGGACGAGCACTGCGAGCAGCTCGTCCAGCTCCAGGTGCGCCAGCGCCGCCTCGGTGACCTGTTGAAGCTTCCCGATCGTCTGGATGACGGCCTCGGCCTCCGCCCGCGCCGCGCGCTCCTGCTCGGCGCGGCGCTGCTCGGTCACGTCCACGAGCTGCCAGATGTAGCCCTGCGGGCGGTCGCTGCTGTCAGCCGTGAGCGACACGCTCACGATCGCGTTCACCACCTCGCCGTCGGGGCGCATGAAGCGCTTCTCGGACTGGTCGAAAAGCGGCCGGTCGTGGAGCAGCCGGCGCACCGCATCGCGCTCGTTCTCGCGATCCGAGGGGTGCACGAGGTCCCAGAGCGGCTGGCGCAGGAGCGAGTCCTGCGAGCGGCCGAGCAGCTCGCACAGCGCGTCGTTCACCTCAAGCCAGCGGCCGTTCACCGTGCTCAGCCCCATACCGATCGGCGCGCCCTCGAATGCGGCCCTGAAGCGCTCCTCCGACGCCCGCAGCTCGGCGCTCTTCTGCTGGAGCTCGAGCAGCATCGCGACCTTCGAGCGCAGCATGTCCGGGTCGACCGGCTTCAGCATGTAGTCGACGGCGCCCGCCGAGTAGCCGCGCGTGACCTGCTCCGCGTCCGCGTCCGCCGCCGTCAGGAAGATGATCGCGGTGTCCTCGTGGCGCTCCCGGCGCTTGATCAGTTCGACGGTCTCGAAGCCGTTCAGACCCGGCATCCGTACGTCCATGACGATCACGGCGAAGTCGTCATGGAGGAGCCGTTTGAGCGCCTCCTCACCCGACGGCGCGGTCACCACCTCGCGGCCGAGCGGCTCCAGCACGGTGCGGAGGGCCACCAGGCTCTCCGCCTGGTCATCGACCACCAGGATCGCGCCGCTCACCGGTATAGCCACACCCTCATCAATGAGAGAAGCTGGTCGACGTCCACCGGCTTCGTGATGTAGTCCGACGCGCCGGAGGAGATGCTCTTCTCGCGGTCGCCCTTCATCGCCTTGGCCGTGAGCGCGACGATCGGCAGCCGCTGGAACTCCGGCATCTCACGCACGGCGCGCGTGGCCTCGTACCCGTCCATCTCGGGCATCATGATGTCCATCAGGACGAGCGAGACGTCGGGGTTCGCCTTCAGCGCCTCGATCCCCTCGCGTCCGTTCTCGGCGAACACGACCTCCATGCCGCGGCGCTCGAAGACGCTCGTCAGGGCGAAGACGTTGCGCACGTCGTCGTCCACGATCAGCACCTTCTTGCCCTCGAACACGGCGTCGGCCATGTGCAGCCGCTCGAGCATCTGGCGCTTGTCGGCGGGTAGGCGCGCCTCCACCCGATGGAGGTAGAGCGAGGTCTCGTCGAGCAGCCGCTCGGGCGAGCGCACGTCCTTAACGACGATCGCCTCCGCGTAGCGCTTCAGGCGCGCCTCCTCCTTCGGCGACAGCTCGTGGTTCGAGTGCACGATCACCGGGAGGTCGCGGAAGCGCTTGGTGCGCCGCAGGCGGTCGAGGAGCTGGAAGCTGGCCCCGTCCTCGGATGCCGGGGCCAGGACCAGGCAGTCGAACTCCTGCGAGTCGAGCGTCTCGAGCGCGTCGTCGCGTGAGCCCACACCGACCACCTCCACGTCGGGCCCGCCGATCAGGTCGGCGAGGCCCTCGCGCTCGCGCTGGTCGCTCGCCACGAGCAGCACCGCGCGCACACGCCGCTCGAGGAAGCGGCTCAGCTCCGAGAACACGTCGCCGAGCAGCTCCGGCGTCGCCTCCTCCGTGAGGCAGCCGAGCGCGCCGGCGTGCCGCAGGTCGAGCTTCGAGTCGTCGCCGGCCAGCACGTACACCGGCAGGTGACGGGTCTCGGGATGGCGCTTCACGTGATCGAGCACCGCCTCGCCGTTCAGCTGCGGGAGATCCTTGCTCACGATCACGGCGTCCGGCATGAACTCGTGGACGAGCGCGAGCCCCGCGTCCCCGCGGAGCGCGAGCAGGCACCGGAAGCCGTGCTCGTGAGCGACCTCCACCGCGCGCCGGGCCAGGGCGCGGTCGCCGGTCATCACGAGCGCCACGCGCTCGCCCGCCGGCAGATCGGCGCGGTCGTCCGTGAGCGTGTCCGGCAGCGCCGCCGTCTCCGTGCGCCGGCGCGACCTCGCCGCCGCCGGCAGGAGCGGCGCCGGCTCCTCGAACGTCGGCGCGGTGGGCACCGGCAGCGCCACGGGCCCGGCGGCCGGCAGGTACAGGGTGAACGTCGAGCCCTGGCCCTCCACGCTGGCCACGTGGATCTCGCCGCCCAGCAGGCGCGCGATCTCGCGGCTGATCGACAGGCCGAGCCCGGTGCCGCCGAAGCGGCGGCTGATCGAGCCCTCGGCCTGCTGGAACGCCTCGAAGATCAGGCGCAGCTTGTCCGGCGGGATGCCGATGCCCGTGTCGATCACCGAGAAGGCGACCACGGCCTCCGAGCGCGCCAGCGTGTCCGACCCGAAGTGGGCGTCCGCCGGCGCGCGGCCGATCGCCAGCCGGACCGAGCCCGAGTCGGTGAACTTGAACGCGTTGGAGAGCAGGTTCTTCAGCACCTGTTGGAGCCGCTGCTCGTCGGTCTGGATCTGCTCGGGTGCGTCGTGCGCCAGGTCGATCGCGAAGTCGAGCCCCTTCTCGCCCGCGACGGGCGCGAACGAGCGCTCGACATACTCGCGCACCGAGCGTAGCTCCGTGCGCCCGGAGTGCACGTCCATCTTCCCGGCCTCGACCTTCGACAGGTCGAGGATGTCGTTGATCAGCGCGAGCAGGTCGGAGCCCGCGTTGTGGATGGTCGTGGACGCGTCAACCTGCTTCGCGGTCAGGTTGCCGGTCTCGTTGGCGGCCAGGACCTTCGACAGGATCAGCAGCGAGTTGAGCGGCGTGCGCAGCTCGTGCGACATGTTCGCGAGGAACTCGGACTTGTACTTCGAGCTGAGCGCGAGCTGCTCCGCCTTCTCCTCGAGCGAGCTACGGGCCATCTCGATCTCGCGGTTCTTGATCTCGATGTCGCGGTTCTGCCGCTCGAGCTGCTCCGCCTTCTCCTGGAGCTCCTCGTTCGTCGCCTGGAGCTCCATCTGCTGGCGCTGGAGCGCCTCGGACTGCTCCTGTAGCTCCTGGGACTGGGACTGGGACTGCTGGAGCAGCTCCTCCGTCCGGACGTTCGCGGTGATCGTCGCGAGCACGACGCCGATCGTCTCCGTGAGCTGGTCGAGGAACTGAAGGATGATCTCGCTGAACGGCGTGAAAGAGGCCAGCTCGATCACGGCGAGCGTCTGCTCCTCGAACAGGACCGGGATCACGATGATGTCTCGCGGCGTCGAGTCGCCCAGCCCGGACGCCACCTTCACGTAGTCCGCCGGTGGATCGACGATCCGGATCGGCTTCTTCTCGAGCGCCGCCTGGCCGACGAGGCCGTCGCCAGGCTTGAAGGTCGGCTCCTCGCCGTTCTTCTTCGTGTAGCCGTAGCTCGCCAGCAGCATCAGCTCGTAGTCGGACCCGAACTCGTCGTGGCCCGCGAAGAAGAACGCGCCGTGCTGGGCGCCAACGGCCGGCGACAGCTCGGACATGATCAGCTGCGAGACGGTCTCGAGGTTCCGCTGGCCCTGCATGAGACCGGAGATCCGAGCGAGGTTCGTCTTCAGCCAGTCCTGCTCCTCGTTCTGGCGGGTGGTCTCGCGCAGGTTGGCGATCATCTGGTTGATGTTGTCCGAGAGGTCCGCGACCTCTCCGCTCGCCTCGACGGTGATCGACCGCGTCAGGTCGCCCTGGGTCACCGCGGTGGACACCTCGGCGATCGCGCGCACCTGAGTCGTCAGGTTCGAGGCGAGCTGGTTCACGTTCTC
>JBEVKE010000125.1:0-31232 GCA_040509835.1 Thermoleophilaceae bacterium
CCTCGAAGGCGAACTCCGGTGGCGCGAACCACACGTTCACGATCACCAAGACGAACGGCAAGTTCGTCAAGCCGTACACCTGCGCGCCCGCCAACAACGGCGGCTGCTCGGGCGGTAACTGGTAGTCACTGCCAGAAACCGACGTCTCTGAGAGAGGGCGGGCCAAACGGCCCGCCCTCAGCCGTTCCAGGGGCAGAAAAAACGAAGGGCCAACACCTGTCCACCTGAGTCAAGATCGCCCGCGGGCACGCCGATGAGACTCCGACATGCCCGCCTCTTCTGGTCTGCACAGCGAGCGTGGCTTCACGCTCATCGAGGTCATGGTCACGATTTTGATCCTCGCGATCGGAATCGGCGCCGCGATCTCGATGATCGACGGCGCCGCGGCCCGCACGCTCGCCAACAAGGAGCGGGAGGCCGGCAACGCGCTCACGCGCGAGGTGATCGAGGCGGCCCGATCGGTGCCCTACCGGCAGCTCACGCCCACCACGGCGACCTCGACGCTCCAGGCGCTCCCGGGGCTCGACGACACGTTGCCGGCGACGGGGTGGACCGTCGAGCGCCGCAACCAGACCTACACGATCACCCTCACGCTCTGCTCGATCGACGACAGCCAGGACGGCTACGGCAACACGGCGGGCGGCAACTTCTGTGCGGCCCACGCCGACGCGACCGACGCGAACCCGGACGACTACAAGCGGCTCACCGTCGACGTCGCCTGGACGCGGAACGGCGTGACGCGGAACATCACCCAGACCGGCATCGTCAACAACGAGGCGAGCTCCGCCGGCCCGTCCGTCGAGTTCACGAACCAGACGCCGGGCGGCCTCGCCATGACGGAGCTCACCACGCCGTCACCGAACATCAAGTTCGACGTGCAGGCGCAGACCGGCACGACGTCCATCCGCTTCGCCGTCGACGGTGTGCTCCTCGACACCGCGACCTCGCCCACCGCGACGTTCACCTGGAAGATCGACAGCGGAGGCACGCACGTGCCCGACGGCACGTATCTCGTCAGTGTCACGGCGTTCGACGCCGAGGGCACACCGGGCCCGACGCGCTCGCGCAACATCCGGCTCAACCGTGACACGCCGTCCGCGCCGGACGACGTCTTCGGAGGCTTCAACCCGCGCGCCTGGGCGAGCGATGTGAACGACATCGTCGAGCTCCAGTGGTCGCGCAACAACGAGCCGGACGTGACGGGCTATCGCGTGTACCGCACGAGCGGCTCCGGCGACGTGCTCGTGCCCGGCTGCGACAAGCCCGCGGACCCGACCTTCACCGAGTGCCGCGACCTGACCCCGCCGGCCGGCGCGACGATCCAGTACTACGTCGTGGCCCTCGACCAGGACCCGTCGACCGGGGCGAAGCGCGAGGGCGCCAAGACCACGCTGACCGCCACGCGCGCCACGACCAAGCCGAACCAGCCCGTCACGCTTTCGGCGATCGCGGACGACGACTCGGTCGTGCTGACCTGGGACGACGCCCCGCCGGCCAGCCCGAGCTATTCCGGCTCGTCCATCATCTTCTACCGCGTCTATCGCGACGGCAAGGCGATCGGAAGCCGCGTCGCGCGGACCGGCCAGGACTCCCTCACCTCGTACCGGGACATCGGCGCCCTGGCGGGCGGCCATGTCTACTGGGTCACCACGGTCGACTCGAACTTCTCCGAGTCCGATCCGCTGGGGCCGGTGGCGGCACCGTGAGCAGGCTTCGCGCCGAGGGCGGGTTCACGCTGATCGAGCTCCTGGTCTCGATGATCATCGTGACCGTCGTGATGATGGCGACGATCAGCGCGTTCGCCTCGTTTAACCGCAACGAGCGCGTGAACCGCCTTCAGAACGAGTCGCAGGACGAGGCGCGTCTGACGATGGAGCGGCTCTCGGGCCAGCTCCGCAACCTGGCGAGCCCGAACGACTTCTCGCCGAAGAGCGTCGAGAAGGCCGAGCCCTACGACATCGTCTTCCTGACCGTCGACGCCGTGAAGCCGGTGGGGTCCACGAACGCCCGAAACATCAAGCGCGTGCGCTACTGCATCGGGAACGTGTCGGGCGGCAAGGCGTCGCTGATCAAGCAGCAGCAGACCTGGCAGGTCGTGAGCCCGCCGCCGGCGTTCTCGACGGCCGGCTGTCCGAACGCCAGCTGGGGGAACAGCACCGAGGTGGCACAGGACGTCGTGAACACGGCGCAGGTGCCGACGGTGCCGGTCTTCACCTACTCGCCCGGTCCCGCACCACTCGACGGCATCACCGCCATCCACGCCGACTTCATGGTCGACTGGAACCCGGGAAAGTCGCCCGATGCGACCGAGCTCACCTCCGGCGTTTTCCTCCGCAACCAGAACCGCGCGCCGATCGCGAAGTGCACCGCGCAGTACGCGGGCACCGGCAACAAGATCGCGCTGAACGGGTCGGCCTCCGAGGACCCGGAGGGCTTCAACCTGAAGGAGTACAAGTGGTACGCCGACGGCCTGACCACGGAGCCGCCCACCGCCACGGGCATTGTGGCGCTCTGGGACGCACCCACCTCCGGCACGCACACCTTCCGGCTCGCCGTGAAGGACCAGGGCGACCTGCCCGCCGAGGGGACCTGCCAGGCGGTGGTGCCATGAGCCGCCGGCTCGCCGACTCCGAGCGCGGCAGCGCGATCATCATGGCCATCGTGCTCATGACGCTGATGGTCGGCATCGGGCTCGCGGCCTACTCCTTCGTGGACACCCAGCAGGTGGAGACGTCGCGCGAGCGCCAGCGGGAGTCGTCCTTCAACCTCGCCGAGGCGGCGCTGAACTCGCAGTCGTTCACGCTCTCGCGCCGGTGGGCCGGGTCGCCGACCTCCTACGCCGGGACCACACCGACGTGTACACAGGCCTCCGGCGTCGCGGACCAGTGCCCCGATGCCACCCAGCTCTCGACGGCGTACAACAGCCCCGACTTCGCCACCGGGTCGAGCTGGAAGACGACCGTCTACGACGACAGCAGCGGTCCCTTCTACGACTCGGCCGTGATCGAGGCGAAGGGCGCGGGTGGCGTCGACGTGACCGCGCACTGGGACGCGAACGCCAACAGGCGCGTCTGGGTCAAGGCCGAGACGAAGGTTCGCGGCCGCAGTCGCGCGCTCGTGGCGCTCGTGCAGGTGCAGGAGCACGTGGAGTTCCTCCCCAAGCGCGTGATCCTCGCGGGCCACTTCGACCTCACTCCGAACGGAAACCACGGGTACGTGCTCACGAACCCGGACGCGACGAGCCAGCACCCGGTCACGCTCCGGTGCTCGCTGGCGGCGTCCGGCTGTGCGAACTACACGCCTGACAAGAAGAATCCCCAGATCGACCCGGCCGGCGCGATCTCCGGCGGGGAGTACGTCGGGAAGGACGCGCTCGAGGACGACGTGAAGGCGCGGCTCAAGGAGCGCGCAATCGCCGACGGCAGGTTCTTCGACGGCGTCTGCCCGACGGACGATCAGCTCACCGGCAAGGTGGTCTGGGTCCAGGGGTGTGCCGACGGCCAGTACACGAAGAACAACACCTGGAACTCGCCGGCGAGTCCCGGCATTCTGATCTGGGCGGATGGAAACCTCCAGCTCGGAGGCAACTCCGACTTCTGGGGCATCGTGTATCACCTGAACAACGCGGACAGCACCGGGGACGTGCTCAGGCTGCGAGGCGGCCTGACCATCCACGGCGGGGCGTTCGTCGACGGTCCGGGCGGCATCGACGTGGGCTCGAACAAGGTGAACATCACCTACGACGACAACGCCTTCATCGGTGTGAGCTCGTACGGCAGCGCCGCGATCGTCCAGAACTCCTGGCGCGACATCACCGGGGGCTAGAGTGTCCGGCGTGAGCCGGGAGGGTGGGCAATAGCGGCTGCGGTCGTCCTGAGCGGCGTCCTCGGCGCCGTGATCGGGAGCTTCCTCAACGTCGTGATTCATCGCCTGCCACTGGGCGAGTCGCTGGCCAGTCCCGGCTCACGTTGCCCGCACTGCGGCACGCCGGTCAAGCCGTACGACAACGTGCCAGTGGTCTCGTGGCTCGTCCTGCGGGGGCGCTGCCGGCACTGCGGCGGGCCGATCTCGGCGCGCTATCCGCTCGTGGAGCTGGTGACGGCGCTCGTCTTCGCGGCAGTCGTGCTCGTCCGCGGGTTCGACAACGACCTCGTCCTCGAGCTGCCGTTCGTGGCGGCGCTGATCGCGCTCGCCGGGATCGACCTGGACCACAGGCTGCTCCCGAACAAGATCGTCTACCCGATGGCGGTCTACGGCGTGATCGCCACGCTGCTGGTCGACCGCGGAGATCTGGTCGAGAACCTGATCGCCGGCGCCGGGGCGTTCCTGTTCCTGCTGGCGGCGGTGCTCGTCTACCCGCGCGGGATGGGGATGGGCGACGTGAAGCTCGCCGGCGCCATGGGCCTCTACCTGGGCGTGTCGATCATCCCGGCGCTCCTCATCGCGTTTCTGACGGGCTCGATCGTCGGGCTCGCGATCATCGCGCGCGAGGGGGCGGCGGCGCGCAAGAAGGCCGTGCCGTTCGGCGTGTTCCTGGCGATCGGCGGCATCGCCGGAGTGCTGGTGGGCCCGGATCTCGTGGACGTCTACAAGACGACTTTCCTCGAATAACCGCCTAACGATGCGGGCGGTGTCCAGCATCTCTGGACATTTCGAGCCTGGCGTTAAGTACGTCCAGCGGGCGGCCGATACCCCTTTGCGTACGCCCATGATGTTCTCCCTCCGCAAGAACTCTTCAGGTGGCTCCGTCGGTCTTGATATCGACGGTCGCTACCTTGCCGCCGCGCAGGTGCAGGGCGGTCGCGTCATCCGTGGCGCGAGCGCCGAGCTGCCGGCAGGCCTCGTCTCCGACGGCGAGGTCGTGAACCGGGACGGCCTCGCTGAGGCCCTCAAGAGCTTCGTCGCCGAGGCGGGCCTGCCGAAGAACGTCCGGCTCGGAGTCGCGAACCAGCAGATCGTCGTCCGCGTGGTCGAGCTGCCGCGCATCGAGGACGAGAAGCAGCGCGACGCCGCCGTCCGCTTCCAGGCCGCCGAGGCGATCGCGATGCCGCTCGACGAGGCCGTGCTCGACCATCAGCTCGCCGGCTACACCGAGGCGCCCGACGGCTCCCCGCGCATGCAGGTCGTCGTCGTGGCCGCGCGCCGCTCGATGATCGAGGCGCTGCTCGACGCCGCGAAGGACGCCGGCCTGAAGCCGGAGGGTGTCGACCTCGACGCGTTCGCGCTCGTGCGCACCCTGGCGGTCGCCGCCGGCGAGCAGCCCGAGGACAGCGCTCGCGTGTACTGCCACCTGGGGGGCGTCAGCAACCTGGCGATCGCCGTGGGCTCGGCCTGCCTCTTCACCCGGCCGCTGTCAGCGGTCTGGGACGACGAGGACGCCGCCGCGCGCCTCGCCGACGAGATTCGCCTTTCGATCGACTACTACATGACCCAGGCGCAGGCCAAGCCGGTCGGGACGATCGTCCTGTCCGGGCCGGGCTCGGCCGACGAGGCGCTCGTCGAGAGCATCGGCGTGCAGCTCGGCCTCCCGACCACGGTCGCCGCGCCGCTCGGCGTGCTCGACCGCTCGGCGCTCGACGGATCCGAGGACCCGCACAGGCTCACCGTGGCCGCCGGGCTCGCGATGGGGAGGGCCGCATGAAGGCCGTCAACCTCATTCCGACCGACCAGCGGCGCGCTCAGGCGAGCGGCGCCCAGGGCGGCAGCTCGTACGTCGTCCTCGGCGTGCTTGCGGTCCTGCTGCTGATGGCCGTCGCGTACGTCTTCACGTCGAACAACGTGAACTCGCGCAAGAGCGACGCCGCCGCCGCCAAGACCGAGGCCGATCAGCTCGAGGCCCAGGTGGCCGCGCGCGGCGCATACACGAACTTCTCGCAGGTCAAGGAGCAGCGCATCGCTTCGGTGCGAACCGTCGCGGACACGCGCTTCGACTGGGAGCGCCTGATGCGCGAGCTGTCCCGCGTCATGCCGTCCGGCAGCTGGATCCAGGCGACCGACGCCTCGGTGACGGGCAACGTGACCGGGAGCGACGCCCCGACGACCACGACCACGGGCGCGCCGGTGGCTCCCCAGCCGAAGGCGAACCTCGTGGGCTGCACGCCCGACCAGTCGGACGTCGCGGCGATGATGGTCCGCATGCGGCAGCTCCACCGCGTCTCCGACGTGGAGCTGAACGAGTCCGTCAAGCAGGTCGGCACCTCCGGTGACGCCAGCGTCGACAACTGCGGCCAGTACTACAAGTTCGACATCACCGTGACCTTCGACGCGGCCGAGCCCTCGACAGAGGCTCCGCGCGGCGAGTCGCAGGTCCCCGCGTCCCTCGGAGGTGGGTCGTGACCCTGTCCGACCGCGACCGCAAGCTGGCCTTCGCGATCATCCCGATCGTCCTCCTCGTGGCGTACTGGTTCCTGCTGCTCGCGCCGAAGCGCGAGGCCGCTGCCACGGCGTCGAAGGACCTCTCGGAGCAGACGCAGCGCCTCGACCAGGCTCGCGCCGCCGCCACCGCGGCGAACCAGGCCAAGACCAACTTCGCGGCCGACTACGCCGAGATCGTGCGTCTCGGCAAGGCCATCCCGGCCGGCGTCGACATGCCGAGCCTGGTGGTGCAGCTCGACCGCGCGGCCGCCGGCACGGGCATCCGCTTCACGCGCATCGCGACAGGCGAGCGCGACCCCGCCACCGCGGCCGCAGCACCGGCCCCCGCGCCGACCGGCTCGGGCCAGAGCAGCACGCCCGTCCAGGCCGGCGGTGAGACGGCTCAGTCCGCTCCGGGCGGCGCCGTCGAGAGCGCCAACAACACGGCCGCGCAGCAGTCGCAGGCGGCGACCGCCGCTGACCAGTCCGGCGTCGCCTCGGCCGACACCCAGACATCCACGTCGACCGGGGGCGGGCTTCCGATCGGCGGCGGGGCGGGGGCCCCGGGCACCCCCACGGCGGCCGCAGCTCCGGCGCTCGACACCGTGCCGCTCGAGATGGAGTTCATCGGCAACTTCTTCAACCTCGCGGACTTCTTCCACGACATCAAGCGCTTCGTGCACGTCGCGAACAGCAACGTGGTCGTGAGCGGCCGCCTGGTCACCATCGACGGCGTCAAGTACTCGAGCGACCCGCAGCTGTTCCCGCGGATCAAGGCAGAGGTCACGGCGACCGTGTACCTCTCGCCCAAGGTCCAGGGTGAGACAGCCGGCGCGACCGCCACCGGTCCCGCTCCGGCCACGGGCGCGACGCCTACTCCGGCGAGCACCACGACGCCGAGCACCAGCCCTGCCCCGACCGCAGCCGCGACCCCCTAGGGATCACCATGAAGATCTTCCTTCTCGACCTCTGGCAGGACCTTCAGGCGAAGCGGCTCGTGCCGGTTGCGGTAGCCCTCGCGGTCGCGCTCGTCGCGGTCCCGGTCGTGCTCTCGAAGGGTCCAGCTACCACGGCTCCCGCGCCCGTCCACTCGGTGCGCAGCGCGCCCGATCCCAAGGACCTGAAGGCACTCGCAAGCGTGAAGCTCGCGGACACGGACATGGAGCGCGGCTCCTCGCTCGACACCTTCGACCCGAGCGACCCGTTCCGGCCGCCGAAGAAGGTCACTAAGAAGAAGGCGTCGGAGACGAGCGCCCCCTCGAGCGCGGCCGGGAACACGAGCGGTGGCTCGACCTCGGGCGACACCGGCTCGACCGGCGGCGACACGGGCTCAACCGGCGGCGGCGACACCGGCTCGACCGGCGGCGGCACCGGCGGCTCCACGCCCACCCAGACCGTCCAGTACCGCTACGTCGTGGACGTGACGTTCATCGCGAACGGCCGCACGCGCCACATCAAGGGTCTCGAGCGGCTCGACATGCTGCCCAGCCAGGACCAGCCGCTGCTGCTCTTCCTGGGCGTCACGACGGGCGCCGGCAATGCGGTCTTCCTGGTCGACTCGACGCTGGACGCCGCAGGCGAGGGCAAGTGCAAGCCCAAGGCCTCCGAGTGCGCATTCCTCTACATCGGCGCCGGCTCCGAGCATGCCTTTACGAACGACGATGGCGACTCGTACCGCCTGCGGATCGACGAGATCCGCAAGGTCCAGGTCGGCGCCGCCGCAACCGCGAGCCGCGGAAAGAGCGCGCACGCGGCGGTCGGCACCGCGCGCAAGACGCCTCGCTTCAGCTCGCCGCTGATGGCCGACGAGGAGTCGTTGTCCAGCGGCGCCGCCTCGAACTCAACTGACAACCCGAACAGTCGATAGGGGAATGGGCATGCGCCGACTTCTCACCACATCTGTGCTCGCGCTCGCCGCTCTCCTTGCGGTCGTGCCCGCCGCGCTTGCCGCGAAGGGCCCGGCCCCGACGATCACGCGCGTCCAGCCCATGCGTGTCAGCGTGGGCAACCTCGTGACGATCACCGGTTCGCACTTCAACGCGCGCCGGCTCAAGAACACGATCATCTTCCGCGGCCCCGACGGCCGCACGGCGTTCGCGAAGCCGCGCCGCGCCACGGCGAGGAAGCTCGTCGTCCGCGTGCCGGCTGCGGTCGCGCGCCTTCTGAACGTCGCGCACAGCAAGCAGCGCCCGACTCGCATGAAGCTCCGCGTGCTGAGCGGCCAGTTCAGCAAGTTCACCTCGCGGCGCCTGTCCCCGGTCATCACCGCGGTCGGTGACGGCGATGGGGGCGGTGGTGGCGGCGGCACGCCGACCGTGTGCAACAGCAGCTCCGACCACGACGGCGACCTTCTGCCGAACAGCCTGGAGCTCGCGATCGGCACCGACCCGTGCCTCGCCGACACCGACAACGATCAGATGTCGGACGGCTGGGAGTACTACGCCGCGAGGGACCTCAACATCAAGGCTGTGCCGTACCCCGGCAAGCGGCCCTTCCCGAACGCGCTCGATCCCTCAGACGGCGCGCCGGCGGGCACGGGCTTCAGCAAGTACGACTTCGACGGCGACGGCCTCACCACGCTCGAGGAGTACCGGGCCTGGCGGGTGACCGGCAGCTCGTTCGATTCCTCGAAGGCCGGTGGCCTGGACCTCCAGTCGCCGCTCGGCTACAGCGACGGCACGAAGTACAGCCGCTCGGACGAGGTCCCGACCGTGCCGAACTGGAAGAGCGCCAACTACGGCCTCACGCCTCCGTCGCAGTCCTTCCCGGCGACCTACAACCTGTGGGGCGACGCGCCCTGGCGTGACGATGAGCGTGACGCCGACCGCGACGGGCTCTCCAACTGGCTCGAGTCGGTGAACGGCCCCGGCCACGCCTTGTACTGGCAGGGCTACTGGAAGGTCCCCGCGCGCTCGATCGACCCGTGGAAGAAGACGGCCTACTGCGGGCCGACCCCGGACCTGGAGCAGCGCCCGGGCGAGTACGACCTGCGGCCCTTCGCGGACCTCGACCTGGCCGATCCGGACGTCGACGGGGACACGCTCCTCGACGGCGAGGACGACCAGGACAACGACGACTACACCAACATCACCGAGCTGTACGAGGTCGTCTACGACCTGGACGGGAACGGTGGCGGCGCTGGGAACCCCAACCCGGCGTGGTGCGGCATCAAGCCCCCCGGCGTCATCCCCTCGATCGACCGCGGCGGCGTGGACTGGGCAATCAACCCGTTCAACCCGTGCGCGCCGGATCCGCAGTCCAGGACCTGCCCGCCGTACGTCCCCTTCTCCTAGCCACTTCCCTCACAGCAGTTCCTCCTCCAACCTGGCGCCCGCACCCTCGTTTGTAGGGTGTGGGCGCCATGTCTTTCAGGTTCGTCACCGCAGGGGAGTCCCACGGTCCGGGACTCACCGCCATCGTCGAGGGGCTGCCCGCCGGCCTCGAGCTGGCCCCTGAGGACATAGACACGGACCTTGCGCGCCGTCAGCTCGGCCACGGGCGCGGCGGGCGGATGAAGATCGAGAAGGACCGCGCCGAGGTCACGGCCGGGATCCGGCACGGGCGGACGCTCGGCAGCCCGGTCTGCCTGTGGATCCAGAACCGCGACTACCAGAACTGGGAGGAGCGGATGAACCCGTGGCCGGTCGACGCGGAGGTGGACGAGGTGCATCTGCCGAGGCCCGGGCATGCCGACCTCGCCGGGATCCAGAAGTTCGGCCACACGGACGTGCGCAACGTGCTCGAGCGCGCGTCCGCGCGCGAGACGGCCGCGCGCGTGGCCGCGGGCGCGCTGGCGAAGGCCTTCCTGCGCGCCCTTGGAGTCGAGGTGCGCTCGCACGTGACGCGCATAGGCACGGTGACGAGCTCAGGGTCTGACCCCTCGCAGAGGGGTCTGACCCCAACGGACTTCGACGGCGTGGACGACTCGCCCGTCCGCTGCCTGGACGCGGACGCGAGCGGCGCCATGGTGGCCGAGATCGATGCCGCCCGGAAGGCGAACGAGTCGCTCGGCGGCGAGTTCCGCGTGATGGCCTTCGGGCTCGTCCCCGGGATCGGCTCGCACGTGTCGTGGGAGGAGCGCCTCGACGGCCGGCTCGCCCAGGCGATCGTGTCGATCCAGGCGCTCAAGGGAGTTGGCATCGGGGACGGGTTCGCGCTCGCCGAGCGGGTGGGCTCGAAGGCCCACGACGAGATCTTCTGGTCGGACGACGAGGGCTACAACCGCGAGACGAACCGGGCCGGCGGCATCGAGGGCGGCATGACCACCGGCGACCCGCTCGTCGTGACCGGCGCGATGAAGCCGCTGCCCACGCTCACGAAGCCGCTCCGATCGGTGGACACCGAGACGAAGGAGCCGGCGCAGGCGCTGCGCGAGCGCACCGACTCCTGCACCGTGCCGGCGGCCGGCGTGGTGGGGGAGGCGATGGTGGCGCTCGTGCTGGCATCGGCCTACCGCGAGAAGTTCGGCGGCGACCACATGGACGACGTGCGCGCGGCGCTGGCCGCCTACCGGGACCGGATTGGCTGGAGGCGCGCATAGCCCTCGTGCTGGTGGGCTTCATGGGGGCCGGCAAGTCCACCGGCGCCCGCTCCCTCGGCGCGGAGCTCGGCGCGGAGGCGCTCGACTCCGATCGCGAGCTCGAGCAGCGGCTCGGCGAGCCGGTCGAGGCGTTCTTCGACCGGGAGGGTGAGCAGGCGTTCCGCGCGCGCGAGGAGGAGCTCGTGCTCGAGCTGCTCGGGCGCGGGGACGCCGCGGTGGTGGCGCTCGGCGGCGGCGCGGTCGGATCCGAGCGCGTTCGCGAGGCGCTCGCGAGCCACACGGTCGTGCACCTCGAGGTGGAGCCCGGCGAGGCGTGGCGGCGGGCCTCGGGCAAGGGTCGGCCGCTGGCCCGCGACCGCGGCCGCTTCGACCAGCTCCACGGCGATCGCTCGGTCCTGTACGAGTCCGTGGCGGACGCGCTGCTGCCCGCCGGCGAGCGCGACACGCTCAGGCGCGCGCTCCCGGCGCTGCAGGTCCTCGAGTCCGCGCCGGAGGGCACCCGGCTCGTGTGGGCGTCCGCCTCGTCCGGCGAGTACCCGGTGTTCCTGGGGCCGGGACTGATCGCGGCGAGGTTCTTCCATCCGGCCGACGGCCGCAGGTTCGTGGTCACCGACGAGACCGTCGCGCGCGCACAGCCGTTCGTGGGGGACGAGCGGGTCGTCGTCATGCCCGGCGAGGAGCACAAGTCGATCCAGGCCGCCGAGTTCGTGCTGCGCGCGCTCGCCGAGGCGGGCGCCGAGCGCGGCGACATCGTGGCCGCCGTGGGCGGCGGCGTGGTGGGCGACCTCGCCGGCTTCTGCGCCGCGATCTACCAGCGCGGCATCCGGCACGTCCAGGTGCCCACCTCGCTGGTGGCGCAGGTGGACTCAGCGTACGGGGGGAAGACGGGGGTGGACCTCCCCGAGGGCAAGAACTACGCGGGCGTGTTCCACCAGCCCTCGGCCGTGATCTGCGACCCCACGGCGCTCGAGACGCTCCCGCCCAAGGAGCTGGCCGCGGGCTACGCCGAGGTCGTGAAGACGGCGCTGATCGCGGGCGGGCCGCTCTGGGCGAGGGTGCGCCAGGGGGGCGACCCGGACGCGGACACGATCCTCGGCTGCCTCCGCACCAAGCTCGCCGTGGTCGCCGAGGACGAGCGCGACGCCGGCCGCCGGCAGGTGCTGAACCTCGGCCACACCGTCGGCCACGCCATCGAGGCGGCCACGGGCTACACGCGCTACCGGCACGGGGAGGCGGTCGCGATCGGGCTGCTCGTCGCGCTCCGTCTGTCGGGGCGCGACCAGCTGCGCGGCGAGGTGGCGGAGCTGCTGGCCGCGCGGGAGCTGCCGGTCACCTTCACCGGGACGTCGGTCGACCACGTGCTCGCGCTCGTGGATCGCGACAAGAAGCGCTCCGGCGGCCGGGTACCGTTCGTGCTCGTGGAAGCGCCAGGCGCGGTCACGCCCGGACACCAGGTGGACCCCGTCGCGCTCCGCACGGCGGTGGAGGAGGCCCACTCCGAGTGAGAAACCGCATCGAGGTCATGCACGGGGTGAACTTCGACGTGCTCGGGCGCCGCAATGCCGACCACTACGGCGGCCTCACGCTGACGGAGCTCGAAGTGAGGATCAAGCGCTTCGCCCGTGAGCTCGGCCTCGAGCTCACCTTCTCGCAGACGAACCACGAGGGCGAGTTCTGCGAAAACCTCCACCGCGCCGGCGAGGGAGCCGACGGGCTGATCCTGAACCCTGGCGCGTGGACGCACTACTCGTGGGCGATCCACGACGCGCTCGAGGTGGCGGGCCTGCCGGCGGTGGAGGTGCACCTGTCGGCGATTGACGAGCGGGAGGAATGGCGGCGCGTGTCCGTGATCCGCGACCTCTGCATCGGCACCGTGCAGGGGAAGGGCGCGGACGGGTACGCCGAAGCTCTGCGGCTCCTCGAGCAGCAGCTTCGGTGACCGCCGCTCGCGCGGACCGGCTGGTGGAGCTGCTCGCCGAGCGCGAGCTCGACGCGCTGGTCGTGACGAACCTGACCAACGTCCGGTACCTGACCGGCTACACGGGCACCAACGGCGCGTGCATCGTCGGGCGCGAGGAGCGCGTCTTCTTCACGGACTTCCGGTACGTGGAGCAGGCCCGCGAGCAGGTTCGTGACTTCGACCGCGCCGACGCGAGCCGGGACCTGTTGAACGACATCGCCGAGCGACTCAACGGCACGGTCGGCTTCGAGGAGGACCACGTGACTGTGGCCGCCTACCGGAGGCTCGCCGAGAAGGCACCGGACGGGGTGGAGCTCGTGCCCGCGCCCGGCCTGGTCGAGCGCCTTCGCTCCGTGAAGGACGAGGCCGAGATCGCCGCCATGGCCACGGCCGCCGACATCGCCACGGCCGCCTACGAGTCGCTCGCTGAGCGCGGGCTGGCCGGGCGCACCGAGCGCGACGTGGCCGTCGGGCTGGTGCGCTTCATGGAGGACCAGGGCTCCGAGCCGCCCGGCTTCCCGCCGATCGTGGCGAGCGGCGCTCACGGCGCGCTGCCCCACGCGGTGCCGCGCGACGTCGAGATCCCGTCCGACACGCTCGTCGTGATCGACATGGGCGCGCGCGTGGACGGCTACTGCTCGGACTGCACGCGCACGCTCGCAACCGGCTCGCTCACCGGCCAGATGCGTGAGGTGTACGAGCTCGTACAGCGGGCGCAGCGCGACGCGCTGGCCGCCACGACGGCCGGGGCGGAGTGCAGGGCGGTCGACGCCGTGGGGCGCGAGATCATCGACGCCGCCGGCCACGCGGACCGGTTCGGCCATGGCCTGGGCCACGGCGTGGGGCTCCAGATTCACGAGGACCCCCGCCTTGGGAAGACCGCCGAGGGCGCGCTGGCGGCGGGCAACGCCGTGACCGTCGAGCCCGGGGTGTACCTGCCCGGGGAGTTCGGCGTGCGAATCGAGGACCTGGCGATCGTGACCGACGGGGAGCCCCGGGTCCTCACCGCGTTCCCGAAGGACCTCGTCACGCTCGCCTGATGCTGCTGGCCGCGCTCGCGGCGTTCGTGGGAGCGTTCGTACAGTCCGCCAGCGGGATGGGGTTCGCACTGGTGCTGTCGCCGGCGCTGTTCCTGGTCATGGACCCGGAGGAGGCCGTGACGGCCGTGCTCATCCTCGGCGCCGTGCTGTGCGCGCTGGTCCTGTTCGAGAGCCGCCGGGTCGGAACGCACGGGCTGGGCCGGCTGCTCGTGCCGGCGGTGCCCGGGCTGGCGGTGGGGCTCGTGGTGCTGACGGCGCTCTCGAAGGACGCGCTTCAGATCGGCGTGGGCGTCGTGGTAGTGGCGGCCGCCCTCTGGCAGCTCCGTCACGGAGCCGCCGCCCTGCGCCTGAGCGCGGTCGTGGCCGGCTTTGCCGGCGGGGTGCTCACCACGTCGATCAGCGTGAACGGCCCGCCGCTCGCGCTGTGGCTGGAATCGGAGCGCGTTCCGCCCGCGGTGTTCCGCGCGACGCTCGCCGCCGCGTTCCTGATCCTGGACGTCGCCGGCATCGCGCTGATCGTGTCCAGGGAGGGCACCGACGTGGTCGATCCAGGATGGCTCCTCCCGCTCGTGGCCTGCGTTCTCGTGGGCTACGGGCTCGGCGCGGCGGGGTTCCGGCGGCTGGACGCGGAGCGCTTCTCCGTCATCGGGTCCACGATCATCATCTGCACGGGTCTGGCGAGCGTGGCTGCCGGAATCCTCTAGGTCGGTTGCGGAAACGACCGAGTCGGACGTAGGGTCGGAGTCGCATGCAGGGACGCACGCTCGTCGCAGGGGCACTGCTCGGCTCGCTGGCTCTTGCCGCACCGGCGTCCGCAACCAGGACGGTCACGGCGAGGAGCGCCGTCGCGCGTGCCTGCTTCCAGGACGTCTCGTCGTCCGCGGCCGGCCGCGAGCTGCTCCGGGCGAAGGCGCCGGCCCGCGGGGTCGTCAGCGTTCGGCTCAGGTCGGCGGGGGACTGGGATCTCGGCGTGTTCGGCAGGCATGGCCGGCTCGTCGCCGGCTCGGCCTCCTTCGGGGGGAACGAGCTGGCGTCGGGGTTCGTGCGCCGGGGTGAAAGACTCGTGGTGCAGGCGTGCCGCTTCCGCGGCGACGCGTCCAGAGCCGCCGTGTCGATCCACTTCACCCGCATCGCGAAGACGAGGGGGCGCCGCTTCTCCCTGGTGGACGTGGCCACGCCCACGCGCACCGAGCGGAGCCGGCTCCAGGCGCTCGGCCTCGACGTGACCGAGCACGGCGACGCGAACTCGGTCACCGTGCTGCTCCACGGCAACGCCGACGCCCGCACGCTGCGGGCTGCGGGCTTCCGCTACCGCGTGCGGGTCGCCGACCTCGCCAAGCAGGCCCGGCGGAACGCGCGCAGCGACGCCGTGCACGCGCGCGCGGCCCAGTCCTCGGGACTCCCGAGCGGGCGGACCACCTACCGGCGCCTGCCCGACTACGACCTGGAGATGAAGAACCTCGCGATGCAGTATCCGTCGCTGGTCAGGCCGATCACGCTGAACCACCGCAGCATCCTCGGTCGCGACGTGAACGGCATCGAGATCTCGACGGGCGCGCAGAACACCGCCGACGGCAAGCCGGTCTTCCTGATCATGGGCGTGCATCACGCGCGCGAGTGGCCCTCGGCGGAGCACACGATCGAGTTCGCCTACGACCTCCTGCGCAACTACGGGCGCGACGCTCGGGCCACGCAGCTCGTCCAACGGACCCGCACGATCGTGGTGCCGGTCGTGAACCCGGACGGCTTCAACATCTCGCGCGAGGCGGCCACGCTCGGCGACTTCTCGCTGTTCGACTACGAGATGAAGCGCAAGAACTGCCGAGTCTCGGCGAACACCCCGCCCAAGTACTCGAAGGGCGCCTGCGACGACAACAAGGCGGGCCGGCTGCGCGGGACCGACCCCAACCGCAACTACGGCGGGCTCTGGGGCGGCAGCGGTGCGAGCACGATCTGGTCCGACGACACCTACCGCGGCGACGGGCCCTTCTCGGAGCCGGAGGTGCAGAACATCCGCGAGCTGATCTCCTCACGGCAGGTCACGAACCTGATCACGAACCACACGTTCTCGAACCTCGTGCTGCGCCCGCCGGGCGTCGCGAGCTTCGGATTCCCGCTCGAGGAGCCGATCTACAGGGCGCTGGGCGCGTCGATGGCCGCGCACAACGGCTACTCGAACATCCCCGGCTTTGGGCTGTACGACACCACCGGCGCGACCGAGGACTGGTCGTTCTGGTCGACCGGCGGGCTGGCGTTCACGTTCGAGATCGGCGGTATCGACTTCCACCCGGCGTTCCACGATGCCGTGGAGGCCGAGTATCTCGGCGAGGCGCCCTCGACCGGCGCGGGCAAGGGCGGCAACCGCGAGGCGTACTACGCGATGCTCCAGGCGACCTCCGACAGCTCGCTCCACTCGCAGATCGAGGGCTCCGCGCCGGCCGGCTCGACGCTCCGGATCTCGAAGACGTTCCAGACCTCCACCTCGCCCGTCTGGCAGGACGACTTCGGGAACTCGATTGGGGACCCGCGGCTGTTCCCCGACACGCTCACGTCCGAGCTCAAGGCGCCCGGCGGCTCGTTCACCTGGAACGTGAACCCGTCGACGCGGCCGGTCGTGGCCGGCCGCCACGGCCGCGACCCGACCGGGCCGCCGCAGGACCCGATCGCGCTGCCGAACCCGCCCGGCGTGCCGCCGGAGAACACGATCTACCCGCCACTCGGGCCGAAGGAGGAGATCCCGTTCACGGTCAAGGGGCCCGCCGACGGCGTGGACAACGGGTGGATGACTGTCCACATCGAATGGTCGAGCCCGGACACGGACTGGGACGTGTACGTGATCGGGCCGAGCGGCGAGATCGTCACGCAGTCGGCCTCCTTCGGCGACACCACCGAGGACGCGGTGCTGTTCGACCCGCCGCCCGGGCAGTACAAGGCGGTCGTGGTCAACTACGACCAGGTCATGAACACGCCCGATGACTGGTTCGGCGGCAAGGTCACGTTCCGATCGCCGGATCCGCGGATCGACACGGGCGTGAAGGAGGCCTGGACCCTGACGTGCTCGGACTCGCGCGGCCGGCTCCAGGCGAGCCGCCAGGTGGTCGTGGACCGCGGCGCGGTGGCGCACGTGGGCAACGCCTGCCAGGGCGGCAAGTAGCACCCTCTCAGGGTCCGGTTCAGGGACTCATCCCGAGCTGAACACCGCCGTGTCGGACACCCTCGATCACGGCAGCGACGCGCTCGACGACCTGTCGAGCCAGGCCGATCGGTTCCAGACGAACGCGCCGGAGGTCGAGCAGGCGTTCTGGGAGGGAGTCGACGGCGGGCTGAACGTCTCCTGACAACTCCCTTGCAAGCCGCCGGGGCGGGTGCGAACATGTGTTCGTATGGTCGTTTGCACCCTCTACCCCCGGTTCGAGCTGCTCGCCGCCCTGGGCGACCGCCGCGCGCTCCTCTCGGAGCCCGCGGCGGTCGCGCCAGAGGCCGGCCGTGAGCAGGTGGTGGGGGAGGTCTCGGGGCCCGCGGAGGCGTACGGGATCGTGCGCGGGATGCGGCTGGGGGAGGCGATGTCGCGCTGTCCGGGGCTGCGGCTCGTGGCGCCGGACCCGGAGGGCGTGCGCTCTCTGTGGGGCGCGGTGCTTGACAGGCTCGAGGGGATCGGCGCCCAGGTGGAGTCGGATCACGCCGGCGCGGCCTTCTTCGGTGCCGAGGGGCTCCACGGCCTCCACGGCGGCGACCTCGGCGGCGTTCTCGCCGCGGCCCGCCGGGCGCTCGGCCCGGGAGTTCGCTTCGGCGCGGCCCCGAGCCGCTTCGCGTCGCACGCGGCGGCGCTGCAGGCGCGTCCCCGCCGCCGCGGCCGCGGCCGCCCATCCGGCCACCCGGCCCCGCCCGGCGCTGTCCTCGTCGAGGCGGTCACGGTCCGCGACTTCCTCGCTCCGCTTCCGGTGGCGCTCCTCCGCACCCGGCCCGAGCTTCACGCCCTCCCGGATGTGCTCGAGCGGCTCGGCATCCGCACGCTGGGCGAGTTCGCCTCTCTGCCCTCACGCGCGGTGGCCGAGCGGTTCGGGCATCCCGGGCTGCTCGCGCTCGACCTCAGCCGCGGCCGGGACACCCCGCTCGAGCCGCGACGGCCGTTCGAGCCGGTGGTCGAGCGGCTCGACCTGCCCGAGGCGGCGTCGGGCCAGCAGCTCGAGCGGGCGCTCGAGCTGCTGATCGCGCGCGTGCTCGCCCGGCGCGAGCGCCGCGGACGCTCGCTGCGCGGGCTTGCGGTGTCGGCGCGCTTCGTGGCCGGCGGCACCTGGCGAACGTCGGTCACGCTGCGGCACGCGAGCGCCGATCCCGCCCGCATCCGGATCCCGCTCGCTCAGCGGCTCGCCGAGCTGCCGGCGCCGTCGGAGTCGCTTGCGCTGGAGGTGGAGGCGTTCGGCCCGCCGGCGCACGACCAGGGCCGCCTGCTCGACGAGGCCGACGCTGTGCGCCGGACGCGGCTCGGCGAGGCCGTCCGCCAGGCGCGTCAGGCGGCCGGGGCGGACGCCGCGCTGCGGGTGCTGGACGTGGATCCCGACTCGCGCATCCCCGAGCGCCGCACGGTGCTCGCGCCGTTCCCGGACGCGTCGTGACGCCGGACGGCCGCCGCGCGCGCCGGCTCGGCACGCCGAAGCCCACCTCGGTGATGCAGGGGGACGGCGGGGAGCCGCGCAGCGTGGCCGGGAGAGAGGTGGACTCGGTCCGCGAGGAGTGGGTCGTGGAGGACCGCTGGTGGACGGGCAAGCCGCTTCGGAGGAGGTACTTTGAGGTGGTGTTGCTCGACGGGCGGAACGTGGTGGTATTCAGGGATCTGGTGGGTGGCGGCTGGTTCCTGCAGCGTTCGTAGGCCAACACCGTGCAATTTGCGGCATTTGGCCGCTTCAGGTATCTGAAAGTCCGCCGATACAAAACTTAGGTGCACAGCCCCCGTACACCGGACCCCGTTAGCCCCCTGCCGACAATCTCTCGGCTGGGCAAGATGTTCGAGCGCACTGCCCTCGTTCGCGACGCGGCGGACCTCCACGAAGTCCTCGAGGACGTCTGCCGCACGATCAGCGAGCTGCTCGGCTACCAAGCCGTGGTGGTGAACGTCTACCGCCCCGCGTTCGACGACATGCACACCTCCGCGGCCGTGGGCTCGGAGGAGTCGGTCAGGGAGCTGGTGGGGAAGAGCTCGCCGCGCGAGACCTGGGTGCCGCTCCTCGACGAGCGCTTCGCCCGCCGCGGCGCCTACTTCGTGCCCGCGGGCAAATTCGACTGGGAGGCGCTCGGGGTGGACAGCTACGTCCCCCGCCTCGCGCCGAGTGACGACCCCGATGCCTGGAGGGCGGAGGACGCGCTGTTCGTGCCGCTCCGCGACCCGAAGGGGCTCTTGATCGGGGTGATCTCCGTGGACGAGCCGGAGAGCGGCCGGCGGCCGACCGACGACGAGCTGGACGCCCTCGTGGCGATCGCCAGCCACGCCGCCCTCGCGCTGCGGATGGCGCAAGACACCGCCCACGACGTCGAGCATCAGCGCATGCTGGAGGGCATTCTCGAGGTGTCGGCCCAGGTGGCCGAGGCGGAGGACCCCGAGACAATCCTCCAGGCCGTCTCCGACGGGATCCGCGACGCGCTCGGCTTTGAGACCGTCGTGATCGAGTTGGCGCCTCGCCCGGACCAGCCGCTCGTGCCGCGCGCATCGAGTGGCTGGTACGGCGAGAAGCGCACCAGCACCGCGATGACGCTCGACGCACTCGAGCCGCTGCTCACGGACGAGTTCGAGATCGCGGGGTGTTACCTCGTGCCCACCGAGGTGGCCGACGAGCGCCTCGGCGGCCAGGCGGCGGACAGGAATTCGGAGCTCTACGGCCTCGGGCCGGACGCCTGGTCGCGGCACTGGCTGATCGTGCCGCTCACCGAGCCGCAGGGTCGCCGGCGCGGTCTGATCTGGGTGGACGAGCCGCGCGACCGGCTGCTCCCCACCCGCGCGCGCCTCCAGGCGCTGCGGCTGTTCGCGAACCAGGCGGTGGCGGCGCTCCAGTCTGCGGACCAGGCGCTGAAGCTGCGTCACGAGGCCACCCACGACCCGCTCACCGGACTCCTGAACCGGCGCGCCTTCCGCGCCCGGCTGGCGCGGGAGGTGGCCCGGCCCGACGCGGAGTTCGGGCTGATCCTGTGCGACATGGACAACCTGAAGCGGGTGAACGACACGCTCGGCCACGAGGCGGGGGACCTCGCGCTCAGGCTGCTCGCGGATGCGCTCCGCACCGGCCTGCGCCGCGACGACGCCTACCGGCTGGGCGGCGACGAGTTCGCGATCGTCCTCCCTGGGGCTGCCGAGCTCGACGCCGAGCGCGTCGTGCAGCGGCTCGAGCACGCCGTCTCGATGGCCGCCCGCCACCCGATCGAGCTGATCGCGGCGAGCTTCGGCGTCGCCGCGTACGAGGAGGGGGAGAGCCCGGACCGCCTGGTCGCCCGCGCCGACGCCGTCCTCTACGAGGCGAAGCGGCGCAGCCGCCACGAAGCGCTTGCCTGATTGTTAAGGGTCAGACCCCTTTATATGCGAACATACGTTCGTGACGTATGTAGAGCTGCATTGCCACTCCGCGTATTCGTTTCTTGACGGGGCCTCGCACCCCGTGGAGCTCGCGGGGGTGGCGGCGCAGCAGGGCCACAGCGCCCTTGCCCTGACCGACCACGACGGCCTCCACGGCGCCATGGAGATGGCGCAGGCGCTCAGGCCGCTCGGGATCCGCTCGATCACCGGCGCCGAGCTGACGCTCGACGACGGCTCCCACATCACGCTCCTGTGCGAGACGCGTGAGGGCTACACGAACCTCTGCCGCATCATCACCGCCTCGCACTGGCCGACCCGCCGCTGGGCGCGGGAGGGCTTCACGGAGGGCGGCGGCCGCCAGGACCCGCTCGACGGCGAGCCGCGCATCTCCCTTGAGGCGCTCGAGCGGCACGCCGCCGGGCTCGTGTGCCTGTCGGGCTGCGCGCGGAGCGGCGCAGTGGCCTCGCGCGTGGAGGCCCGGCGCTACCCGGAGGCCGCGGCCGCGGCTCGCCGGCTACTGGGCATCTTCGGCACCGACCGCTTCCGGATCGAGCTCCAGCGCCCGTTCTGGCGCCACGACAGGAGTCGCAACCGCCTGCTCGCCGAGCTGGCCGAGCGGCTCGGGGTGCCCGCGGTCGCGACCGGCAACGTCCACGTGCACGCGCGCGAGCGGATCGCGCTCCAGGACGCGATGGTCGCGGTGGGGCTCGGCAGGACGCTCGACGAGACGGAGCCCCAGCGGCGCGGCAACTCCTCGCACGTGCTCGCACCGCCCGAAAGGATGGCCGAGCGCTTCCGCGAGCACCCGGACGCGGTCGAGGAGAGCGGGCGGCTCGCCGAGCGCCTGGCGTTCGACCTCACCGAGGACCTCGGCTACCGCTATCCCGGCTCCGAGGACCCGGACGCCGACACGAAGCTGGCGGCGCTGTGCGCCGACCGCTTCGCCGAGCGCTACGGCTTACGCAACTCCGAGGCCGCCGCCCGGCTCGACGAGGAGCTGCGCGTGATCCGCCACCTCGGCCTGTCCGGCTTCTTCCTCCTTCACCGCGACATGCTCGAGCTCGCGCGCGAGGTGGCGGCGGAGGTGCGCGGGCCGGAGTCGTCGCGCCGGCTGCTGCCGCCCGGTCGCGGGCGCGGGTCGAGCGTGTCGTCGATCGTCTGCTACCTAACCGGGCTCTCGCACGTGGACCCGATCGCGAACGAGCTGCTCCTCGGTCGCTTTCTGAACGAGGAGCTCACCGCGCTGCCGGACATCGACCTCGACTTCCCGCGCGACATCCGCGACGTGCTGATCCCGCGTGTGCACGACCGCTACGGGCGCGACCGGTGCGCGCTGGTGGCCGCCTTCTCGACCTTTCAGGTGCGCTCGGCGGTGCGCGACTTCGCGAAGGCGCTCGGGCTGCCGCCCGGGGAGATCGAGCGGCTGGCCCGCCAGGTGGACCCGTGGAA
This sequence comes from Thermoleophilaceae bacterium, assembly GCA_040509835.1. Classification (GTDB taxonomy): domain Bacteria; phylum Actinomycetota; class Thermoleophilia; order Solirubrobacterales; family Thermoleophilaceae; genus JACVRW01. The sequence continues at coordinate 21,906 of JBEVKE010000125.1, forward strand.
GGACCGGAACGACATCGAGGGCGATGTCCCGAGCGGCGGGTCGCCGCGCTGGAGGTCGCTCGTGAAGCTGGCGCGCGAGGCGTGGGGGCTGCCTCGGCACATGTCGCAGCACCCGGGCGGGATGGTCATCTCGACCCAGCCGCTGATCGACCTGTGTCCCGTGCAGCCGGCCTCCATGGAGGGGCGCCAGATGGTGCAGTGGGACAAGGACTCCTGCGGCGACGCCGGCTTCCTCAAGATCGACCTGCTCGGGCTCGGGATGCTGTCCGCGGTCGAGCGCTGCATCGACGAGATCGCGCGCGTGCGCGGGGAGCGGATCGACCTGTCGCGGATCCCGTACGACGACGCGGAGGTGTACGCGCAGATCCAGGAGGCGGAGACGACCGGCGTATTCCAGATCGAGTCGCGCGCGCAGATGCAGATGCTGAAGCGGACGCGGCCGGAGACGCTCGACGACCTCACGGTCCAGGTGGCGCTGGTGCGTCCCGGGCCGATCATCGGCGGGGCGGTCCATCCGTACATCGAGCACCGCAAGGCGCTGCGCGCCGACCCGGACTTCCAGGTGCCCTACGAGCACCCTTCCTTGGAGCCTGTGCTGCGCGACACGCTCGGCACGATCGTCTTCCAGGACCAGGTGCTGGAGGTGGCGATGGCGTTCGCCGGCTTCTCGGCGGGCCAGGCCGAGGGGCTGCGGCGGGCGATGAGCCGGCGCCGCTCGGAGGCGGCGATCCGCGCGTACGAGGAGAAGTTCATCTCGGGCGCGATGGGGCGGGGCGCGGCTCGCGAGGTGGCGGAGCGGATCTGGACGCAGATCGTGGGCTTCTCCGGCTTCGGGTTCCCCAAGGCCCATTCGGCGGCGTTCGGCCTGCTCGCCTACCAGTCGACCTGGCTGCGGGTGCACTACCACCCCGAGTTCCTGTGCGCGCTCCTGAACGAGCAGCCGATGGGCTTCTACCCACCGGACGCGCTGGTGCACGAGGCGCAGCGCCGCGGCGTGGAGATCCTGCCGCCCTGCGTCACGATGAGCGCCGCCGAATGCCGGGTTGAGAACGGTTCAGTCCGGATGGGCCTGGGCTACGTCACCGGCGTGAAGGAGGCCGAGGTCCGCGCGATGGTGGCCGAGCGCGAGCCCGGCTGGCGCTCGCTCGGCGACCTCGCCGGGCGGTCGGGCGCGTCCGCGGAGACGCTCGGCCGGCTCGCCTGGGCGGGCGCCTGCGACGGGCTGGTCGACGGCGAGCCCTCCACCCGCCGGCGGCGCGCGCTGTGGACGCTCGGGGTGGCCGTGCCCGGCATCCAGGTCGCTGCCGGGACCCAGCTGGCGCTCCCGCTCGATCCCCACGAGGGTCCCGAGCTGCGCGCGCTGAGCGCCTGGGAGCGCATGCTGGCCGACTACGGCTCGACCGGCGTCACGCTCCGCGAGCACCCGCTCGAGCTGATGCGTCCCGGCCTGCCCGCCGACCTCAGCACGAGCAGGGACCTCGAGACCCACCCGCACGGACGCCGCGTGCGCGTAGCCGGTCTCGTGATCGCCCGCCAGCGGCCCGCCACCGCCAAGGGCGTGACCTTCATGCTGCTCGAGGACGAGCACGGCACCCTCAACCTGATCGTGCCGCCGCCCGTGCACGAGAGCCACCGCCTGGCGGTGCGCTCCGAGCCGCTCGTCCTCGCCTCAGGCCGCCTCGAGGCCCGCGACGGAACGCTCAACATCGTGGTCGACAGGGTCGAGCGGCTCGACCGCCCGGACCTGCCCCCGGCCAAGGTCACCCACATCGAGCCCCGCCGCGTTTGGTCCAGCGACGCCGGCGAGCTGTCCGCGGTGCTCCCGACGGCCCACAGCTTCGGCCGCCGCGGCTAGGCATCATCCAGCTCATGGCAGGTCGGATTCTCGTGGGCACGTCCAGCTGGGCCGATCCGGGCTTCGTCAAGGAGTGGTATCCGCCGAAGCTCCCGGCCAAGGAGCGGCTGCCGTGGTACGCGCAGCGGTTTGAGCTCGTCGAGCTGAACTCGAGCTTCTACGCGGTCCCGGACCGGAACACCGTGCACGGGTGGGTCGAGGTCACACCGCCCGGCTTCACCTTCGACGTGAAGGCCCACCGCGCGCTGTCGCGCCACTCGGCGCCCGTGGAGTCGCTGCCGCCGGACCTCCGCGGGCTCCACGGCACACCCGAGCTCGAGCGGGCGCTGGCCGAGCGGCTGGTGGAGGAGACCGCTCCGTTGCGCGACGCCGGGAAGTTCGGCACCTACCTCCTCCAGCTCACGCCGGCGTTCTCGCCGCGCAAGCACCGGCTCGAGGAGCTCGACACCGTCGTGGGCATCCTCGGTCCGCACGGGCTGGCCGTCGAGCTCCGCAACCGGAACTGGGTGGAGGGCGAGCGGCGCGAGGCCGCACTGGACTGGTTCGCCGACCGCGGTGTGACCTTCGTCGGCGTGGACGCGCCGCCCGCCGACAACTTCCAGATCATGCCGCCGATCGATGCGGTCACGAACCCGCGGATCGCCTACCTGCGCGCCCACGGGCGGAACACGAAGGGCTATCTCACCGGGCGCTCGGTTGCCGAGCGCTTCGCCTGGCAGTACACGGACGACGAGCTGGCCGAGATCGCTGCCCGGGCGCACACGCTCGCCGAGCGAGCCGGCGAGGTGCACGTGGCGTTCAACAACAATCGAGGCGACGATGCGCCGACGGCGGGGCAGCGCTTCCGCGCTCTGCTCGGCCAGGAGGTCCCTGAGCCGGACGACCCCCAGCTGACGCTCTAGGCGCGGCCCAGCTCGAACCAGACCCGCTTTGAGCGGCCCTCGTCCTTGACGCCCCAGTCCTTGGCGAGGCGCTGGACGAGGAACAGTCCCCAGCCGGCGTCCGCGCCGCGGATGTCGGGCTGCTCGGCCTGGAGCGCCGCTTCGGCGTCGAAGCGCGGGCCTTCGTCCGCCACCTCGGTGAGGACCGCCGCCTTACCGATCGCCACCCTGAGGATCAGCGAATCGCACTCCGTGTGCCGGACGCTGTTGGTCACGAGCTCCGTCACCAGCAGCCGCAGCGTCTCGATCAGCGGCGGATCGAGGTCGGCCCTCAGGTTCGCTATCGCGCGGCGTGCTTCTGCAGCGGCGTCCGGTCCGCTCCCGAGTCGCATCCGGAGGCCATCCGGGCCGTGGGCTTCAACTTCGCCCGTGCGAAATCCTCCAGTGGTGGGGGGCATGCTTGGGGTGTACCCGGACGAGCGCTCGCCTCAACCCATCGCAGGCGACGTTTCACCCCATCTCGACGTTTATTTGGCTACGCGCAGGACGAGAACGGCGATGTCATCCCTCGGCCGGCCCTCCTGCGACATCACGGCGGCGTCCTCGATTCGGGCCGCGATCGCGTCCGGGCCCTGGCCCGCGCAGGTGGCCACGAGCTCGCCGAGCCGCCGCTCGTCCAGCACCCCGTTCGAGCTCACCCGGCTCTCGATCACCCCGTCTGTGTAGAAGACCAGCGAATCGCCGGGCTCGAGCATGACGGCGTAGTCGTCGAGATCCGGGTCGGGCACGATTCCGAGCAGGGTTCCGGGCGCGCCCACGTGCTCGACGCTTCCGTCGGCCCGGAGCAGGATCGGCAGAGGGTGGCCGCCAATCGAGATGCCGGCGCGCGCGCCGTGCTCGAGCTTCTCGAGATACGCGTAGGCGACCGTGCAGAAGCGGCGGTCGTCGCGCTGGCGGAGCAGAGCCTCGTTCAGGACCGCCAGGCTGCGGCTCGGGAGCCGCTCGCGCATCGCCGCCGCACGGAGCGTGTAGCGGGCGAGCGCCGTTACAGCGGCGGCGTCCGGGCCCTTGCCGCAGACGTCGCCCATCACGACAGCCCAGCCGCGGTTTCCGGTCTCGAACACGTCGTAGAAGTCGCCGCCCACCTCGTTGCCCTCGCCCGTGGGGCGGAAGCGCGCGGCCGTCTCGACTCCCGCGATGTCGGGCAGCTCGACCGGCAGCAGGCTCTGCTGGAGCGTGCGCGCGATGTAGGCGCGGTCGCTGTAGAGGCGGGCGTTTTCGATGGCCGTGGCGCACCGGCGCGCGAGCTCCTGGGCCAGCTCCACGTCCTGCTCGTCGAACCGCCGCCCGGAGAGGCCGTTCACCCACGTGAGCGCGCCCAGCGTGCGCCCGCGGGTGGTCATCGGGACGACGATCGCGGAGCGCATCCCGATGGCGACGATCTCGTTGTAGTGGTCCTCGTCCACCGCAGCGGCGCGGATCATCTCGTCGGGGATGTCCGGGTACAGCTCGGGCTGGCCGCTCTTCACCACCTGGTAGATGCCCTGGGGCGAGTTGGGGTCCGGCGGATAGCGGGTGGCGAGGTCGATCGCGCGCTGGCGCACCGCGGGGTTCACGTGCGCGAGTGCCTTGCGCTCCAGCAGTCCGCCGTCGGTGAGCACCTCCACTGAACACCAGTCCGCCAGCTCCGGCACCGCCAGATTGGCGATCTCCACGAGCAGCCTGTCCGGGTCGAGCGAGGAGGCCAGGACGTCGGCGCTCCGTGCGAGGAAGCGCTGTCCCAGCTCGGCGCGCTTGCTGGTGGTGATGTCCTCGACGACGTTGATCGCCATCGTGACGTTGCCCTCGTGGTCCCGGATCGGGCTGGCCTTGACGGCGGACCAGCGCTCGTCGCCCGTGTCGTGGACCCGGAAGCGGACGACTGTGTCGGCGTTGTCCTCGCCGGCGAGTGCCCGCCTGCCGGGTAGTGCCTCCAGCGGAAAGGGCTCGCCCCGTTCGTCGAGGATGTCGTACTGCGACATGATCTCGTCGAGCGGAGCGCTCATCAGCGCCTCGGCGGAGTCGTATCCGAGCAGCGTGACCGCGGCGTCGTTGGCGAACAGCAGGCGGCCGTCGGGCGCCTGGGCCGTGACGGCGTCGGCGATGCCGCTCAGAATCGCCTCCACCTGCGCGCGCGCCTCCTCGCGCTCCCGCTGAAGCCGCAGCGCTTCCATGAAGTCGCCGACCTGGAGGCCGAGCGCCTCGGTGAGCGAGTAGACGCCGGGGTCCCGCTCGCGAATCTCCCGCGAGAACACCTCGATCGCGCCCACGCATTCTTCCGCCGCGGTCACGGGGAACGCCATGCCGCCGTGAAGCCCCGCCGCCTTGGCGTGCTTCGCCCGGATGAAGGTGCCCGCGGCAGTCGCGTCCCCGAGCCAGCACGGCCGGCCGGTCTCCCAGGCCTCGCCGGGCAGGCCCACGCCGCGCTCCAGGATGAGCTCGCGGGTCGCGCGCTCGAAGTCGTCGGCGCGAACCCCCTCCTCACACCACTGGGCCACGCACCTGAGCCGGCCGTCCTCTCCGATGGACCAGAAGTGCGCGACCTGGCGTCCGAGAGGTCGGGCGATCGACTGGAGAAGGTCTTGCGCGGCCTGATCGAAGCTGTGGGCGCGGGCGATCGCGCGAGCAACGCCGTACTGCGCCGTGAGCCGCGCGGAGTCGCGCTCGAGGTGGCCGCGCAGGCGGGCGATGAACACGGCCATCGCGCCGCCGATGAGAAGCACTGCGGTGGCCACGATGTGGCGGCCGCTGAGGAACGCGTCCCCATGCTTCGCCGCAACGAGGGGCACCGAGACCGCGACGGCCAGGACCGACACGATCAGGGTCTGGCGAGCCGTCGCCCCCGACGCCGCGATGAGCGGCCCGACGAGCAGGAGCTGAATGAGCAGCGCGTAGCTGTCGACCGAGAGGTCGACGATGACCACCACCGCCATGGCAGCCAGCGCGAGAGGGAATGCCTGCCTGGCCCAAGCAGAGTCCCCCGTAATCGAGTGCGAGCCCAACTTGGGCGAGGATACTCCGGTAGAACCCTCGCTGTGCCGCTTCCCGAGGGCGTTGTCCGCGTGCGCGCGCCGAATCCGTCGGCGTTGACTTTGGACGGGACGAACTCGTACGTCGTGTCCACTTGGTTGGTGGATCCGGGGCCCTCCATTCCGTCTCACCTCGATGCGCTTCGCCGGGCCTTTAACGGCGGCATTGAGGGGGTGGTTCTTACGCATTCTCATGCCGATCACGCTGAGGCGGCCGGGGAGTTTGGGGTGCCCGTGACGCTGCCGGTGGACGGGGAGTCGGTGGGACCGTTCGTGGCCGTTGGGACGCCCGGTCACTCGCCGGACAGCGTGTGTCTCCTGTTCGGGCGGGTCTGCTTCACGGGTGACACCGTGCTGGGGGAGGGGAGCGTCTTCATCGCGCCGGGCGAGGGCTCGCTGTCCGCGTACCTGGACTCGCTGCGCCGCCTGCGCTCGATGGAACTGGAGGCGCTCTGTCCGGGGCACGGCCCCGTGGTGTGGGACCCGGCCGCGAAGCTGGACGAGTACATCTACCACCGCCTCGACCGGGAGCGCCGGCTGCTCGAGGCGCTGGACGCCGGGCTCCGCTCCGAGGACGAGCTGCTCGACGCGGCGTGGTCAGAGGTCCCGGCTCCGCTGCGCCCAGCGGCCGCGCTGACATTGGCCGCGCACATCGAGAAGCTCAGCGCGGAGGGCAGGCTGCCTCCCGGGGTGGGCGCCGGGTCCGACGAACGGCAGCACTAAGGGGGCCGAACTCCGGACGGTGTCGTCTTTCACCCCGTAATGCGGGGAAAAGGACGACACGATCCAGCAGATCGGGCGATCGACGCCGTTGCGGAGGGACAGCACGGCGTGGTCAGCCGGGCCCAGCTCTCAGACCTTGGTCTTGGAGCCCGGGCGATTGACCACCGAATCGCGGTCAGTCGGTTGTATCCCGTGCATCGAGGGGTCTACTCGGTGGTCGGTCGCCGCCTCCTGACGAGATACGGGCGCTGGATGGCTGCCGTGCTCGCCTGCGGGCCGGGCGCTGTCCTGAGTCATCTCGCGGCGGCCGCACTGTGGGCCATGCGCGCCGGCACCCGGATCGAGGTGACCACCCCTCGGGGCAGGAAGGCCCATCCTGGCATCCACACGCATTGGGCCAACCTCCCCGCGGACGAGGTCACCGTCCACCACGGCATCCCGACCACGACGGTCCCGCGCACGCTTCTCGACCTCAGTGCTGTCGTTCAGCGCCAGGAGTTGCGCGGCGCGTTTCGGCAGGCCGAGCAGCTCGGCCTGAGGGACCCCGTCTGGGTGGGCCGGCTCATCGAGCGCTATCCGCGGAAACCGGGCGCGCCGCTCCTCAATGCCGTCGTTGAAGAGGTACAGGGCGGCCTCGGCATTGTCAGAAGCGAGCTCGAGGAGCGCTTTCAGGACTTCCTCCTCACCGCCGGTCTTCCAATACCGCTCACCAACGTCCGCATCGAGGGCATGGAGGTGGACTGCGCCTGGCCGGACCGCGGCCTCATAGTCGAGCTCGACGGCCGGTCGGTGCACGACACCGCGGACGCTTTCGAGCAGGACCGCGCCCGCGACCGGCGCCTCGAGGCTGCCGGATGGAAGGTCATCCGCGTCACATGGCGACATCTGCATGACAGCCCCGCCGAGCTCGAGGCCGATCTTCTCCGCCTGCTCGGGCTCAGCCCGCGTCCGACATTGCCGGTCGTTACCCCGGCACCAGGGTGTCAGCCGTGATCTCCGACACCGACCGGCAGCCGGCCAGGCCAATCAGGAAAGGCGACGGCAGCGTGCTCCCGAACAGCTCGACGCTCGTGTCCCGCTCCGACACGTCGCGCAGCATCCGCGGCACGATCCGGCGACATCATCTCGCGCGCGCTCCTCGAGCATCGTCGCGTCGGTGGGAACAAGAGGCCGCCGCCCGCTCACGCCCGCCACATAGATCGAGGTCTCCTGCTCGATTCCGCGCACTAGCCGCTCACCGTCATGCCGCCGTCGACCGTGATCGTCGCGCCCGTCAGATACGCACTCGACTCGAGACAGAGCCACGCCGTGCACTCGCCGATCTCCTGAGCCGTCGCCATCCGGCCGACCGGGACTTCGGCGAGCACGGATTCGAGAGCAGCCTTGGGATCATCCCCGCCGATCGCGAGCGCCCGGGCCGTGAGCGGGGTGTCCACGAGGCCGGGGCAGACCGCGTTCACCCGAATCCCACGGCCGGCGTACTCGACGGCTGCGGTCCGCGTCAGGCCGAGAATCCCGTGCTTCGCAACCGAGTAGCCGACCCCGTGCGACGCGGCCGTCAGCCCGTTCACCGACGACATGTTCACGATCGACCCCGACCCCTGGGCGACCATCTGACGCAGCTCCGCGCGGATACACAGCCACGTCCCGCGCAGGTTCACTCGGATCTGCGTGTCGAAGTCCTCCTCAGTGCAGTCAGCGGTCAGCTCCCCGAGGCCCGCGTGCGTTCCGGCCACGTTTGCGGCGGCGTCGAGCCGGCCGAAGCGCTCGACAACCGCCCCCACGAGCGCCTCGACGTCGCCGGGCTCGGCGATGTCGGCTCGCACGAACTCGGCCGTGCCGCCGGCCTCGCGTATGAGCTCGACGGTCTCCTCACCGCCCGACTCGTCGACGTCGCTCGCCACCACCGAGGCACCGCGACGGGCCAGCGCGATCGCCGTCTCCCGCCCGATTCCCGAGGCAGCGCCCGTGCAGAGTGCAACCGCGCCCATGGGTCGGCCACACTAACGCGGCTAACCTTCCGACCCGCATGATCAGCACCAACCAGTTCAAGAACGGCACCCACATCGAGGTGGACGGCACGATCTTCAAGATCGTCGAGTTCCAGCACGTGAAGCCCGGCAAGGGCGGGGCGTTCGTTCGCACCAAGCTCAAGCGGGCCGACGACGGCGCCAGCATCGACAGGACGTTCCGCGCGGGCGAGAAGTTCCGCCCGGTCCGCACCGAGTCGCGCAAGATGACCTTCCTCTACTCGGACGGCACGGATGCGCACTTCATGGACTCGCAGAACTACGAGCAGATGTCGGTGCCCGAGGAGTCCGTCGCCGGGTCGCTCAAGTGGGTCCTGCCGAACGAGGAGGTCGAGATGCTCTACGTCGACGACCAGCCCAGCGACCTCCAGGTGCCGAGCGCCGTCGAGCTGGGCGTCGCCGAGACCGAGCCGGGCGTCCGCGGCGACACCGCCAGCGGCGGCGGCGACAAGCCGGCGACGCTCGAGTCCGGCGTCGTCGTCCGAGTGCCGTTGTTCGTGAACGTCGGAGACCGCGTCCGCGTGGACACCCGCTCCGGCGAATACGTCTCGCGCGCGTGAGCGGTCGTGGCAAGGCGCACTGAGCAGCGACGGGCCGCGGTGGTCGCCCTGTACCAATCCGACGTGACCGGCCGCCCCGCGGGCGAGCTCGTCGAGCGCGGCGCCAGCCCCTTCACCCGCGAGCTGGTCGAGGGAGTCGAGACCGAGCGCGAGACGCTCGACGACGCGATCTCGCGGCACGCCACCGGCTGGTCGCTCGACCGGATAGCG
>JBEVKE010000126.1:0-5813 GCA_040509835.1 Thermoleophilaceae bacterium
CCGGCGGGCGCCGGCGATGTTCCAGGTCGCAACGCGCAGGCTTGGCATCGCGGCAGCATGGCAGAGCACTTGCCGCCCGACCAGCGCGAAGGAGGACCGTTGGTCCCCGTCGAGGATCGGTTGTGTCCCGACAAGGCAAGGGCCGTGCGGCTAGAGCACGCCGGAAGATGAGCTGACGGCGAGCATCCGATTGCGATCGGATGCTCGAGGCGCGGGGCGAGGCAGCCTGCTGGGCTCATCCCCGCATGGTGGTAACCACTCTGGCAACCCAGGCGCTGATACCAGGCACTACGAGACGGCATCAGATGAAATCGGTCCCGCACCTGAGCAGCCTAGATGGTCCTGGACGGGTCCAGTTGAAAGACTTCGGTCCGACTCGTAATCGGAAGGTCGTCGGTTCGAATCCGACCTCGGGCTCCATTTGTGCTGGTGAAAGACTATCAAGCAAGACGAGCACACTCGGGTGGGTCAGGCGGTGGCAACCTGAGCGCCCTGATCGGACGTCGGTACACCTTCGGACTGGCCCCGGGGGAGTGTTGCGACCACGCGTGCCCAACGGCGCAAAACCCGTGACCCAGCCCACCGGGGCGCACAGTGTCAGCGACCGATGCCACCAGGAGGGGTCCTAGTAGCGCCGATGCTCGGATGCTAGATTGGTCGAAACCGCCAGTTCGGCCCGTATGGGGGGAGCCTGGGCGGATTGTCTCTTCCGGATGAACCTCGGGCGATGAGGGACCACGACCGGCCCGGCGAAGAGCGGCAGGCGGGATCCCCGGCGTGGGCGCCGCCGGACGAGGCGACGCTCCGGTCGCTGATCGACCAGGTCCCCGTGACGGTCTACATCGACCGCCTCGACGACATCAGCTCCAACGTCTACATGAGCCCACAGCTCGAGTCCGAGCTCGGTTACTCGACCGAGGAATGGGCCGTCGACGAGGAGCTGCTCCTCAAGGTCCTCCACCCGGAGGACCGCGAACGCGTGCTCACCGAGCACCGGCGGTCGCGCGACACCGGCGAGCCGTTCTGCATGGAGTACCGCATGGTCGCGCGCGACGGGACCGTCCACTGGTTCCTCGACCAGGCGACGGTCATCCCCCACGAGGCGGGTGCGCCGAAGTTCCATCACGGCTTCCTCCTCGACATCACCGAGCGCAAGGAGCTGGAGGAGGCGCTCCGCCGCAGCGAGGAGGAACTTCGGCGGCAGAACCGGTACGTCGAGTCGCTGCTCGAGATCAGCCCGATCGCGATCGTCACCCTCGATCTCGACAGGGTGGTGACGTCATGGAACCTGGCTGCCGAGGCGCTGTTCGGCCATACGCGGACGGAGGCGATCGGGCGTGACCTCGACGACCTCATCGCGGATCGAGACGACCTCCGGGCGGAGGCGGTCGGCTACTACGACGAGCTGGTCCCGGGCGGGCGCTTCCGGGCCATGACGCGGCGTGGCCGGAAGGACGGCACGCTCGTGGACGTCGAGCTCTTCGCGGTGCTGGTGACGGTGGAGGGTCGGCCGACTGGATACCTCGTCGTCTACCACGACGTCACCGCGCTCAGGGCGCAGCACGAGGCTGAGCGGCGCTATCGACAACTCGTCGAGCAGCTCCCACTCGTGACGTATGTCGATGAGGCGGTCCCGGTCGCCTCGTCGATCTACGTCAGCCCTCAGGTGGAAGGCCTGCTCGGCTACCCCCCCGAGGATTGGCTGGCCGATCCCGGGTTCTTCCCCAAGCTCCTGCACCCCGACGACCGGGAGTGGGTCCTGGCCGATCTCGCGCGGATCCTCGCCGCCGGGATGTCGAGCTGGGCGTTGGAGTACCGCCTGATGGCTCGCGATGGACGGACGGTGTGGGTGCGGGACGAGGCCATTGTCGAGCGGGACGAGGACGGGACGGCACGCTACGTCCAGGGCTTCCTGATCGACATAACCGAGCGCAAGCGGGCGGAGAATGCGCTGCGCCGCAGCGAGGCGGAGGTGCGGCGTCAGAAGCAGTTCTTCGAATCGCTGCTGGAGCTCAGTTCGACGGCGATCGTCACGATCGATCTCGACGGGAGGGTCACCTCGTGGAACCCGGCGGCGGAACGGCTCTTCGGGTACACGGAGGCGGAGGCGTGCGGGCGCAACGTGGACGACCTCGTCGCCCAATCGGAGGAGCTGCACGCCGAGGCGGTGGACATCTCCCGGCAGGCCGGGATGGGTGGGGTAACGCACCTCGTGACCCGGCGGACCCGCAAGGACGGGACGCTGGTGGATGTCGACGTGCGGGCCGCCCCGGTCTTCGTGGGCGGCAAGCAGGTCGGGATGCACGCGATCTACCACGACATCGGCGAGTTGCTGCGTGCCCGCCGCCAGGCCGAGGCGGCCACGGAGGCCAAGAGCGCCTTCCTCGCCACCATGAGCCACGAGATCCGCACGCCGATGAACGCGGTCATCGGCATGACCGAGCTCCTGCTCGACACCGAGCTGTCCGCCGAGCAACGGAACCTGGCCGAGATCATCCGCACCAGCGGGGACGCACTCCTCGCCATCATCAACGACATCCTCGACTTCTCGAAGATCGAGGCCGGCAGGCTCGACCTCGAGCGCAGCCCGTTCGACGTGCGCGGGTGTATCGAGGCGGCCCTGGACGTCGTGGCGACCCGGGCGGCGGAGAAGGGGCTGGACCTCGCCTACCTGCTCCATCCGGCCACACCGCGGGTGGTTGTCGGCGACGTGACCCGTCTTCGCGAGGTTCTCATCAACCTGCTCTCCAACGCCGTCAAGTTCACCGAGGCCGGCGAGGTGGTCCTGTCGGTGAGCTCCGAGCCGGCCGCCGATGGCCGGCACGAGCTCCACTTCGCGGTCCGGGACACCGGCATCGGCATCCCGGCCGACCGCATGGACCGGCTCTTCCAGTCGTTCAGCCAGCTGGACGCCTCGACGACCCGCCGCTACGGCGGCACCGGCCTCGGCCTTGCCATCAGCCAGCGCCTCACCGAGATGATGGGCGGGACCATGTGGGTGGAGAGCCGGGTCGGCGAGGGGTCGTCCTTCTCCTTCACCGTGCTGGTCGAGGAAGCCCCGAGCAGCCCACCGGCATTCATGGATGCGATCCAGCCGCAGCTCGAGGGCCAACGCCTGCTCGTCGTCGACGACAATGCCACCAACCGGACGATCCTCGTCCGCCAGGCCGAGTCCTGGGGAATGGGCGCCCAAGCGACGGCGTCGCCCGCGGAGGCGCTGCATTGGATCAGCCGCGGCGATCCCTTCGACCTCGCCATCATCGACATGCAGATGCCCGAGATGGACGGTCGCACGCTCGCCGCCGAGATCCGCCGCCACCGGGACGCCCTGACCCTCCCGATGATCCTGCTGACATCGCTGGGGCACCGGGTCGACCACGTCCACGCGGGCGGGACCTTCGCGGCGACGCTGACCAAGCCGATCAAGGCCTCCCAGCTCTACGAGGCGGTCGTCGGCGTCCTCACCCGGCAACCATCGGTGGCGCCGCCGACCAGCGCCGCAGCGCAGGAGGTCGAGTGGGCGCCGCAGGCGGGGCTGCGGATCCTCCTCACCGAGGACAACGAGCTCAACCGGACGCTCGCCGTCGCCCTCCTCGACAAGCTGGGCTGTCGGGCCGACATCGCAACGAACGGCCTCGAGGCGCTCGAGGCGCTGCGGCACGCGCCCTACGACGTGGTGCTGATGGACGTCGAGATGCCGGAGATGGACGGTCTCGAGGCCACGCGCCGGATCCGCGCCCAGCGGCCACCCGACCAGCAGCCACGCATCATCGCCATGACCGCCAGCGCGATGCAGGGCGACCGTGAGCGGTGTCTCGCCGCGGGCATGGACGACTACCTGAGCAAGCCCATCCGGCGCCAGGAGCTGGCCGCCGCGCTGGCCCGGCGTGAACCACGGGCCGCGCCCGCCCAGGAGCCGCCGCCGGCGCAGGATGAGGGCATCCTCGACCCGGCAGCGCGCGAGCAGCTTCGAACGCTGGGCGACGCGGCATTCCTCAGCGAGCTCATCGCCACCTTCCTTGCCGACGCGCCCGCGCTGGTCGAGACGCTGGGGCGGTCACTGGCGGCAGGCAACGCGGAGGAGCTCCGCCGGGCTGCGCACACGCTGAAGTCGAACGGGCGCACGTTTGGAGCGACGTCGCTCGCCGAGGCCTGCCAGGAGCTGGAGACCGCGGCGCGGGCCGGCGCGCTGGAGGGGGCGGCCGAGCTCGTCGGGCGGGTCGAGGCGCGCCTCGCGAAGGCCAGGGCGGCGCTCGAGGCGGTACGGCAGGAGGTGGCATGATGGAGTTCCGGGCGTCTGCGCTCGTGGTCGACGACGATCCGATCAACCGGATGCTGCTATCCAAGAGCCTCGAGCAGCAAGGCCATCGGGTGATGACGGCGGAGAACGGCCTCGAGGCCCTGGCAGCGCTCCAGGCACAGCCGTTCGACGTGGTCCTCCTGGATGTGCTCATGCCCGAGCCGGACGGCTATGAGGTGCTGGCACGGCTCAAACAGGATCCGGGGCTGCGGCATGTGCCGGTGATCATGGTTTCGGCGCTGGAGGACATCCAGTGCGTCGTGCGGTGCATCGAGATGGGGGCCGAGGACTACCTGCCCAAGCCCTTCGACCCCGTGCTGCTGCGCGCACGGGTCAACGGTTGCCTGACGAGAAAGCGGCTGCACGACCTCGAGCTGGAGTACATGGAGCAGGTCGGTCACGTCGTGCACGCGGCCGCGGCCGTCGAGGATGGGGTGTTCCAGCCCGACAGCCTCGACCGCGTCGCCGAGCGCGGCGACGCGTTGGGCCAGCTCGCGCGGGTCTTCCAGCGCATGGCGCGGGAGGTGGAGCTGCGCGAGCAGGCCTTGAAGCGGCAGGTCCAGCAGCTTCGCATCGAGATCGACGGGGCGCGGGCAGCACGCCAGGTCGCCGCGATCACCGAGACCGACTACTTCCAGGACCTGCAGCGGAAGGTGGACGAGCTGCGCTCCGGGAGCGAGGCCGACTAGCCATGGCGCCGATTCTCTCGATCCACTCGTTCCGGGGTGGCACAGGCAAGTCGAACCTGGCCGCCAACGTGGCGACGCTGCTGGCGGCGGAGGGGCGGCGGATCGGTGTGGTCGACGCCGACATCCAGTCGCCGGGCATCCACGTGCTGTTCGGCATGAGCCAGGATGCGATGCGCCGCTCGCTCAACGATTACCTGTGGGGCCGGTGCCCGATCGGCGACGCCGCCCACGACGTCACCTCCAGCCTCGACGAGGGGCTTGCCGGGCGCGTGTTCCTCGTCCCCTCGAGCATCAATCCGAGTGACATCGCCCGGGTGATGCAGGAGGGCTATGACGTGAGCCTGCTCAACACCGGCGTCCGCCACCTCATCAAGGAGCTCGGGCTCGATACCCTCATCATCGACACCCACCCGGGGCTGAACGAGGAGACGCTGCTCTCGATCGCCATCTGCGATGCCCTCGCTATCGTGATGCGCCCAGACCAGCAGGACTACGAAGGGACGAGCGTCGCGGTCTCGGTCGCGCGCAAGCTCCGGGTCCCGCGCATGGTGCTCGTCGTGAACAAGACCCCGACGGTGTTCGACGTCGCCGAGGTCAAGGAACGAGTCGAGCGGGCCTACGGGTGTGAGGTGGCCGCGGTTCTGCCCCACGCGGATGAGCTGATGGTCCTCTCCAGCATGGGGGTCTTCGTGACCCGCTATCCGGCCCATCCGGTCACGGCGCTGTACAAGCAGGTGGCCTCCTGCTTGACGGCGTAGCGCGCCGGCCATGTCCTCGGATCCGTTCGGGGGGCTCTTCGACCGAGACGAGCTGCTGGCCGGCCT
>JBEVKE010000127.1:0-20093 GCA_040509835.1 Thermoleophilaceae bacterium
AGACCAACCGAGATGAGGAGCGCCGCCCGCCTTATGGCAGCAACGGTAGCGCCGCGGGCGCATCCGCCCCCAGTAACCTCCCCGCCCGCAGATGTTCGAGAAGATTCTCGTCGCCAACAGGGGCGAGATCGCCATTCGCGTGATGCGCACGCTCGAGGAGCTCGGCATCGGGAGCGTGGCGGTCTACTCCGAGCCCGATCGCGACGCGCCGCACGCCCGGCGCGCCGACGAGGCGTACCTGATCGGCCCCGGCCCGGCCAGCGAGAGCTATCTGGTGGTGGAGAAGCTCATCGAGGTCGCGAAGCAGTCGGGCGCCCAGGCCGTCCACCCGGGCTACGGCTTCCTGGCCGAGAACGCCGCCTTCGCGCGCGCCTGCGACGAGGCCGGCATCGTCTTCATCGGCCCGCCGGCGAGCGCGATCGACGCCATGGGCTCGAAGACGCGCGCTCGCGAGATCATGCAGGAGGCGGGCGTCCCGATCGTGCCGGGCACGACCGACCCCGTCGAGACCGTCGAGGACGCGCGCAAGGTGATCGCGGACTCCGTCGGCTATCCCGTGGCCATCAAGGCCGCCGGTGGCGGCGGCGGCAAGGGGTTCCGGGTCGCCGAGTCGGAGGACGAGCTCGAGAAGGCGTTCGACGGCGCCTCGCGTGAGGGCGAGAAGTTCTTCTCGGACGCGACCGTCTACGTCGAGCGCTACCTGCCCGACCCACGCCACGTCGAGGTTCAGGTGCTCGCCGACGACCACGACAACGTGATCCACCTGTTCGAGCGCGACTGCTCGGTGCAGCGCCGCCACCAGAAGCTGATCGAGGAGTCACCCGCACCGGCCGTCGACCCCAAGCTGCGCGAGCGGATCGGCAAGATCGGGACCGACGCCGCGCGCGCCGTGGGATACCGGTCGGCCGGGACGATCGAGGGCCTGCTCCAGGACGGCGAGTACTTCTTCCTCGAGATGAACACGCGCGTGCAGGTCGAGCACTGCGTGACCGAGATGGTCACAGGCATCGACATCGTGCGCGAGCAGATCAAGATCGCCGCGGGCGAGCCGCTCGGCTACGCGCAGGACGACGTGGTCGTTCGCGGGCACGCGATCGAGTGCCGCATCAACGCGGAGGACGCGTCGAAGAACTTCGCGCCCGCTCCCGGCAAGGTGGGCTCGTACATCGAGCCGGCGGGGCCGTTCGTGCGCGTGGACTCGGGCGCCGAGGAGGGCTACGAGGTCCTGCCGCTGTACGACCCGATGATCGCGAAGCTGATCGTCTGGTACGTGGACCGCGAGACCTCGACCCAGCGCATGCTGCGGGCGCTCGGCGAGTACGAGATCGGCGGCCTGAAGACGCTCATCCCCTTCCACAAGGCGCTTCTCGCCACCGAGCAGTGGGCGAACGGCGAGACCTGCCGCGACCTCGTGGAGGACAAGGAATGGCTCAAACAGCTCGCCTTCCCGGCCGCGGACAAGCCCGCCGACGACGAGCCCGAGAAGGTCTCGCGCGAGTACGCGGTGGAGGTGTCGGGCCGCCGCTTCGACGTAACGGTGATCGGCGAGGCCAGCGCCGCGGCAAATGGCGCCGGCCCAGCCAAGCAGGCGCCACGGCGCGAGAAGAAGAGCGGCGGCGGTGGCGGTGCGCCCGGTGAGCTCGTGTCACCGATCCAGGGCACCGTCCTCAAGGTCGCCGTGGAGAAGGGCGCCGAGGTCGACGAGGGCGCGCTGATCTGCGTGATCGAGGCGATGAAGATGGAGAACGAGATCACGGCGCCGAGCGCGGGAACCGTCGAGGAGCTTGGTGTGTCCGAGGGCGGCTCGGTCGCCACCGGCGACACGATCGCCGTCATCAAGTGACGACGTTCGTCCCGCCTGCCCGCCACCTCCTCAAAGCGAAAGACCTAGCCGACGCCAGGTACTGGGAGGCGTTGGGCGTCGAGCAGATGGCGGAGGCCGCGGGCCTGTCGCGCGCACATTTCAGCCGCGAGTTCCGCGCCGCCTTCGGCGAGTCCCCGCACAGCTACCTGCTGACCCGGCGCATGGAGCGCGCCGCCGCCCTGCTGCGGAACACCGACCGCTCCGTGGCGGACATCTGCTTCTCGGTCGGCCTGCATAGCGTCGGCTCGTTCACAAGCAGCTTCAAGCGCACGTACGGAAAGACGCCGACCGCGTACCGCGCCTCGTACCCGCCGGCTGCGGCGAGCGCGATGGTCCCGGCCTGCATGGTGCGCTTCTTCGGCCGCCCGACTCACAACAGCACAAATGGAGAAGACAGCGGTTCGGCCGGGGCGTAGCTTGCTTCCCATGATGAAAATCGCAAACGCACAGCTATGGGTTCACGACCAGGACGAGGCCCTCGCCTTCTACACCGACAAGGTCGGCATGGAGGTTCGCTCGGACGTGACGCTTCCCGAGATCCCCGGCTTCCGCTGGCTGACGATCGCGCCGCGGGGGCAGGAGGACGTGGCCATCACGCTGATGGCCATTCCGGGCGCTCCGGTGATGGACGAGCAGACGGGTGAAGAGGTGCGCAACCTCGTGTCGAAGGGCTTCGCCGGCACCGTGTTCCTCACCACCGACGACGTCCGCCGGGACTACGAGGAGATGAAGTCCCGCGGCGTGGAGTTCACCGAGGAGCCCGAGGAGCGCCCGTATGGGATCGACTGCGGATTCCGCGACCCGTCCGGCAACTCCCTGCGGCTGACGCAGATCAACGAGGCCGCCCTCAGCCAGGGCTGAACCTGCGCGGGAACACCACCGGGCGAGTACCTGCGCCCGGTGGTGAACCCGCTCGGAATCGTCTCGGCGCCAGGCGAGCTGACGGCCGCCCTGCGCACGCTGCCCGAGGTGCTCGACACGCTGCGCCGGGTCCGGGACGACACCCGCCGCATGGCGGACAACACCGCGGAGCTGCCCGACGTGCGCGCCCAGCTCGAGCAGGTCGCGGAGATGACGAGCGTCCTGCCGCAGATGGATCAGCGGATGGCGACGATCGAGGAGGCCATGCCGGTCCTGGTGGAGGTGCAGCAGCACCTCGCCCCCTCCCGGAGACGATCGAGGGCCTGAACCGCGGGATCGCCGAGCTGGTCGGGCTGATGGAGGCCTGCAGGCGTCGCTCGGCCACCTGCACGAGTCGCTCGAGCCGCTCGGCCGCCTGGCCGACGGCATCCCCGGCGGCTCGCGCCGCTAGGACACGCGTCTCACCGCGCGGCGCTTATCCGATCTGGGCATCTCTGTGACTTCTGGGGCTCAGGTGCGTTTCAACTCCTGAGTCGTGACGCCCCCCGTTCCCGAGAAGCGCTCGCCATCAGGCGGGATTTTGCTCCCAGTCCTGATCATCCTGCTGGGAGGCCTTCTGACGGCGGCGTGGTTTGGCTGCTGATACGGCTCATCGGAGCCGTTCTCTAGGGCGCCTAGCGCGTCTCGACCGTAAGCGCGTGGCGGCCGCTCGCCGGCGCACGCACGAGGATCTCGAGGCCGCGGTTCGTCAGCCGCTTCTTGTAGCCGGCCCTGCGCCCGTCGAGACGGACGCTCTTCACCGAGGAGCCGCGCGGCACGGTGTGGCCGATCACGAAGCGGCTGAGCCCGGCGTTGAGCCGCACGGCCGTCCGGTACACGTTGCCCGCGTGCGACGCTCTCACGTCGACGCCTCCGTCGCCGAGCCGGATGTTCTCGCCCGCCACGCGCGACTGGCCGGGCGGCACCTGCGGCACGACGGTCAGACGGCCGCGTCCCATGTCGGGCTGAACTCCCAGCTGCTGGTGCACCACCGGCCACACGGTCCCGTAGTGGCCCCACGCCTGGAGGAACATCGCACGGCATGTCCAGCAGCGGTCGATGTTCGCGTCGCGCGGGCCGACCGGGTCGAAGTCGGGCGAGGGGAGGATCTCGGGCAGGGCGCCCGGCTGCTCGTCGGGGGTTCCGCCCGTCCACGGCTCGGCGAACATCGGCTCGGCCTCCGCGCCGGTGTAGCGCTGCTGCTGGTCCGGGCCCAGCCGTCCGTAGTTGCCCTCGCCCACGGCCTGGATGGCGGTGTTCAGCCCGAAGATCGTGAGCTCGCCCTTACCTTCGGGGCCGCCCCCACAGCCGGTGTGGAAGAGCCCGCGGTTGTAGGGCCGCTCACCGCTGAAGCAGTCCGTCTCGTGGAGCGCGAGCGAGCGCGTGCCATGGTCAAATGTCGCCAGTCCCGGCGCCGCTTGGCTCTTGAGGGTCAGCTCCGCTTCCATAGGCGTCGAGGTGATCCAGTGCTTCTGCTGGATCTTCTCGTTGTTCTTCCCCAGCGAGTCCGCATGGAGGCTCTGGTCATCCATCCACCACTCGGGGTCGAAGCGCCGATGCAGCGAGCTCGCCAGGTTCCGCGCCCATGAGTACGTCGCGCCGTCGTGCTTCGAGCGCGCCATGTCGGCGAGGTCGTAGAGACCGCGGATGAAGTAGACGGTGTTGTCGAGCTTCTCTGGGCCCATGCCCGGGCGTTCGACGTTGCCGAGCCCCTCCGGCCAGCCGTCCTTTTCCTGGTCCAGCTCGCGGACGATGTAGCGCATGTTGCGCTTGGTGAAGTCGTACATCTCGTCACGGAAGCCGTTGTCGCCCGTCCAGCGCCAGATCAGCGCCACCGCGCTCGGGAACTTGGCTGTCTCGTCCGTGTTGCCGGGATCCTCGTTCTGCCCGAACCACATCGAGCCGTCCGAGACGAACTCGTGGCCCACCTTGCCCGAGCGGTCGTTCACGATGTCCGACGCCTGGCGGAGCGCTCGCATGTGGTCCTCGATCGGCCCGAACTGGCCGATCGCCACCATCGGGAACGCCGTGTACTCGCCGTCGGTCCCGAACAGCCACGGGTAGTCGGGGAAGCCCGCGCCGAGCCAGCGTGCCCGCGCGAGCTCGCCCGCGGGCGGCGGATAGCGCTTGCCCTCGTTGACCCAGCGGATCTCCAGGTCCTCAGCGGACTGGGTCGAGTCGGCGAGGTTCTGCTTCGCCCAGTCGACTGCCTGCGCCAGCCGCGGGTCTCCCGGGAGCGTCACCTGCGTCCGGCGTCCGAGCCGCTCTCGCCGCGCAATCTTGCGCTCGAGCGCGGCACCCGGATCGGCGAGCGCCCCGGCGAGCTCGCCGCGTGCCGGCGCGAGGCCCTGGTCGGAGCCCGCGACGGCCACCCAGAGGGTCCTCGTTGCGCCCGCCGGCACGTTCAGCGCGTAGCGGAGCTGGCCGCCCTTGCCGCGACCGAACGGCCCGTCGTCGCATTGACTCGGCGGCTCCTCCGCGGTGCAGACGTTGTCGCCCTGGTCGCCGCGGTTGGTCGCCCCCGTCTCGCCCGACACGGGGTCGCGGTTCGACGCCACGAGCGCCGCCCAGTCGTGCGTCTCGGCGTTGGGGTGCGGAAGCTTGCCCTGCTCTCGGAAGACGAGCGCCTTTCCGTCGAAGGCCGCGGTGTCGGCGAGGTTGTCGCTGGCGTTCGGCATCACCCCGGAGAAGCCCCACGGGTACGCGCCGAGCAGCTCCGAGTGCGCATCCACCTTCAGATTCACCGTCCGTGCGGCCGCGCCGGGGTTGCGGACGTGCAGCCCGAACAGCGCGGCGCGCCCGCCGTCCGGTGCGAAGTCCGTGCGGCTCAGCTCCAGCCCGGCGGTGGCCGGCAGGTCCATCTCGGCGTAGCCCCAGCCGCTCCGGAAGCGCGTCGCCGGCCCGATCCACTGGTCCTCGACGCCGAACCAGACGCCGTCCACGAGCTTGAGTGGAGGCGTCCACACGCCCCCCATCTCCCCCGTGATGTGCCAACCGTTGGCGTAGAAGCGCCCGTCCTCGAAGCCGACCACATAGGCGCGCTCGGACGACGCGATGTAGCGCCGGTCCTGGAGGCGGTTGGAGACGCTCAGCTCGGGCGCGGCCTGCGCGGCTCCCGCTCCGACGAGCACGGAGGTGGCGAGCGCGAGAACCAAGAACCTGCGCATTGCTGACGCCGTTGCCCGAGCCCCGGCGGGCGCAAACGCGGCAGGTCAGGCGCCGGACAAACGCTGGAGGTTCTCGGCGTGGATCTTGCGCTGCTCGCGCGTGTCGCGCCCCGCGGGCAGCTTCGCCCGCTCCTCGCCGCGTTCCAGCGCGTCCAGGTAGTCCACGTCCTCGTCGAGGATGCGGAGCGCCGCGTCGCGCGTGTGCGGCAAGCCGTGGCCCGGCACGACCGTCTCCGCCGCCCCCACCAGCGGCGCGAGCCGGGCGAGCGTGGCGCGGTAGTTGCCGAGCCCTGCCTCCACCATCGGGATCTCCACGTTCGACAGGTAGTCGCCCACGCACAGCACGCCGCACCAGCGCCCCATCACGGCCATGCCGTCGTGGGTGTGGCCGTCGGCCGGATGGAGCTCCAGCTCCTCGGGCCCGAGCTCGATGCTCCCCGGCACCGGAAGCGTCTGGACGTGGCCAAGGGCCAGCGGCCGGGGCCGCTCGACGTACAGCTCGGCGTCCTTGTCGCGCAGGTGCCGCTGCGCGGCGCCGGGTTCCTGGTGGAGCCGCACGACGCTCGGCTCGCCCATCCCGAGCGCCAGCTCCGGGAACGCGAGCCTGCCAAGCAGGTGGTCGTAGTCGGCGTGGGTGGCGACGAGCGCGTCCGGCTCGAAGCCGGCGCCGGCCAGCAGCCCCGGCAGCGCCTCCAGCTCGTCCGGGAAGTACGGCGAGTCGATCAGCATCGCTTCCTGGCCAGCGCGCAGGGCGACGGCATTCGTCTGCCACATCCGACTGGTGATGACGAGTACGTCGGGGTGAGCCGAGACCGCTCTCAAGCGGCGTTGAGCAGCTTGCCGGCGTCGCGGAAGGTCTTCACCTCGGCGTCGGGCTTCTTGCGTCCCTCGAGGTCCTCGCCGTGGCGGTTCACCCAGATCACGGGGATCTTCGACTTCAGGCACGGCTCCACGTCGGTGGGATAGCCCGCCGCGATGTGCACCCAGTTCTTCTTCAGCTTCTCGATCCGGCGCGCGCACTCCTTGAAGTGCGCCGGGTCGGGCTTGTAGCTGCGCACCTGCTGGGCGGTCACCACGAGGTCGAAGTCCACACGGAAGTGGCGCCGGGTGGCGCCGAGGAGCTTGTCGTCGATGTTCGACAGGATCCCGAGCTCGTACTTCTTCGAGAACCGCTCGAGCTGTGCGTTCGTCTCCCGGAACGGGCCCCAGGCCGGGACGCTGTTCGGGAGGAAGTTGGAGCGCGACGGCTCGAGCTCCCAGCCCAGCTCGCTGGCCACCCGCACGGCGGTCCGGCGCAGCACCTCGGCATACAGCTCGTACGACCCGCGTTGGATCTCGCGCTGAACATCGATGAAGCGGGGGATTAGAACATCGCGGTCGATCGTGAACCCGTCACGGTCGGCCTCCTTCTGGAATGCGTCGTACACCCCTGTCTCCCAATCGATCAGGGTGCCGTAACAATCGAACGTGACGAATTTGACGTCTTTCGGAAGAGCCATGAGGAGGGTGTTCGGTAGGGTCCTGCCCCGCTGAAGAGAGAGGCGCCCCGCGCGGCGCTGGATAGTACCTACCCTCGATGGACCTTCTCGAATACCAGGGCAAGCAGCTGTTCAAGAAGCACGGTGTGCCCGTGCCTGACGGGCGTCCCGCGACCACTGTTCCCGAGGCCGTGGAGGCCGCCGAGGAGCTCGGTTACCCAGTCGTGATCAAGGCCCAGGTCCAGATCGGCGGGCGCGGCAAGGCGGGCGGGATCAAGCTGGCGAAGGACCGCGCCGAGGCCGAGGAGAACGCGACAGCGATCCTCGGCATGGACATCCGCGGCTTCACCGTGCACGAGCTGTACGTGGAGCAGGCGTCCGAGATCGACGAGGAGTACTACGCCGCGATCGTCTTCGACCGCTCGGCCAAGAAGCCGATGGCGATGCTGAGCCGGATGGGCGGCATGGACGTGGAGGAGGTCGCCGAGACCGATCCGGAGGCGATGCGGATGCTCCACGTTGACCCGCTGCTCGGGATCCAGGACTTCCACGGCCGCCGGCTGGCCTTCGAGTCAGGAATCGCGGAGGACGTGATCCGGCCGGTGGGCGCGATGCTGTCGAAGCTGTACGACGTGTTCGTGCGCGAGGACGCCACGCTCGTCGAGGTGAACCCGCTGCTGATCACGAAGAGCCGCGACGTGGTGGCACTCGACGCCAAGGTCACGGTGGACGACAACGCGTTGTTCCGTCACCCCGACGTGGCCGAGATGCGCGACCTGTCCGCCGAGGACCCGCAGGAGCGGATGGCGAAGGAGCGCGGGCTCACCTACGTGAAGCTCGACGGGAACGTGGGGATCCTCGGCAACGGCGCCGGGCTCGTGATGTCCACGCTCGACGTGGTGGCGCAGGCCGGCGGCACCCCGGCGAACTTCCTCGACGCCGGCGGCGGCTCGAAGGCCGAGGCGATCACCAGCGCGGTCGAGGTGATCCTCTCCGACGAGAAGGTCAAGGCTGTCCTGTTCAACATCTTCGGCGGGATCACGCGCTGCGACGAGGTCGCGCGCGGCCTGATCGAGGCGTTCGAGCAGATCAACCCGGACGTGCCCTTCGTGGTCCGGCTCGACGGGACGAACGACAAGGAGGGGCGCGCGCTGCTCGCCGAGGCGAACCTTCCGAACGTGCACACCGAGGCGACGATGCTGGGCGCCGCGGAGAAGGTCGTGGAGCTCGCCGCCTGATGGCCATTCTCGTGGACAGGGACACGCGCCTGGTCGTCTCCGGCATAACGGGCCGGGAGGGCACGTTCCACAGCCTTCGCAACCGCGATTACGGGACCAATGTCGTGGCGGGAGTCACGCCGGGGAAGGGCGGCCAGGACGTGGACGGGATCCCCGTCTTCAATACGTTCCACGATGCGGTGGAGAAGACGAGCGCCAACACCGCGATGGTGTTCGTTCCGCCGCGGTTCGCCGCGGACTCGATCCTCGAGGCCGAGAACGCGGGCATCCCTCTGATCATCACCATCACCGAGGGCATCCCGGCGCACGACGAGCTGCGCGTCTACAACCACCTGAAGCGCGGAAGCTCGCGGCTGGTGGGCCCGAACTGTCCCGGCATCCTCTCGCCCGGCAAGGCGAACGTGGGGATCATCCCCGCGCAGTTCTTCAAGGAGGGCAACGTCGGGCTCGTGTCGCGATCCGGCACATTGACCTACCAGATCGGCAACGAGCTGGCCCAGCGCGGCTTCGGCAACTCGTCCATCGTCGGCATCGGGGGCGACCCGGTGCCGGGCTCGAGCTTCATCGACATGCTTGAGCTGTTCGAGGCCGACCCCGAGACGGAGCTGATCGTCATGTGCGGGGAGATCGGCGGCAGCGCCGAGGAGGAGGCCGCCGACTACATCGCCGAGCAGGTCTCGAAGCCGGTGCTGGCCTACATCGCCGGCTTCACCGCGCCGCCGGGCAAGACGATGGGCCACGCCGGCGCGATCGTGTCGGGCTCGAAGGGCACCGCGGCGGCGAAGGCGGAGGCGCTCGAGGCGAAGGGCGTGCGCGTCGGCCGCAATCCGACGCAGGTGTCGGAGATCGCCGTCGAGATACTCGGTACGCGCGTCTAGCTCTCGTACCTCTGGATCCACTCGGTGAGGAACGGCTCGGCGATGCGGTATTCGCCCCGACCGATCCTCCGCACCAACTCTGCGCGCTCGAGAGCGCCCAACGCCGTTTGCACCGTTGGTGTGGGTGGCAGCGAGTGCCGACGCTGGTAGTCGCTGCTGAGCGGGCGCCCGGGCCCTTCCTGAGCAAGAGCTTGGAGAACTCTTTTTTGGGCACCCGAGACGTTGTCCCAAAGCAGACTGAAGTGAGAGTGCTCGGAGCGGAGCGTCGCCTCGAGTGCGCGATCGAGTGTTCCCTCCTCCCAGAGGAAATAGAGCAACTCCTGCGTGGCGTAGGGATGGCCGCCGGTGAGCGCCAGCGCGCTTTCGCAGGTCGCCGGATCAAGCTCCTTGCCGGTCTGCTTGAACTTCGCGAGCGCATACGGCGCGAAGAGGTCCGGCGCGATCACGTCCAACTCGATCTGCTTCGCGCTTCGCCAGAACGGCTCGTTCTCGTCGCTGAAGATCTGGCGCATCATGTGCCGTTTGCTGCCGAGATAGATGTGAGCCACGTCGGGCTGTTCCTGGAAGACCGACCGCATGAGCTTGATGAGGCTGGGGTCGATGTCCACCACCTCTTGAAACTCGTCCAGAACCAGCACCACGCGCCGGTCGCGATCGGCGGCGATCCGACCGAGCATCGTGAGGAGCTCCTCGAGCGTCGCATCGATGTCCTCGTCAGCGGCGCGGGCATCGAAACTGAACGACACGGCGCCGTCATTCGGATTGATGGTGATCGTGGGCGTGAGGCGCAGGCCGGCGAAGACCTTCAGTCGCTCCTTCGCATTCCACAAACGTGTGGCCAGATCCTCGTGGATGGTCCGCGCCAATTTGGCGGCGAACTGGTCCTTGGTCGGCGTCCTCATCAGGTCAACCTGAGCGACGAGGACGTCTTCCCTGATCAGCTCTTGGGCCACGCGCCACACGAGCGAGGACTTGCCGTAGCGCCGAGGGGCGAAGACGACGACATCCTGTCCATTGCGCGCGTCAGCCACCAGGCTCGCAATCTCCGACTCGCGATCGGTGAATGCGTCGTCCAGAGCCAGGGGTCCGAACCGGAAGGGATTGACGGCCTGCTTCGCTGGCATGGTGTGATTATGCCACAGAACATTATGTAATTCGCAATACTTTGTTACACTCCGATTACATTATCTTGCTATGCATAATGTGCCGGAGAACAGACGTCTCCCCGCGGCCGGGAGGCGGGCGCGCAGAACGCGCTCTATCGTGGGAGCGCGGTGAGCGAGCACAGGTGACCAACTACTCCAACATCTCCCTCGCGCGAGGCGCGCCTTCGCTCGACATCATCGCCGTCGACGACCTGCGGGCCGCCGCTCAGGCCGCGTTCGAGCGCGATCCGGCCGGCACGTTCGCCTACGGGACGTCGGCCGGGTATCCGCGACTGGTCGAGTGGGTCTCGAACAAGCACGGGGTGCATCCGGACCAAGTGGTCGCCACCAACGGCTCCATGCAGGCTGACGCGTTCCTGTTCCAGAAGCTGGTCCAGCCGGGGGACGTGGTCGTGGTCGAGGCGCCCACCTATGACCGCACGCTGCTCGCGCTTCGCGCGCTCGGCGCGGAGATCCTCGCTATCCCGCTGGAGGCCGACGGCATCGACGTCGACGCGCTCGAGATCGCCCTTAAGGAGGGCGCACGGCCGAAGCTCGCCCACATCATCCCCAACTTCCAGAACCCCGCCGGGTGCACGCTCTCGCTCGAGAAGCGCCGCAAGCTGCTCGCCCTCGCCGCGGAACACGGGTTCACCATCTTCGAGGACGACCCGTACGTGGAGCTGCGCTTCGAGGGCGAGTCGCTCCCCACGATGCTGTCCATGGACGAGGCCGATCGCGTCGTCTACGCATCGTCCTTCTCGAAGACGGTCTGCCCCGGGATCCGCGTGGGCTACCTGGTCGGGCCGGCGGACGTGATCGGTGCGATCCGCAAGCTCGCCACGAACACCTACATCTCGCCCAACATGGTCGCCCAGTCGATCGTCGCCGAGTTCTGCGACTCGGGGGCCATCGAGCGCTCGATCGAGACCGTGAAGGATGCGCTCCGCGCGCGCCGCGACGCCACCGCCGAGGCGCTCGAGCGCCACATTCCCGACGCGACCTTCGTGAAGCCGCAGGGCGGCTACTTCCTGTGGGTGGACCTGCCAGAGGGCAGCGACGTGGCTGCGCTGGCGGCGGGCGCGGAGGAGCGCGGCGTGGTCTTCGTCAAGGGCAGCGACTTCCTGATCGAGGGCGGCGACAGCTCGCTCCGGATCGCCTACTCGGCCGTGCCGCCGGACCAGATCGAGGAGGCCGTCGCGCGCGTCGCGGAGGCCTATCGCGAGCTGGCCGGCGCGGCTGCGTGACGCAGCTCCAGCTCCGGCAGCAGCGCGACGTCGGAGCGCTGTTCCGGGACGCGGTCGCCGTCTTCGGCCGCCACGCGCTGCTCTTCATCCTGCTGAGCGCCGCGGTGGTCGTTCCAACCGAGCTGATCGTCGAGGGCGTGGGGATGGAGATGCTCACGAGCTCGTACGACAGCTCGCCATCCGTCGCAGAGGTCGTGATCCCCACGATCGTCGAGTTCCTCGTCGTCACTCCGATTATCGCCGCGATCTGCATCTACGCGCTCCATCAGATCGCCGAGGGCGAGCGTCCCTCCGCCGGCCGCGTGCTCGTAGCCGGCTTCGAGGCATTCACGCCGCTCTTCGCTGCGGTGGTGCTCGCCGCCGCCGGCATCGCGCTCGGCTTCGTGGCGCTGATCGTGCCCGGCGTCTACCTCGCCGTGCGCTGGTACTTCGTGCCGCAGACGGTGGTGATCGAGGGCGCGCGCGGCCCGCAGGCGCTGTCGCGCTCGAGCCTGATCGTGACCGGCTTCTGGTGGCGCACCTTCGGGCTCGTGCTGCTCGCGAACGTGGCGATAGCGATCCCAGGCTTCATCCTGCTGACGCCGTTCACGGCGATAGCCGAGAGCACCGACCGCGCGGTGTGGGCGCTCGTCGGCTCCGCCGTGACGACGTCGGTCACAACCCCCTTCGTTGCGCTGTACTCGACGCTGCTCTACTACGACCTCCTGGCGCGCCGCGCGGGCGTCAGCGACTGAGCCTCAGTCGCTGGCGCACCTCGCGCCGCATGCGACGTGCCGCGCGGCGGTGAGCCGACCTGCTCGACGCGGAGGCCGTAGCCGCACGGCGCACCCTTGCCGCCGCCAGGCTCGGTAGCGGACCGTCGTACGCCCCCCAGCTCGGGAAGTCGCAGAACAGGTCCGGGTCGCAGTCGGCCACCGTCTCCGGGTTCGTCCCGTCGGCGTCCATCGTCCGGATCTCCAGATGGTCGTCGCCGAACTGGTAGTGGACGAACGCGATCTTCGAGCCGTCCGGGGACCAGTCGCCCGAGAACGAGACCTCGCTCTTGCCGGAGGTGAGCTGTCTCATGTCCTTGCCGTCCGGGCGCACGGTGTACTCGTTCGACCTCGTGCCGCGCGAACGGCCCTTGCCATCGTCATAACTCTGGATCAGGATGCGCGACCCATCGGGGCTGTAGTGCGGGTCGCCCCAGACCTGGCCGCCGTCCACGATCTTGTGGAGCCCGCTCCCGTCCGCGCCCACGACCCAGATGGAGGACGTGAACCCGGTCTCGCCGCGGAGGCCGCAGGCCCTCGGCTCGCAGACCTTGAACTGGACGCGCTGGAACACGACCTTGGTGCCGTCCGGCGAGAAGTCGGCATTTGTGTCGAACCCCCGCTTCGGATAGACCGACAGCTGCAGGGGTGCCCCTCCGCCGGTGCTCGGCCCGACGTAGATCCCGCTGAGGCCGGAATCCGCATCGTCGGAGTAGTCCCAGACGAGCATGGTGCCGTCGGACGAGACCGATGGGAAGCCGTCGAACCCGGCGCTGAAGGTCTCCTGACGCGCGTCGGTCCCGTCCGGCTTCATGGACCAGATGTGTACGAACGGCGCCCAGCTCGAGTCGAAGTAGAGCCGCGACCCGTCAGGGGTCCAGTCGGGCGCCTCGGCGCCGCAGGCCTCGAAGCAGGCGCTCGGGTCGGGCGGTGAAAGCGGGCCCGTGAGCCGCACGGCGCCGCTCGCACCGTCCGCGCTGGCGAGCCACAGGTCCGAGCTGGAGTCGTCGAACGTCTTCTGGTGGAACGCGATCGTGCCGGACTGCGCGGCCGCCGTCGACGGCACGGCCAGCGCAACGACGGCGACCAGGAAGATGAGCCTGCGCATCCTTGCCTCCTTGGAGTTGGCATACACCGCCTAACTCGGGCCTTCGGCCATATTTGTGACCGGGCTAGTCCCTAATTAGACCGCTGCTCGGATCTGGGCGAGCAGCCGCTCGATCGTCTCGACGCAGCGGTCCACGTCGGCCTCGGTCGTCGACCAGTTCGACACCGATATGCGCATGTAGCGCTTGCCGTGCCACGTCGTGCCGCCTGCCCAGAACGTGCCGTCCCGCTGGGCCTCCTCGATCAGCCGGTCCGTGCGCTCGTCGCTGCCGAAGCTCGCGAGCACCTGGTTCAGGACCACCTCGTTCCCGATCTCGACCCCGTCGAGCTCGGCCAGCCGCTCCGCGAAGCGCTCCGCCAGCGCGCAGCAGCGATCCACGAGCTCGGCCACCCCGCTCCGGCCGAGCTCGCGGAGCGCCGCCCAGCTCGCGAACCCGCGCGCCCGGCGCGACGACTCCACCGCCCAGCTGCCTGCCTCCGTCCCCACGAGGTAGGCCGCGGTGTAGGCCATAGAGGCCGCGTGCGCGTCGCGGTCGGCGCACAGCACGAAGCCCGCGTCATAGGTGACGTTGAGCCATTTGTGCGCGTCGACCGCCCAGGACTGAGCCGTCTCGATGCCGTCCACCAGGTCTCGCTTCCCCGGGCTCGCCGCCGCCCACAGCCCGAAGGCGCCGTCCACGTGCACCCAGGCGCCGTGCTCTCGGGCATGGGCGGTCGTCGCGGCGAGGTCGTCGCATGCGCCGGTGTTGACGTTGCCCGCCTGCGCGCACACGATGGTCGGCCGGCCGGCGCCGCGGCCGAGTGCCGCGGCAAGCGCCTCGGGGTCCATCGCGCCGTTCGAATCTGCCCCGACCGGCTCGAGGGCGCTCGCCCCCATGCCGAGCAGCCGCAGCGACCGGTCGATCGTCGCGTGGCGCTCCTCGCCCGCCAGGACGCGCACGGGCGGCGCGCCGGTAAGGCCGTTCTCCTCGACGTCCCAGCCGGCCTCCGCGAGCACGCGGTGTCGTGCGGCCGCGAGCGCGACGGTGTTCGCGCCCTGTGCGCCCGTGGTGAGCCCGAACGACGAGTCAGCCGGCAGGCCGAGCAGGTCCCTGGCCCACTCGCCCACCACCGCCTCCGCCGCGGCGGCGGCCGGTGAGCTCACTGCGTTGAACGCCATCTGGTCCCAGCCGCTCGTGAGGATGTCGGCGCGCACGGAGGACTCGAGCGCGCCGCCCACCACGAAGCCGAAGTAGCGGGGCCCTGCCGTCGCCACCAGCGCCGGCTCGACCGCGGCGACCAGCTGATCGATCACCGCGTCGGGGCTGGCGCCCTCCTCGGGGAGCGCGCCGCCGAGGGCGGCGCTCAGAGCCTCCGGATCGACGGGTGGGGCCACGGGGCGGTCGAAGACCTTGCGGCGGAACTCGGCGGCGCGAGCGGCGGCGCGTTCAAGCCCGTCGCCCGAGTCAGTCACGGGCTACCGGCCGTAGCGCTCGCGCCCGAGCACCAGCTGGTCCGGCAGGGCTGTGCGCGGCGGCGGCGACGGGTCGGCCACGACCGACACCGTCTCCGCCACCGACCGGGTGACGGGGTGCGAGGCGCCGGTCGACTCGACCACGATCTCGTCGTCGCCCGCGCGTGCCAGCGTCCCCTCGAGGCCTGGTGTCAGGCCCGTGTCCTTGAGGTAGTGGAGGAGGTCCTCGGCCTCGTTCTCGAAGCGCAGGACGCGGACGCGCGCGCCCTCCTCGACGTCGGCCAGCGGCACGCCCTCCTCGCGCTCGCCCTCGAAGATCGGATGGCCGTGCGGGCACGTCTTTGCGTCGCCGATCGCGCGCAGCATCCGCTCCTCCACCATCGGCGACATCCAGTGCTCTAGCCGCTCGGCCTCCTCGTGCACCTGGTCCCACGGAATGTCGAACACGTCGGTCAGAAAGCGCTCGATCAGCCGGTGACGGCGCACGATGCCGGCGGCGTGCTCCTGGCCCGAGTCCGTGAACTCGAGGGACTTGTCGGCGCTACGGGTGACGTAGCCGTCAACCTCGAGCCGGCCGATCATCTCGTGCACCGTCGGCGCGGACACCTGCATCGCTCGGGCGATGTTGGCGCCGGTGATCGGCAGGCCGGCCTCCTGGAGCCAGTAGATGGTCTGGAGGTACTCCTCCTCGGCGACGGTGGCCTGCTCCTGGGACATGAAGCCATCCTAGCCGGGGTCGGTCGGCCGGCCGGGCTGACTAGCATCTGCCGCCGTGGAGATCGGGCAAGGGACTCGCGTGCTCGTGACGGGCGCCTCGCGCGGGATCGGCGAGGCGATCGCTCGAGCGTTCGCCAAGCGGGGCGCCACGCTTGGGCTGCTCGCCCGCAGGCGCGACTCGCTCGACGAGCTGGCGCGCGACCTTCCGGGCGACGGCCACGTCCCGCTGGTGGCCGACGTGACCGACCCGGACTCCGTGGCGGCCGCCGTGGAGGAATTCGGCGACGTGGACGTCGTCGTCGCCAACGCCGGGATCACCCACTACCGGCCCTTCGCCCAGCTGCCGCTGGACGAGGCGCGCCACATGAACGACGTGAACTGGCTCGGGACGATCTACACAGTGTGGGCGGCGCTCCCAGGAATGATCGAGCGCCGCCGCGGCCACATCGTGGTGGTGTCGTCGGGCGGCGGCGTGCGCGGCTTCCCGTCGGCGGCGGTGTACAACGGGACGAAGGCCGCGCAGCGCGGCTTCGCCGAGGCGCTCCGCCACGAGCTGGCGAGCACGGGCGTGTCCGTCACGACCGTGTTCCCCGGCGAGATCGCGACCTCACTGCACGACCACGAGCTGGACCACATGCCCGACTGGTACCGGATGGACCGGCGCGCCCCGCCGGGACCGCTCGGCGAGCGGGTGGTGGAGGCGGTGGCGAACGACCAGCGCGAGCTGTTCTATCCCCCGCTCGTGCGCATGCTGCGGATCGCCAACGGGCTCTCACCGCGCCTCGGCGACCTCGTGCTCAGGCGCATCCTCGGCCGGAGTGCGGCGCCGCGATGACGCTTCCCCTTAAGCCGCCGATCAAGCCGCAGCTCGCGAAGTCAGCCAAGGAGCTGCCCGAGGGCGACCAGTGGTGCTACGAGCCCAAGTTCGACGGCTTCCGGACGATCGTGTTCCGCGACGGCGACGACGTGCAGCTGCAGAGTCGTAACGGCAGGCCGATGAACCGCTACTTCCCGGACGTCGTGGAGCAGGTGCTTGAGCTGCCACACGACCGGCTCGTCCTGGACGGCGAGATGATCGTGGTGGTCGACGGGGTGCAGGAGTTCGACCTGCTCTCGCAGCGGATCCATCCGGCGGCCTCGCGGGTGGAGCGCCTGCGCCAGGAGACACCCGCCGGGCTCGTGGCATTCGACCTGCTGGCCGA
The DNA here is from genome assembly GCA_040509835.1 of Thermoleophilaceae bacterium. GTDB lineage: Bacteria > Actinomycetota > Thermoleophilia > Solirubrobacterales > Thermoleophilaceae > JACVRW01. The sequence continues at coordinate 17,149 of JBEVKE010000127.1, forward strand.
GGGCGACGACGTGCTCTGCTCGCTCCCCTACACCGAGCGGCGCGAGCGGCTCTCGGCGGTTGTGAGCGATCCGGTCGAGCTCACGCCGATGACGCCGGACCCCGATGACGCCGGCCAGTGGCTCACCGGGACATCCGAGGGAGTGATCGCGAAGGAGCGCGACGCGCCGTACCGGCCGGGCGAGCGCACCGGCATGGTGAAGATCAAGCGAGTGCGCACCGCGGACGCCGTGGTGGCCGCCTTCCGGTTCGGCAAGGAGGAGGGCACGCTCGGCTCGCTGATCCTCGGGATGTACGACGACGACGGACAGCTCCGCATCGTCGGCCACACATCGGGGTTCAAGGCTAAGGAGAAGCGCGAGCTGATCGACAAGCTCGAGCCCTACCGGACAGGCGAGCGCGGCTCCGGGGAGCCCAGCCGCTGGAAGTCCGACGAGGAGCTCGTGTGGGAGGGGCTGCGCCCCGAGCTGGTCGTCGAGATCGCCTTCGATCACATCACCGGCCACCGCATACGCCACGGGGCAAAGCTGCTGCGCTGGCGCGACGACAAGGACCCGAGCGAATGCCATATCTCGCAGCTGCGTTCCTGATCCTCCTGCTGCTCGTCCCGAGCGCCCCCGCCGCCGCGCAGGCGCCGTCGGAGGTCTACGTCATGGGGATGCGCAACCCGTACCGCTGGTCGTTCGACCGGCAGACCGGCGACATCTACGTGGGCGACGTGGGCGGGATCAACGAGGAGATCGACTACCTCCCCGCGGGCAGCGCGCGCGGGGCGAACCTGGGCTGGAACTGCTTCTCGGGGACCGCCGTCCAGACAGGCTGCACGCCGTCGGGGAACTACGTGCCGCCCACGTACCAGTACCCGAGCACCCCGGACGTGGTGATCGGCGGGTACACGGTGCGCGACCCGGCGCTGCCGTCGTTCGCGGGCCAGTACCTGTTCGGGCGCTTCGACACCGGGATCGTCATGAAGCTGGGGCCGCACGCCGCGCCGCCGGAGACTGACACCGGCCTCAACATCCCGAATGTCTCGGGCTTCGGAGAGGACGGGGTCGGTCACCTGTACGCGACCTCGCTGGCGGGCGCGGTGTACCGGCTGGGCGAGAACAGCAGCGGCGACCTCACCAAGACCAGCATCGGCCCGTTCGACCAGCCCGTGTCGGTGTCGGCCGCGCCGGGCGTGACGGACGAGCTGTTCATCGCGGAGAAGCCCGGCCAGTTGATCCGCTGGACGCCGTCCGGAACGAGCGTGGCGCTCGACATCCGCAGCATCGTCCAGGACGGCGGTGAGCAGGGTCTCCTGTCGGTCGCCGTTTCGCCCGACTACGCGACGAGCCATCGCATCTTCATCTTCTACGTGGACAACGGCGGCGATCTGCAGATCGACCAGCTGAAGGACGGTGCGCGAACGCCGGTGCTGACCATCCAGCACGACCAGGCCGACAACCACAACGGCGGCCAGCTCCTGTTCGGGCCCGACAACGCGCTCTACCTGTCCACCGGCGACGGCGGCACCCAGGGCGACCCGGAGGGCGATGCCCAGAACCCGAACTCCCAGCTCGGGAAGATCCTGCGGATCGACGTGAACGCCGGGCCGCCGCCGCCCGGCGCGGGCGACGTAAAGGCGCCGGTCATCTCGGCGCGGGCGCCGCGCCGTCAGCGGGTGCTCCGGCAGCGCGCTGCCATCGTCTACGTCCGCTGCAGCGAGAACTGCAGCCTCCAGGCGGTGGGGACGCTCCTGATCGGCCACCGGAAGGTGCCGCTGCGGCTCGTGCGCACGACGCTCGTGGGCCACCGCAGAGCTCGGCTCGCGGTCCGCGTGCGTCCGCGGGGCCGGCGACTGCTGCGGCGGGCGCTCCGGCGCCACCGCCATCCGCGCGTGGTGCTGCGCTTGCGCGCGCACGATCCCGCCGGGAACCGCTCAGCCCTGGTCCGCCGCGGCGTGCGGGTCAGGCGCTAGCCGGCGCTCCAGGAAGCGCCGCTCGACCGGGTTCGTCGCCAGCTCGAGCGCACGGGCGTAGGCAACAGTGGCCTCGTCGTCCCGGCCGAGCCGCCGGAGCAAGCCGCCGCGAGCGGAGTGCAGGTGTTGGTATTCGTCGAGCTCACCGCGCTCGGCGAGCTCGTCGAGAACCTGCAGCCCGGCGGCGGGACCGTCCGCCATCGCCACTGCCACGGCGCGGTTGAGCGTGACCACTGCGGAGGGCGCGGCCTCCTCGAGGCGCTCGTAGAGGCTCGAGATGCGGCGCCAGTCGGTCGCGTCCGCGGTGGCCGCTCGCGCGTGCTCCGCGGCGATGGCGGCCTGAATCCCGTAGGGCGCGGCCGCGCCGGCCTGAGCAGCGAGGCTCAGTCCCTCCTCGACCTCCTCGCGGTGCCACAGCGAGCGGTCCTGGTCGTCGAGCAGGACCATGTCTCCGCTGGCGTCGACACGTGCGTCCCGCCGCGAGTGGTGGAGCAGCATCAGGGCGAGCAGGCCCAACGTCTCCCTTTCCCCGGGCATGAGGCCAGCCAGCACGCGGCCGAGCCTGATCGCCTCGTCGCAGAGCTCGCGGCGGACGAGCGTGTCGGCGCTCGTGGCCAGATAGCCCTCGTTGAAGATCAGGTAGAGCGACGCGAGCACCGAGCCGAGGCGGTCGGGGAGCTGCTCGTCCTCCGGCACCTCGTACGGGATCCCCGCCGCCCGGATCTTGCGCTTGGCGCGGACGAGCCGCTGCTGCATCGTCGTGTCCTCGACCAGAAAGGCGCGCGCGATCTCCGGAGCCGTCAGACCGCCCACAAGCCGTAGCGTGAGCGCGACACGGGCCGGGAGGGCGAGCGCCGGATGGCAGCACATCAGCACCAGCCGAAGCCGGTCGTCGCCGAGCGTCGCCTCCACCCGATCGTCGGTCTCGGAACCTGACTCGGTCTCGGCCTCGTTCACCTCGGACAGCGACGCTCGCGAAGGGGCGT
>JBEVKE010000128.1:0-15342 GCA_040509835.1 Thermoleophilaceae bacterium
GGTCTCGCCACTTTTCGGTGGTGATAGCGAGGGGGCCACACCTCTTCCCATTCCGAACAGAGCAGTTAAGCCCCTCAGCGCCGATGGTACTTGGGCCTCGCGGCCCTGGGAGAGTAGGTCGCCGCCGATTTACTTCCACGAAGGCCGCCCCACGGGCGGCCTTCGTCGTTCCAGACGCGTCCCTAGACTCCGGCCGGCATGTCCACACTCGCAATCGTTCTGATCGTGTTCGGCGCGATCGTCCTGATCGCGCTCGTGCTCGGCTTCCTGGGCGCCCGTGAGCGCGACCGGCGCCGCGCCGGCTCGTGGGAGGCCCACGTGCGCTCCGCCGACGCCGCACTCGCCGAGGCCGCGGCCACGGACCGCGGCTGGGCGCGCGAGATCATGGAGCAGGCCGCCCGCGCCGCGCTCACCGAGATGCGGCCGGACTGGGCCCCGCGCGACCTGCTCCTCGTCCTGGTGGACGACAAGCCCGGCGTCGACGAGGACCGCGCCCATTTCGTGGCCGTGAGCGACGGCGGCGACGAGGCTCGCGTGGTGCTGGCCCGCCAGGGCGACCTGTGGGTCGCCGAGAGCGTCGACTGAGGGGTGCCCGGCGCACCCGTTCCGGGCTTCGAGCCCGAGAACGAGCTCGAGCGTGAGGTCACGGCCGACCCCGTCCTGCTGGAGGGGCTGGCCTGGGGAGAGCCCCGTCGCGGCCATCCGGAGGGCAGCGTCGGCGCGCATGTGGCCGACCTGCTCGAGACGATCGATCGCTGGGGCGAGACGGGCAGGCGGCGCGAGGAGCTCCGCTTCCTGGCGCTGGTGCACGACTCGCTCAAGTACCGGGTGAAGAACTGGCTGCCCCACACCGGCGAGAACCACCACGCGACACGGGCGCGGCGGTTCGCGGAGCGCTACACGGCCGACGAGCGCCTGCTGGCCACGATCGAGCAGCACGACCGCCCGTACAGCCTGTGGCGGAAGATGCGCCGCCGCGGGCGCGTGGACGACCACGCCATCGACGCGATGATCGACCGGATTCCCGACCTGGACCTGTTCCTCCGCTTCGTTGAGCTCGACGGCTCCACCGAGGGGAAGAACCACGAGCCGATCCGCTGGCTGAAGTCGGAACTCGCCGACCGCGGGCGGCTCGACGACGACGACGCCGAGCCGGGCTAGACGGCGAGGCAGAGCTGCTCGTGAGCCATCGGCGACTGCCGTCGGCCCCTGGGCAGCGCGTGCCGATCGCGCAACCGCCGGGCCGCGGGGGTCGCGACCGGCACTAGACCGGTCGGCCCACCCGCGACGGTGCGGCGGACCGCAGCGCACAGGTAGAGAGATGAACCTGCGCCTCCCAGCTGCGGTGCCTGGCCAGAGGCGTCGACGAGGGCGCCCGAGGCGCCGGGTACATCGGCCGCCAGGCGGTACTCGCCAAGCGTCGAGAACTCGACGATGAGGTCGAGCGCGGTGCCGATCTGCTCTCTGAGCCGGGGGAACATGCGTTCGGAAAGGTACGCCCGCAGTCGGATGGAACCGCCGATTTCCTGCAACTTCTCTTGCAGTCAGGTCGTGAGGGTGAGCGCGAAGACTCCGCCGAGGACGACGGTCCCGGTCAACAGCCACGTGACGTAATCGCCCACGTAGCCGGTGTGAAGGGACCGAAGCCACCAGATCGCGTCGCCGGCGGCCACGCCCACCCGGTGCAGCCGCGGGCGCGGGGGAGCCAGCGCCGCGTACGCGAGGCCGCACGCGCCGCCGGCGGTGAGCAGACCGAGGAGCACGTCCCACACGCCGATCGTGGGAGTGGTGACATCGGCTCCGCCGGCCGCACGGCCGTGCAGCACCGCGGCGACATAGGCCCCTCGGTCGAAGAACCCGTGAGCGCCGTCCGCGAACGCGCCGCCGACCCCCGGAAGCAGCCCGATTCCGAGCCCGCACGCCGCCAGGGCGACCAAGGTGACCGTCATCGTCCTCGGCACCCGCTTGTGCGGGAAGCGAAACTCCGCGTCGACCTCCTCGGGCGCGGGGACGTCCACGATCGCGGGGTCCCGGCGCGGCCCGAGGCCGGCGAACACGCGCGCCGTCGCCCGCAGTATCCCCGCGCCGGTGAATATCGACGCCGCGACGAACACCGCCCCGACCCAGCCCTGGCCCGCCTCGCGCGCGGCGTGATCGATCAGGGACTTCCCGAGCCACGGGCCGAAGGGGGGCATGGACGCCACCGCCAGCGCGCACGCGGCCATCAGCGGCCCGGTGATCCGCAGCGCCCGCGCCTTGCCCCTCAGCCGAAGCTCGTCCACGCTCCCGAGCATGTGCTGGACCGTCCCGACGCCCACGAACAGGGCGGCCTTCACGAACCCGTCGGCCACGACGTAGAGCGAGGTGCCGGCCAGCGCGCCCTCCTCGAGCAGGCCGACCCCGATCAGGAACAGCCCCACCTGGCTGACCGTCGCGAACGCCAGCATCCGCTTGAGATGGCGCTGGCCGAAGCACATCAAGGCCCCTACGATCGCCGTGAGCGAACCCGCCGTGAGGAGCACGGCCTGCAGCGCCTCCTCACCCCCGAGCGCACCCGAGAACACCGTGGCGTAGACGCGCGCGAACGCGAACAGGCCGAGCTCGCTCATCACGGCGGAGAGCAGGAGGCACACCGGGGTGGGTGCCACGGAGTAAGCGTCGGCCAGCCAGAAATGGAACGGCACGATGGCGGCCTTCACGAAGAACCCGACCGCGATCAGCGTGAACGCCACCACGACCAGGCCGTCCGCGGGGTGCCCCGCCAGCGCCTCGCCGACCTGCGCCATGTTGAGCGCGCCCGTCCGGCCGTAGAGAAGCCCGATCCCGATCAGGATCAGGAAGGCCCCGATGCTGTTCGTGACCGCGAAGTTGAGCGCGCCCTGAAGCGGTCCCTCTTCCTCGATGTCGTATGCCACCAGCGCATACGCGGCCACGCTGAGCAGCTCGAAGAAGACGAACAGGTTGAACAGGTCGCCCGTGTAGCTGAAGCCGATCGTGGCCGCGAGGAACACGAGCATCAGCGCGTGGAACACGGGCCCGAGCACGACGAAGTAGCGCCAGCAGAACACGAGGGCGGCGAGGAAGAGCACAGCGGCGAACAGGGCGAGCCCGGCGCCCACCGGGTCGATCGCGAACGCGATCCCGAGTGCGACGCCGTGCCGCGGGGTCCAGCCGCCGAACCAGTGGAGGAGCGTTCCGCCGGACGCGTCGTGCAGCACGAGCGCGCAGAGGACGACGCAGGCGAGCGCGGCGGAGCAGGCGAGCACGTCCACCACCCGGCGAGGCACTATCGGCGTGGCGGCCACCAGGATCGCCGCCGTCACGAACGGGATGGCCACGGCCAGCGGTGCGAGGTCAGTCACGGCGGTGCCCCTGTTGTGGGCGCAACTGCCTCGGGTCGAGCGTCCCATAGCGCTTGTGCGCCTGGACGCTGAGCGCGAGGAGCAACGCCGTCACGGTCGTGCCCACCACCACGTCGGTGAGCGTGAGCGCCTGCACGACCGGGTCCACGGCCCGCGTGCCGAGCGGGATGTCGGCGAATACCGGCGCCTTGGCGTCGTTCACGTAGCCGATCGCCAGCAGCACGAGATACGACGACGACTGCATCACCGCAAGACAGATCACGAGGTGAACGAGGTCGCGGCTCGTCACGATCCCGTAGAGGCCCACGCCGACCACCCAGAGGGCCACCGCGTACGGGAGGAAGCTCAACGGCTCCTCCTGCGGATGAGGGTCTGCTCCAGGAACTCGGACAGCATGAAGACGAACCCTCCGGTCACCGCCAGGCCGACCGCCGCGTTGCTGAGCGGAATGGTTCCCGACGACAGAAGCTCACCGGGCGTGCCCTTCCCGAGCACGTTCTCGAAGAAGGCCTTGCCCGCCACGAGCCCGGCCACGCCGATGAGCGCAAACCCGGCCGCGCCCGTGCCCTCCGCCAGCTCGATCAGCCAGGTGGGGCCGACCGCACGCATGGTCGCGTAGTCCCCCGCCAGGTACACGAGGAGGAGCGCCGTGGCCAGGATCACTCCGCCCTGGAATCCGCCACCCGGGGTCTGGTGGCCGTGCGCGACGATGTAGATCCCGACGAGGATCACCGGCGCCACGAGCCCCAGGCCGGTCACGCGGACGAGCAGGCTGGTCGCCGGCACGTTGCGACCCGCGGCGTCGTCGTCGGGCGGTCGGCTCCGTTCCCCGTGCAGGGTGCGAAGGATGCTCGCGACGGCGATCACCGCCGCGAACAGGATGAAGTCCTCGCCGAGCGTGTCGAAGCCGCGATAGTCGAAGTTCACGGCGGTGACCACATCCGTCGTGGACCGCTCGGGCACGGCCACCCGGTTCAGGATGTCGCCGTAGGGCCCTCCGTAGTGGCCGAAGTCGGGCAGTCCGATGAACGCCCACAGGAGCAGGCCGAGCAGGCCGGCGAGTGCCACGACGAACACGCGCATCCGCACCGAGTCGCTCACTCCTCGCCTCCCCTCACCTTGGCGAGCGCCAGCAGGATCATCAGCGGCAGGGCGACCGCGCCGACGGCGGTCTGCGACAGCGCCACGTCCGGGGCCTGGAAGAGGAAGAAGACGATGCCCAGGATCAGCCCGTAGATGCTCGCCACCATCGCCTGGCGCAGCGGATCGCGCGCCAACACCACGCACGTGGCGCACACCGCGACGAGCAGTAGGGCTACGGTCTGGAGGACCTCGATGCGTCCTCCTTTGCGGCGAGCTCCGTGTTGTAGATCACCCAGCGACCGCGCTCTCTCACGCGGGCCGCGCGCGCGGTCGCGTGGAGAAGGATCGGACCCGTCGCGATCATGATGAGCGCCACCAGCACGGCCTTGATGCCCGCCGACGAGAGCGGCTCCTCGACCAGCACCGCGCCCGCGATCGCGATGGGCCCGATCACCGTGGCCGGCCCGGTGAAGTGCAGCTGGTCGTACGGGTCCCGCGCCGCCAGGATGCCGACCGCCCCGAGCAGGGCCGATCCGACGCCGAGCGCCAGCAGCACCGCCACCGCTACGCCGCCCACGCTCACACCCACCGCTCCAGGAAGCGGGCGAACGTGAGCGCGCCGACGAACGAGAGGATGGCGCTGACCAGGGCCAGGTCCACGAAGGGATCGCGCCTAAGGCCCTGCGCGATGATCAGCAGAGCCAGCGTGGTGATGGTGGAGGCAAGCTCGAGGGCCACGAGGGCGCTGACGATCGATCCGCGCATCGCAATCCAGAGGCAGGGCACGAGACCGCTCAGCAGTACGGTCGCGGCGATCAGCCAGGCATTCATCCCAGCGGACGAAGCTCGGGCGGCTCGTCGTCGCGGATGAGCTGGTGGAGAACGACGACGTCGTGGTCTTCGTCGACGCCGATCACATAGGTGTTCGGGCTGATGGTGCCGAGCCATGCCGCGACTATCCGGCGTGCCTGAGCGCGAGGGTCGTCCTCAGACGTCACGCGGAACGACACGATCCGGAAACACCCCTTGATCGGCTCCCGCCGGATCAGAGAGCGCACGAGCAGCGCGGTCATGCGCCAGGTGTCCACGATCACATCGCGCGGCAGCCGGATCAGACCGCGCGACCACGCGAGCCTGGGTGCGAACGGCGCGTATCCGCGCGCCCGGACGAGCTCCGCTCCCGTCGCCGCCAGCGCCGCGGCGAGCGCACCGGCCACGAACTCCGCGGGCTCGGTCTTGAACACGAGGAGGAGCCAGAGCGCGTAGCAGATCGCCCACCACCCGAACCAGAAAGCCATCCTCTGCCGAGGTGTCTGGACGGCGCGGCGTCGCTTGCTCTCGGCCACGCGCAGAGCCTAAAGCGACGCCCAAATGTCGATCTTCGTGCGCACGCGCGAGATCACCTCGGTGGTGAACTCGCTCGTGGACGCGTGGCCGCCCAGGTCGGGCGTCCGCACGCCGGTCGCGACCGCCTCGAGCACCGACTCGTAGATCGCGCGCGAGGCTGTGTCGCATCCCGCGTGGCCCAACTCGCCGGCGTAGTGGAGCACCGCCGCGCAGGCCAGGATCATCGCCATCGGGTTCGCGATGTCCTTGCCCAGCAGGGCGGGCGCCGTGCCGTGCGGCGCCTCGGCCATCACCGCCTTCGCCTCGTAGTCCTCGTCGAACGCCAGCAGCACCGATTCGGCGCCCGCGATCGACCCGAACATCGGCATCACGAGATCGGACAGGCAGTCGCCGTCGCGGTTGAGCGCCGGGATTACGAGCGGTGCGTCGGCCGCGCCGCCGATCAGGCCGGCGTAGGTGGCGTCGATCAGCACCGGGGTGTACTGCACCTCGGGGTGGCGCTCGGCCGCCGCGTCGAGCTCCTCCTTCAGCATCCCCTCGTACACCGGGCTCACCGTCCACTTCGGCCCGCCGTACACGCGCCCGTGGATGCGGGCCGCGGTGCGGAAGCTGTACTCGGCCACGGCGCGGCACACGCTCCGCGAGATCTTCTCCGTCCGGAACGCCACCTCGTCGCCGTTCTGCTGCTCCCGGCGCTCCTCGGCTCCGTACGCGTCGCCCACCGCCATTCGAACGACGGCGATGGGGTAGTGCACGCCCGCGACCGGAGTGACTCCCGGTATCCGGCGGCCGGTGCGGATGATCACCTTGCCGTCGATCGCCTCGCGCAGCAGCCGGTTCGGGCTGCCCACGTCGTCCTTGCCCTCCGGCGTGATCGTGGCCGCCTTGAGGCCGAAGCGCGCTTCGCGCATCGCCTCGGCGGCGCGGCTCACCACCTCGTTGTTCGTCTGGCGGCGGCTGTCGAGCGAGAGATCGTGGTGCTCGAGCTCGAGGTCGACCCTCAGCACGTCCGGATCGAGCACGCGCAGCGCCTGGTCGAGGAGCTCCTGACCGGTTTCGTCGCCCTCGAGGACGATAATCCTGAGCGGGTCTGGCATGCCGGCGCAATCTACAGAGAGCTGCTCCTGGTGCGGGAACGCGATCGAGCGCGAGGACGGCTGGCGGGCACAGGAGGTGCCGGGCGCCCGCTGGGCGGCGTTCTGCCGGCTCGAGCACATCTTCCCCTGGCGCGTCCAGGGGCCGTACTGGGAGGCGGGGGAGATCGAGGAGCCGTCGGGCATGGGCGACTCGGCCAACACCTGCTCCCACTGCGGGAAGGAGCTGGGCGACGTGCGCGTCCTCCTCGTCCGCCACCGCGGCGAGCACCGGATCCCCGACGCCTTCTGCTCGCCCGACCACATGTCGGAGTGGGCGAAGGCGGGCGGGCGGTGGGCTTAGGGGCGCCGCGGTTGACGACTGCGGCATTGAGGGGCCGGGCTCTGGCGATCGTGTCGTTCTTTTTGCCCGTAATGCGGGGAAAAAGACGACACCATTAATCGGGGAGCATCGGGAGGCGCGGGTTTTCGGCGCGGTCGAGCAGGACCGCTCGCGTGATCGCCTCAGTGCCGAAACGCTCGCGTAACTCGTCCAGGGTCGAGTCGAGCACTGCGGTTCGGTCATCCAGGAGGAGCTGCGCCGCGCCCGAGTCCTCCAACCCCGTCAGCGCCACGCCCACGAGCGTTATTCCTCGATGCTCGATGATCGGCTGGGCGGCATCGAGGAGACCGCGGGCGGCCGCGAGCACCGTGTCGGTGCGGTCCGTCGGCTCGCCCAGGGTGTGTGAGCGCGTGGCGCGCCTGAAATCGGCGAAGCGGAGCCGCAGCACGACCGTCCGAGCCACTCGCTCGGCCTTCCGCAGCCGGCCGGTCACGCGGTCCACGAGCGCCACCAGCGCCGCGTCCACCGCCTCGGGCGTGCGCGATCGCCGTCCCAACGCGTGCTGGGCCCCGATCGATCGCCGCCGCCTGCGGTGCTCCACGCGCCGCGGGTCCCGCACGTGAGCCAGCGCGTGCAGGTGCCGCGCGGAGGCGCCCCCAAGGAGCTCCATCAATGCCCGAAGCGGCACGTCCGCAAGGTCCCGCACGGTGTGCAGTCCCGCGTCGTGGAGCTTCGTGGCGGTCACGTCACCGACTCCCCACAGCCGCTCGACGGGCAGCGGGTGCAGGAACTCGAGCTCGCGGTCCGGCGCCACCACGAGCAGCCCGTCCGGTTTCGCCACCGCGCTCGCCACCTTCGCCAGGAACTTCGTGCGAGCGACGCCCACGCTGATCGGCAGGCCGACCTCCTCGCGCACCCGCGCCCTCAGCCGCACGGCGATCTCCTCCGGCGTGCCGGCGAAGTGCTCCATGCCGCGGACATCGAGGAACGCCTCGTCGATCGACAGCGCCTCCACCGTCGGCGCGGTGTCCTCGAAGATCTCGAAGACGGCCTTGCTGGCCTCGGTGTAGGCCTCGAATCGGCACGGGACGACGGCGGCGCGCGGGCATAGCGCCCGAGCGCGGCCGGCGCCCATCCCGGAATACACCCCGCATGCTTTCGCCTCATAGCTCGCAGCCAGCACCACGCCCGGCCCGACGATCACCGGGCGGCCCAGCAGCGAGGGGTCATCCCGCTGCTCCACGGACGCGTAGAACGAGTCCAGGTCGGCGTGGAGGATCCCTGCATCTGGCACGAACACATGTTCGCAGTGGTGTCGGCTGGCTCGTGCGCGCCAAGTTCGGTTAGCCCGCTAGCGCCTGGGATACTTCACGATGCAGGAACCCCGAACGTTGGGAGGGATTCCCTCATGCAACGCACTTCGCGTCGGCTCAGGCAGGTGCTTGCGCTTGCCGGTGCAGCCGCGCTCCTCGCCGTTGGGTCTGCACTGGCGACCGTCGACCCGACCGTACGCGTCAGCCCCACGGCCAGCCCCTTTGGAGGGACCGCGACGGGCGCCGCTTGCCAAGGCCAGGCCCAGACCGGGACCAACTATCCCGGTGCCGAGGTCGAGCCGTTCGTCGACGTCAATCTGACGGACGGCAACAAGCTCGTAGGCACCTGGCAGCAGGACCGCTGGTCGAACGGCGGCTCCACAGGCCAGATGAGCGCCTACTCAACAGACGGCGGGCAGAACTGGACTATTCCGCCGATCTCACCGGCTCCGAACACCGGGCAGGCAAAGTTCAGCCGCTGCACTGGTGGCAACGCCCAGAACGGCGGCGACTACGAGCGCGCCACGGACCCGTGGGTGTCGTTCTCTCCCAACGGCGTCGTGCAGCAGATCTCGCTCGCCATCAACGACTCGAACGTCGACAACTCCGTGCTCGCGTCCCGCTCCACGGATGGCGGCGCGAACTGGAAAGACCCTGTTGTGATCAAGCGCGACACGCAGGCCAACTTCTTCAACGACAAGGAGACCATCACCGCGAATCCGCACAACTCCGCCTTCGTCTACGCCACGTGGCAGCGCATCGTGGCGCCGAGCATCAACGCGAGCGCGCGGGCCGGAGAGCGGGCGGCCGCGTTCAGGTCGATCCCCTGGTTTGCCCGCTCCGATGACAACGGCGTGTCCTACGACACGGTCAAGCCGATCTTCAACCCGGGCAACAAGAATCAGACGATCGGCAACCAGATCGTGGTGCTGCCCAACGGTGACCTGGTGATGGTGTTCAACCTGATCAGGAACACCGGCGACGTCAAGAACCGCGGCTTCACCGCGGAGGTGATCCGCTCGACGGACAACGGCGACACGTGGTCGAGCCCGATCGTGGTCGACCGCATGTTCCCGGCCGGCGTGACCGATCCGGAGGATGGCCATGGGGTGCGTACGGGCGATGCGATTCCGGAGATTGCGGTCGATAACAACACCGGGTCGCTGTACGTCGTGTGGCAGGACAGCCGATTCACCGGGCGAGAGCAGGTGGCGCTGTCCAAGTCCGAGGATGGAGGCTTCACCTGGGGCCCGACGAAGCGGGTCAGCACGGTCGGCGGCACGAACCAGGCGTTCACGCCGATGGTCCGCGTAGCGGACAACGGCAACGCCACCACGGACGGGACCGTTGCGGTGCAGTACTACGACTTCCGTAACGACTCTGCCGCGACGCCCGGTCTCACCACGAACACGTGGATCATTCGGTCGACCAACGGGGGCGACACCTTCCCGGCGGCGAACGAGGAGGCGGTGGGCGCTCCGTACGACATGCGGCAGGCGCCCGACGCGCTCGGCTACTTCGTGGGCGACTACGAGGGCCTCGACTGGGCGGGGGGCGGCCTGAAGCCCGGCTTCAAGCCGTTCTTCGTGCGTTCGAACGATGCAATGCCGGCCAACCGCACGGACGTGTTCGCGACGACGGCGTCGACGAGCCCGTAACCCGCGCGTAGCGCCGCTTCGGCGTTGTTTCTGGGGCCTCGCCGCCTTCGGGCGGCGGGGCCCCGGTCGTTCAGGCCGTTGCGCCGGCCTCGCGCGGGCCGAGGCCCAGCTCGTCCGCGCGTTCCTCCATCGCGGCGATCACGAACGCAACGTGCTCGTCGAAGTCCACGCCCAGCTCCTCGGCGCCCTCGCGCACCTCGTCGCGGTTAACGCCCGCCGCGAAGCTCGGCTGCTTCAGCTTCTTCTTCACGGATTTGGGCGTCATGCCGTGGATGCCGTCGGGGCGGACGTAGGCGCAGGCGGCGATGAACCCCGACAGCTCGTCCACCGCGTACAGCGTCTTCGCCATGCGCGTCTCGCGCGGGACGCCCAGGAAGGTCGCGTGGCCGGCCACGGCGTCGATCAGCTCCTGCGGGTAGCCCCGCTCCTCGAACAGCTTCAGCGCCTCGCGCGGGTGGCCGGTGCCGAGATCCGGATAGCGCTCGTAGTCGAGGTCGTGCAGGAGCCCGGTCACGGCGTACAGCTCCTCGTCCTCGCCGAACCTGCGCGCGTAGGCGCGCATGGCGGTCTCAACGCCCAGCATGTGCTTGCGGAGCGACTCGGACTGAGTCCACTCGCACACCAGGTCCCATGCTTCGTCGCGAGTCGGTTGGGGCACTCCTGGCAGGGTATCCTCGTCCGCTCCCGAACGAGCAGGCCAATGGAGAAGTTCATCATCGAAGGCGGGACGCCCCTCGCGGGGACGGTCACGCCCGCAGGCAACAAGAACGCCGCTCTGCCCGCACTCGCGGCGTGTCTGCTGACCCGCGAGGAGGTGGTGCTGCGGAACATCCCGCGCATCTCCGACGTCGAGGCGATGCTCGAGCTGCTGCGCCTCCTCGATGTGAACGTCGAATGGCGCGACGACAACGTCGTCGCCCTCCGCGCCGAAGAGCTGAGCCACTTCGAGGTGGACCGCGCCTGGGCGGAGCGCATCCGCGCCTCGTTCCTGCTCGCCGGGCCGCTGCTGGCCCGCCTGGGCCGCGCGAACATGCCGCCGCCCGGCGGCGACGTGATCGGCCGCCGTCGGCTCGACCCGCACCTGGACGCCTTCCGCGCGCTCGGCGCCGAGGTGAACCTGGACCGGAGCTGGTACCGCCTTGCCGCGCCCGACGGGCTCCACGCCTGCGACTTCTTCATGGACGAGCCGTCCGTCATGGCCACGGAGAACGCGCTGATGGCCGCCGCCCTCACGCCCGGCTCGACCGTGATCCACAACGCGGCGTCCGAGCCGCACGTCCAGGACCTGGCTCGACTCCTGATGGCCATGGGAGCCCGGATCGAGGGCATCGGCTCGAACCTCATGATCGTCCACGGCCAGGAGGAGCTCGGCGGGGCCGACTACACGATCGGCCCGGACTACATCGAGGTGGGGAGCTTCATCGCGCTGGCGGCCTGCACGGGTGGTGAGCTGCGCATCCGCGACACGATCCCATCCGACCTCCGCATGACGCGGCTCGCTTTCGAGCGGCTCGGCTGCCGGATCGAGTTCGATGGCAGCGACGTGGTGGTGCCCGGTGGGCAGCGCCTGCGCATCAAGTCGGACGAGGGCGACGCGGTCTCCAAGATCGAGGACGGCCCGTGGCCCGCCTTCCCGGCCGACCTCACCAGCATCGCCGTGGCCATGGCGACCCAGGCCGAGGGCCTGATCCTGATCCACGAGAAGATGTTCGAGAACCGCCTGTACTTCGTCGACAAGCTGGTCACGATGGGCGCTCGGGTGATCGTCTGCGATCCGCACCGCGCGGTCGTAAGCGGCCCGAGCCGGCTTCACGGCGAGCGCATGGAGAGCCCGGATATCCGGGCGGGCATGGCGATCCTCATCGCGGCGCTGTGCGCCGACGGCGAGTCGGAGATCGGGAACATCCGCCAGATCGACCGCGGCTATGAGCGGATCGACGAGCGGCTGCGGCTGCTGGGCGCGCGCATCGAGCGCGTGGCCACGGAGCGCGTGCCTGCGTAACCCGGGGAGGGCTTCATGACCCATCCGATCCCTCCGGGGACCCGCGACGTGCTGCCGGAGGAGATGCGCGAGCTGCGTGCGATCGGCGACCGCATGCGCGCCTCATTCGAGAGCGCCGGCTACGGCGAGGTGCACACGCCCGCGCTCGAGTACGAGGAGGTGCTCCTGCGCGGCGACGAGCGCGCGGCGGGCGCTCGCTACCGGAGCTTCGATGAGCAGGGCGCGGTGCTGGCCCTCCGCTCGGACATGACGATCCCGATCGCACGCGTGGTGGCCACCCGCTACGCCGACGCCAAGCCGCCGCTGCGGTTCTCGTATGTGGCGCGCGCCTGGCGGGCCACGGACCGCGGCGTGGGCGAGCCGCGCGAGTTCCTCCAGGCGGGACTGGAGCTGATCGGCGTTCCCGGGGCAGAGGGCGAGGCCGAGGTGGTGGCGCTCACGATCGAGTCGCTGACCGCGGCCGGACTCGGCCGGCACCGCGTGGGCGTGGGCGACGGGGCGCTCTACCGGAGCCTCCTGAGCTCGTTCGGGGTGCCGGAGGAGGCACACATGCCGATGCTCGAAGCGCTGTCACGGCGTGATCTGGTGGGGCTGGAGGCGCACGTGCGCGCGCTCGGCCTCGGGGATTCCGAGCGCGACCTGCTTCTGCGCCTGCCGGAGCTCCGCGGAGGGCCGGAGGTGCTCGAGCGCGCGGAGGCTGGCGGCCCGGCGGGAGCAGCCCTCGAGGACCTGCGCGCGCTCCATGGGCTGCTTGCCGAGCGCGGGGTGGCCGACCGGGTGATCTTCGATCTCGGCCTCGTTCGCGAGCTCGGCTACTACACCGGCGCAGTGTTCGAGGTCTACGACCCGGCCGTGGGGTTCACGCTCGGCGGCGGCGGCCGCTACGACAACCTGATCGGGCGCTTCGGCCGCGACCTGCCCGCCTGCGGTCTCGCCGTGGACGTACAGAGAGTGCATCTCGCGCAGGCCGCGGAGGAGGCGCTCGGAGGAGCAGAGGAGGCCCGCCCGTGAGCGGCCGGCTCACCATCGCGGTGCCGCGGGGCGCGCTCTTCGGCGGCACGCTCGACCTGCTGGACGGACTCGGGATCGACACCTCGGAGGTGCGGTCGAACGACCGCCGGCTGCTGTTCGCCGACATCGGCGTCGTGACCATGCGCCCGAGCGACGTGCCGACGTACGTCGAGCACGGCTCCGCCGACATCGGCATCACCGGCAAGGACGTGCTGCTCGAGCAGTCCGAGCGCAGGGTCTACGAGCTGCTCGACCTGGGCTACGGCGAGTGCGAGATGGTCGTGGCGGCCTCCGACGAGGGCGACTCGATCGGGGACGCCCTGCGCCGCCTCGGCCGCGTCCGGATCGCCACGAAGTACCCGCGAGTGGCGGCCGCCCACTTCGCCGACACGGGCCGCCAGGCGGAGATCGTGGAGGTGAAGGGCTCCGTGGAGCTGGCGCCCCTGACGGGCCTGGTGGACGGGATCGTCGACCTGACCGCGACCGGCAAGACGCTCGCCGAGAACAACCTGAAGGTCGTGGAGCGCATCGCGACCAGCACGGCCCGCCTGATCGCGAACCCGGTGGCCCACAAGCTGAAGGCAGCGGAGATCGACGCGGTGGTGGAGAAGGTGCGCGGATGAGAGTCCAGCGCGCCCGCAACGCGTGGTTCCGACCCAGCTCCGCGCGCACGCAGGTCCCCGGAGTGACCGACATCATCGACGAGGTACAGGAGCGGGGCGACGCGGCCGTGCTCGATTTCACCGAGCGCTTCGACCACGCCGAGCTCGGGCCTGAGCAGCTCCTCGTCGACCCGAATGAGCTCGAATCGGCGGTGGGCGTCCTCGACTCCGGCGTCCTGAACGGCCTTCGCACGGCGATCACGAACGTGACGGCGGTCGCGCGAGCACAGGTTCGCGACGAGCCAGTCACGGTCGACCTGCCGGAGGGCCACACCGTCGTGGTCGTGGAGCGGCCGGTGCGACGCGCCGCCGTGTACGTGCCGGGCGGCCGCGCGCCCTACCCGTCCACCGTCGTGATGGGCGCGATCACCGCAAGGGCGGCGGGTGTGAGGGAGATCGTAGTCTGCGCACCGCCGGGGCCGGGAGGCGGCGCACACGCGGTGATCCTCGCCGCGTGTGTGCTCTGCGAGGTGACCGAGGTCTACCGCATGGGCGGGGCGCAGGCGATCGCCGCGCTTGCATATGGGACGGAGTCGGTGCGACCGGTCGACGTGATCGTGGGTCCGGGCAATCCGTACGTGCAGGAGGCGAAGCGCCAGGTGGTCGGCCAGGTCGGGATCGACGGGATAGCGGGCCCGAGCGAGCTGGCCGTGATCGCGGCCGGTGCCGGCGCGGACCCTGAGCTGATCGCGCTCGACCTGATGGCGCAGGCCGAGCATGGTCCGGACAGCCCGGTCTGGTGCTTCTCGCCGGACACCGCGCTTCTCGACGCGGTCGCCGAGTTGATCCAGAGCCGCCGGGGAGATGGAGAGGCGCAGCTGGTGGAGACGACCGACGTGGGCGTTGCGCTCGAACTCACGGAGGAGATCGCGCCCGAGCACCTCCAGCTCATGGGCGAGGAGGCGGAGGCGCTCGCGGACCGGGTGCGGACCGCCGGGTGCCTGTTCGTCGGCGCCGGCGCGGCCACCGCGTTCGGGGACTACGTCGCCGGTTCGAACCATGTTCTCCCGACCGGGGGCGCCGCCAGGTTCCAGTCGGCCCTGTCGCCGGCCACGTTCCGGCGGCGCATGGCTCGCGTATCCTTGCCGCGCGAGGCCGCCGCTCGTCTCGCGCCCGCCGGCGCGGCAGTTGCGCGAGCGGAGGGCTTTCCTGTGCACGCAGAGTCAATGGAGCGCCGCGCGTGAGCCGCACCTCGCAGATCCATCGCACCACGGGCGAGACCGACGTCCAGCTGTCGCTGGATCTCGACGGCACGGGCGCGGGGGAGCGCAGGACCGGCGTCGGCTTCTTCGACCACCTGCTCGACGCGGTGGCCCGTCACGGCCTGCTCGACCTCGACGTGAAGGTCGAGGGCGACCTCGAGACCGGCTCGCACCACACGGTCGAGGACACCGGCATCGCGCTCGGGCAGGCGCTCGACGAGGCGCTCGGCGACCGCTCGGGCATCCGCCGCTTCGGCCACGCGGTGGTCCCGATGGACGAGGCGCG
>JBEVKE010000129.1:0-6405 GCA_040509835.1 Thermoleophilaceae bacterium
ATCGAGTACTACAAGGAGAACGAGGACGAGTTCACCGAGCGCACCATCGAGCCGTACAAGCTCGTGAACGGCCAGGAGGGCTGGTACATCCACTCCTGGGACCTCGACAAGGACAAGCCGCGCTCGTACCGGCTCGACCGCGTCCGCGAGGTGAACGTGCTCGACGAGACGTTCGAGCCGCGCCCGGGCGTGGAGCCCGACGTCCACGGCTGGCTCGCCACCGGTGAGGTGGAGTCCGGCTCGACCGCGAAGATCTGGGTCTCACCGGAGCGCGCCCGCTGGGTCCGCGAGGACCATCCGGCCGGGACGGAGCTCTCGGACGGCTCGCTGATCTTCGAGCGCACCTTCGCCTCCTACGAGTGGCTGGCCCGCGAGATCCTCAAGGAAGCCGGCGACGCCGTCGTGCTCGAGCCCGAGGAGGCGCGCACCGCAGTGCTCGCGGCCGCGGAGCAGCTTGCCGTCACGGCGTAGCAAGATCGAGATGTCGGACGAGGAGGTGCGGGACTTCCTCGGCGAGAAGATGGTCATGCAATGCGCGACGAACGGGCCGCGGGGCCTTCCCCACGTCATCCCACTGTGGTTCACGCACCCAGACCTCACAAGCTGGACATACGCGAAATCCCAGAAGGCCCGCAACCTCGAGCGCGACCCGCGCGCAACGCTGGGCTTCGAAGACGGCGTCCAGTACCACGAGCTGCGAGGTGTGATGCTCGAGTGCGATGTGCTCGTCGAGCACGATCCGGCGAAGGTCGAGCAGTTCGGCCTAGCACTGTTCGCTCGTTATGCCGGCGATCTCACCGACGACATCCGTGCGATGGTCGCGCAGCAGGCGCAGAAGCGCGTGGGCCTGACCTTCGTTCCTACACGGACGGTCACCTGGGACCACCATAAGCTCCACGGCGCATACTGATGAAGGGACTGATTCTCTCCGGCGGCAAGGGCACACGCCTGCGCCCGCTCACGCACACGAGCGCGAAGCAACTCGTCCCGGTTGCCAACAAGCCCGTGCTCTTCTACGGGATCGAGGCGATGGCCGAGGCCGGCATCGAGGAGGTGGGCATCATCATCGCCCCCGAAACCGGCGGCGAGATCCGGGAGGCCGCGGGCGACGGGTCGAGGTTCGGGGTGCGCATCGAGTACATCGAGCAGGACGCGCCGCTCGGCCTGGCTCACGCCGTGCTCACCGCCGAGTCGTTCCTCGGCGACTCGCAGTTCGTCATGTACCTGGGCGACAACCTGCTCCGCAACGGGATCGTCGCGCTCGTCGACACCTTCCGAACGGAGCAGCCCGACGCCCTGATCCTGCTCACGCCGGTGCCCGATCCCCAGCACTACGGCGTCGCGGAGCTCGACGGCGACAACCGCGTGGCGCGGCTGGTGGAGAAGCCCGATGAGCCGAAGACGGACCTGGCCCTCGTGGGCGTGTACATGTTCACGCCGGCGATCTTCGACGCGGCTCGCTCGATCGAGCCGAGCTGGCGAAACGAGCTGGAGATCACCGACGCGATCCAGACGCTCGTGGACAACGGCTTGCGCGTGGATCCGCACATCGTGCACGGCTGGTGGAAGGACACCGGCCAGGTGCAGGACATGCTGGAGGCCAACCGGCTGATCCTGGACGACCTCGACGAGCGGGTCGAGGGCGAGCTGGTGGACTCGCGGGTCGAGGGACGGGTGGTCATCGAGAAGGGCGCGCGGCTGGAGCGCACCACGGTGCGCGGGCCGGCCGTGATCGGAGCGGGATCGCGGCTCGTGGATGCCTACATCGGGCCGTACACCGCGATCGGCGAGAACGTGACCATCGAGAACGCCGAGCTCGAGCACTCGATCGTGATGTCGGGCTCGCGCATCTCACACGTGGACCACCGCATCGAGGCGAGCCTGATCGGCAAGGACGTGACGATCGCCCGCGGGCCCGCGCTGCCGAAGGCCTACCGCTTCGTCGTCGGCGACAGCGCCGACGTGCAGATCATCTAGCGAGCTGCGGCCACAGCGCCGTCGAGGCCGTGGACCTCGGTGGCGTCCACGCCGGTCTGCTCGGCTGCCGCTGCGGAGCGGGCGCCGGCCACGTACACGCGGTAGTCCAGGGCGTCGAAGTAGCGGACGTTCGTGCGCGCCTCCTCGGCGGTGCGGGGGAGGCGAATGGCTGCGTCAGCGTCGCGGAGCCGCGGGTCCACGAGCTCGCTGCCGTGGCGTGCAAGCGTCGAGTCGATGACCAGCGCGGTGGGCTGGCCGGCGTCCTCGCCGGTCGACGCCTCTGCTCCGAAGACAGCACCCGCGGCCACGGCACCCGCCGTGAGCACCGCCGCGATATGTGTTCCGATTACCGTCATACGTATGAGCATACTACGTATGACTACCCCGGTCAACAGTATGTTTCCCACCATCGAGCGCCCGACGAGCATCGACGTTGCCCGGTGTGCGGGCGTCTCCCAGTCCACCGTCTCGCTGGTGCTGTCCGGCAAGGCGCCTGGGCGCGTGTCGGAGGCCACCGCCGAGCGCGTGCGCGAGTGCGCGCGGGAGCTCGGCTACCGCCCGAACGTCGCTGCGCAGGCGCTTCGCCTCGGCGCCTCGCGCGCGGTGGCCCTGCTCGTGCCCGACATGACCAATCCCTTCTTCAGCCGCGTGCTCCGCGGCGCGCAGCGCGCCGCCGCGGAAGCGGGGTACATCGTGATCCTCGTCGACACCCAGAACGACCGGCACTGGGAGTCGCAGTCGTTCGAGGCGCTCCGCGCGGGCCCGGTCGACGGCTACCTCCTGTTCGAGGTGACCGCGCCCGAGGCGCTCGGGCCGGACGAGAACGTGGTGCTGATGGAGACAGAGGCGCCCGGCCGGCCGTCGGTCCGGTTCGACGGCGAGGCGGGCGCGGCCGCCGCGTTCGACCACCTTGTAGAGCTGGGACACGCGCGCATCGGGCACCTGGCGGCCGCCTTCCGGGCGCTCACGTTCGAGGACCGCGAGAAGGCCCGGCGGCGCGTGCTGTCCGCGGCCGGGATCGACCCGGAGGCCCAGCCGCGGGTGATGACACCGATCACCATCGAGGACGCTCGCGTGAACGGCCTGAGGCTCCTCGACGAGCGACCCACGGCCGTGTTCTGCGACGACGACGTGATCGCGGCCGGCCTCTACCTGGCCGCCCGCGACCGCGGGGTGCGGATCCCCGATGACGTGTCCGTGGTGGGCTTCGACGACATGGACTTCGCGCGCGTGCTCTCTCCCCCGCTCACCACCGTGGCCCTGGACGCGGAGCTCCTCGGCTCGAGGTCGTTCGAGCTGCTCGAGCAGCGGATGTCCGGCAGGCGCACGCGGAAGCGCGTGGTGCTTCCCGCCGAGCTGCTCGTGCGCGGCTCGACCGCTAAATGTCGCGCCGGGACGTGAAGATCACGGCCAGCGCGGTGAGCAGCGCGGTGTAGAGCGCCCACACGAGGGCGGCCAGGCCGAGCGGCAGCAGCTCGCTGCCGTCGTTGTCACCGCCGCTCATCGCGATGCCCAGGCCCGTGAGCGTGAACTGGCCGACGTCCTCGAGCAGCCCGGCGATCGTCGGGTCCACAATGAAGATCAGGACCAGCACGATCACGACGGCGACGACCTGGTTCCGCAGCAGAGCGCCGAACGCCGCGCCCAGCGCGGCGGCGAGCGCGGCGTAAAGGATGCCGCCCAGGAAGATCTGGATTGTGTCGCCCGCCGGGGGCATGACGGCGTCCCTCGAGCCGAGCCATGGAAGGGCGATCGCCGCCGTGCACGCCGACACCACCACGCCGATCGCCAGGCCGCCGAGGAAACACGCGATCACGCTCCCGCCGACGGCACGAAGGCGGTTGGGCGTGACGAGGAGCGTCCACGCGATCGTGCCGTGGCGGTACTCGCCGGCGCCCGCCACGACCCCCAGGATCAGCGTCAGGAGGCCATAGATGCCCGCCGTCGAGAGGAGATTGCGCACGTCCGTCTCGCTGCTGAGGGTGTCGTCGATCGCCAGGGTGAGGATCACGACCAGGAGCACCAGGCCGAGCGCCGAGGCGGCCAGCGCCCAGAAAGTGCGGGTGGTCCTGAACTTGAGGAGCTCGGCGAGCACGAGACGCGTCACCTGCCCGCCTCCGTCCCGCTGGTGAGCTCGAGGAACACGCTCTCGAGCGACTGGCGCGGCCGGTACAGCTCGTAGACCGCCACGCCGCTCTCGAGCGCCGTCGCGCCCACAACCTCGAGCGACGCGCCCCGCACCGCGAGCCACCCGCCCGCCGCCTCGCCCGGCTCGGCCGTGGTGCCGTTCTGTGCAACGAGGGCGCCGCGCAGCCGGTCAGGATCGGCGCTCCGGACCCACACCGGCGCCTCGGCGCCCGCGGTGAGCTCCTCGAGCGAGCCCTGCGCCACCAGCCGCCCGCGGCTGATCACAACGACCTCGTCGACCGTCTGCGCCATCTCGGCCAGCACATGGCTCGACACGAGCACGGTGCGCCCGGCCGCGGCCTGGCTGCGGAGGAAGTCGCGCAGCCAGCGGATTCCCTGCGGATCGAGCCCGTTGGCGGGCTCGTCGAGCACAAGCGCGCGCGGGTCGCCCAGGAGCGCCCCGGCGAGGCTGAGCCGCTGACGCATCCCGAGCGAATAGGCCTTGACGCGCTTGTCGCCGGCGCCCTCCAGCTCGACGAGCCCGAGCACCTCCTCCACCCGGCTGCGCGGCAGTCCCGCCGCGGTGGCGAGCACGCGTAGATGGTTACGCCCGGTGCGCCCGGGGTGAAACTGCGGTCCCTCGAGCACCGCGCCGACGACCCTGATCGGATCCTTCAGCAGCCGGTACGGGAGGCTGTCCACCACCGCGTCGCCCGAGGTGGGAATCGTGAGGCCCAACAGCATGCGCAATGTCGTGGTCTTTCCTGCCCCGTTGGGGCCGAGGAAGCCGAGCACGCGCCCCGGGGAGGCCTTGAAGCTGAGGCCGTCGACGGCGAGGTTCGCGCCGTACCGCTTTGTGAGGTCGCGTACCTCGATCACCGGAGGCACCATACTTCCGGGGTGTGACGGTTCATGTGGTTGGAGCAGGAGGCATGCTGGGCCAGGAGGTGCTGAGCGCCGCGGGCGACCGCGGCGTGGGGATCACCCATGCCGATCTCGACGTCACGGACGCCGCCGCGGTGGCGGACGCCCTGAGGGGGGCGACGGTGATCAACTGCGCCGCCTACACCGACGTGGACGGCGCCGAATCGAACCCCGACACCGCGAGGGCGATCAACGGCGAGGGCGCTCGCCACGTGGCCGAGGCGGCCGCGCGCGTCGTGTACGTCTCGACGGACTACGTCTTCGACGGCGACAAGCGAGGGGCGTACGTCGAATCGGACCCGGTCAACCCGGTGTCCGAGTACGGGCGCTCCAAGCTGGCCGGCGAGCGCGCGACCCTCACGTCGAGCCCGCATAGCCTTGTTGTCCGCACGTCGTGGTTGTTCGGCGCCGGCGGCCGCAACTTCGTCGACACGATGCTCCGCGCCGGTGAGGAAAGGAGCGAGTTGAAGGTCGTGGAGGACCAGGTCGGCTGCCCGACGTTCGCGGGACACCTCGCGGAAGCCCTCGTGGCGCTGGCGGAGGGTCACGAGCACGGCTTCCTCCACGTGGCGGGCTCCGGCTCATGCTCCTGGTTCGAGTTCGCGCGCGCGATCTTCCAGCGCGCCGGCGTGGACGTCGACGTGCGGCCGTGCACCAGCGCCGAGTTCCCTCGCCCCGCGCGCCGCCCGGCGAACTCGGTGCTGGCGAGCGAACGAGATGCCCCGAAGCTGCCCGCCTGGCAGGAGGGGCTCGACGCCTATCTGGGGGTACGCGCGTGAAGCTGCTCGTGACCGGCGGCGCCGGCTTCATCGGCTCCACGTACGTCCGCCTCCACGCCGCCGACCACGACATCGTGGTCCTGGACAAGCTGACCTACGCGGGCCGCCGCGAGAACGTGCCCGGCGACGTGGAGCTCGTCGTGGGCGGGATCGAGGACCGCGACCTCGTGAGGCAGGTCGCCGAGGGCGTGGACGCGGTCGTGAACTTCGCGGCCGAGTCGCACGTAGACCGCTCGATCGCCGACCAGGACGTGTTCGCGCGCACCCACGTGATCGGCACCGGCGTGCTGCTCGACGCGGTGCGCGAGCTCGAGGTGCCGCGCCACCTCCAGGTCTCGACCGACGAGGTGTACGGGTCGATCCAGGAGGGGTCGTTCACGGAGTCCTCGCCACTCGACCCGTCCTCTCCGTACTCCGCCACGAAGGCGGCCGGCGACCTGCTCGTGTCCGCCCACCACCACACCTACGGCACCGAGGCGGTGATCTGCCGCGGCTCGAACAACTACGGCCCGCGCCAGTACCCCGAGAAGCTGATCCCGCTCTCGATCCTGAACGCGCTCCACGGCGACGCGCTGCCGGTGTACGGCGACGGCCGCCA
>JBEVKE010000130.1:0-10303 GCA_040509835.1 Thermoleophilaceae bacterium
CCGCTTCAAGGACGTCCCGGGCGTCGTCTACTCGGCCGGCGTGAAGCACGCCCACAACGTGGCAAAGGCCTTCCAGGACGCCGGGATGAAGGCGAAGGCGGTCTCGGGCGAGACGCCGAAGCGCGAGCTCACCCGCATCCTCGCCGCCTACGAGCGCGGCGAGATCGACGTGCTGGTGAACGCCCAGCTGCTTGCCGAGGGCTGGAACTCCCCGCGCGCCACGGTCTGCATGCACCTGGCGCCGACGGCCTCGAAGCGCATCTATCAGCAGCGCGTGGGGCGCGTCACGCGCCGGAACCCAGGCAAGGAGTCCGGCATCGTCGTGGACTTCGTCCACCCCGCCACGCCGAACGACGACCCCGTGGTGACGCTGCACTCGCTGCTCGACCGCGACGTGTACCGCGGAGGCGCAATCGTGGTCGGCCCGGTGCGGCGCGGGCGCGGGCGCCGGCTGCGGGTCGAGCGCCGCGTGGTGCCGGTGACGGCAGACCAGGAGCGGCGCGCGCAGGTATTCGAGCGCGAGCTCTGGCGGATCGCGGTGGAGCACCTGAGCTGGGGCGAGCAGCAGGCCTGGGCGATGCTCGCCGGCGCGCGCGTGGCCTCGAACAACTGGCGCCGCGCGAAGGCGATGCTGCACTTCGACTCGACCGGCGAGCTGCGCCGCATCTTCCTGATCACCTGCCTGCGCCGGAACCGCAACACGCAGCTGCGCCTGCGCGCACTAGCCGAGGTCGGCAACCTGCGCGACGCGGAGGCGTTCGACGACGCCGTCGAGATCGTCGGCGGCTGGTCGCGCGACGAGCGGCGCGAGGGCGTGAAGGTTCTGCTCCAGGCGCTGACCGAGCGCCAGATCGGCCGCCGCGACCAGGCAGCCCGCTGGCTCTGGCATCTCGCCGAGTACTCGCGCGAGGTGCACGAGGAGTACGCGGTGCAGCGCTGGCCCGAGACCAAGCGGCTGCTCGGCCTGCTGGTGAACTCGGCGGGCGCGGCGCACGCGCGCAACGCGCGCAGGCTGGTCCAGGGCGCGCGCAAGCAGGACCGGCGCCTGTCCGCCGCGCTGCTCGCCGCCGCCCTGGCGCACACGCCCGAGGCACAGCAGGTGCTGGACGGAGCGCGAATGCGGATGGCCCGCAAGCCGAGCGCGCTGGCCCGCGAGCTCCTCCGCAACTTCCCGAAGGGCAAGCGCCGCCGAGGCGGCCGCCGCCGGAAGAAGAAGGGCGCGGGCGAGTCGAACGGGTCGGCCGACGCGGTCGCCGCGACGGCGCAGGCGAACGGCGGCGGCGAGACGAAGGCCACTGGTGGCGGTCAGAAGAAGGCGAACGGCGGCGGTCAGAAGAAGGCGAAGCGGTCCCGCAGGCGGAGCACGTCGGCCGTCTCCCGGGACCGCGATGATTCCGCCGACGCTCCGGATCGCGAGGAGTCGACGGACGCCCCCGATCGCGACGAGTCGACCGATGCACCGGATCGCGATGCCGACGCGCAGGACGGCAACGGCGGCGCTGAGGACGGTGACGCCAACGCACCGAAGGGCGACGCCGGCACGCGGGATCGCGACGCGGCCTAGCTCCTTTCGCGGGTGGGGCGACTTATGCCCCCTGCAGGGGTACAACGCGACCCACCTGTCCCGGCTAGCGGAGTAGGTGCACTTCTCCCGCATCGAGCGTGACGAGACCGTCATCGGTCCGTACCAGGAGAGCGCCTGAATCGTCGATCCCGGCGGCGACTCCCTCGCCGCCCTCGCCGCCCGACCACCTCACACGCTCCCCCCTCAATGCATCCCGTGAGCGCCACGCCTCGAGCACTGGACCGGGCGGTGCGCCGATCCACCCGTCGAGCGCGGTCAGGAGCGTGGCGAGAACGGCCGCGGGGGTGGTGTCGTGACCCGCGAGTCGCAGCGATGTCGCAATCTCGGCGAGCTTGGGCGGGAACGAGTCGGTGGTCACGTTGAGCCCGATCCCGATCACCGCCCAGCCCTCCTGCGGACGGCCCTCGATCAGGATGCCGGCGACCTTGCGGCGGTCGATCCAGACGTCATTCGGCCACTTGATCCGGGGGGCGGGAGCGCCGGCCGTGGGGGCGGGACCGCCGGCCGTGGCGGCGGCCGCCTTGCACGCCTCGCAGACGGCCACCGCCGCGGCCAGGGGCAGCAGCGCATGGCGCTCGTCCAGGTCGCGCAGGATCAGGGACATCAGCACGGCCGATCCCGGCGGAGCGGTCCAGGCGCGGCCCTGCCGGCCGCGGCCGGACTCCTGCTCGTCCGCCGTCACGAGCGTGCCGTGCAGGGCGCCCGCGTCGGCGAGCTCCTTCGCGCGCTCGTTGGTCGAGTCGGTCAGCCGGTAGTGGACCCGGGGCGTGCCGATCATTCGGGCCGCAGCCGCACCTCGGCGTCCACTCCGATCCCGAGCGTGCCGGCCGCGTCGCCGCGGTTGATCGCGAGCGCCAGGGTTCGGTAAGCGTCCTGGTAGACGAGCAGCTCGCCGGCGCTCACATCGGCGAAGGTCTGGGCGTAGGTCGCCACGTAGCGCTCGCCGCCCGCCTCCACCGCCACGCGGGCGCCCAGCGTGATGCCGGTCCCCGCGAGCCGGTCGTGGTCCACGTTCAGGCCGACATTGCCGAAGTGGTCGATCACGAGCGCATGCGCCACGACCGCGTCCGCCTCCTCGCGCGGCTCCGGGAGCTCGACGCGCTCCAGCGAATCGGGGTCGAGCGGGTCGCCGGCGTCGGCGAGCTCCGCCCCGGCGGCGAGGTGCGCGGCAACCGGCGCGAAGATGTCGCGTCCGTGGAAGGTGGCCGACACCGGATCGAGCCGATGCGGCGAGCGGGTGATGTCCACTGCGACCTCGACCTCCTCGCACCGCTCCCAGGCGAGGCTGAGCAGGCCGTTGTCCGGGCCGATGAGGATGCGGCCGTCGCCAGTGCGCACGGCGATCGCGCGCCGCTCGGTGCCCACCTGCGGATCCACGACCGCCACGTGCACGCCGATCGGCATGTACGAGATGGTGTTCCGGAGCACCAGCGCACCCTGTCTGACGGCATACCGCTCGATCCCATGGGTGATGTCCACGATCTCGGCGCCCGGATGGATGCGCAGGATCACCCCGTGGCACACGCCCACGAAGTCGTCTTCGCGCCCGTAGTCGGTGAGGAGCGTCACGATCACGCCGGGACCCTCCGGCGTCGGGCGTCGGCGATCAGAGCGTCGACGAGGCCGTCGATGTCGTGCTGCTCCGCTTCCACGTCCACCGTGAGGCCGTGCTGCTCCGCGGTTGCCGAGGTGACCGGGCCGATCGACACGATCCGAGCGCCCGCCGGTGGCCGCGCGCCCGACTCGAGCAGGAAGCGGACGGTCGAGCTCGAGGTGAAGGTCACGTAGGTGGCTCGGGCGAGGGCGGCGCGCTGCGAGTCGGTGAGCGGTTCCGCGACCGTGTCATATACCGCCACATCGTCGACCCGAGCGCCACGCTCGCGTAACGCATCGGGCAGCACAGAGCGCGCCTCGGCGGCGCGCGCGATGAGCGCGCGTCGGCCCTCGAGCTCCACACCCGCGAGCGCGTCGACGAGCGCCTCCGCCACGAAGCGCTCGGGGACGATGTCCGCGCGAATGCCATGCTCGAGGAGCGCCGCGGCGGTCCCGGGGCCGATGGCGGCCACGGTGGCCCCGGCGAGGTTGCGCGCATCGCCGCCGGACGTCGCCGGCGCTGCTGCCCCCACATCGCGGCCGAGCGCGTCGAAGAACAGGTGCACGCCGTTGGGGCTCGTGAAGCAGACCAGAGCGTATTCGCGGACTTCGTCGATCGCGGCTCGCAGGTCGCCCTCGACCGGGCGCGGCTCGATCCGGATCGCCGGTGTCTCGACCACCTCCGCCCCGAGCTCGCGCAGGCGCCCGGCCAGGCCGCTCGCCTGCGCGCGCGCCCGGGTGACCGCGACCACGTCGCCGTGCAGCGGGCGCCCCTCCAGCCATGCGATCGTCTCGCGCAGCCGCGCGACCGCTCCCACCACCGTGATCGCGGGGGCGCGTATCTCCTCGGCCTCCACGCGGGCGGCGATTCCGCCGAGGGTGTCGAACACGGTGCGCTGACCCGGGTACGTGCCCCGCTCGATCACCGCGGCGGCCTCGCTCGAATCGCGTCCCGCCGAGGTCAGCCGCTCCGCGATCAGCGGCAGGCGCTTGATCCCCATGTAGAAGACGAGCGTCCCGGGGAAGCGAGCCAGGGCGTCCCAGTCGAGCGCCGAATCGGGCTTCTCCGGATCCTCGTGGCCCGTGACAAACGCCACGGCGGACGCGGCGTCGCGGTGCGTGACCGGGATTCCGGCGTACGCAGGCGCCGCCACCCCCGCCGTGACGCCGGGCACGACCTCGAACGGCACCCCGGTCGCCGCCAGCGCCTCGGCCTCCTCGCCGCCGCGGCCGAACACGAACGGGTCGCCTCCCTTGAGCCGGACCACCCGCCGGCCTGCCCGGCCGAGCTCGACGAGCAGAGCGTTGATCTCCTCCTGAGACAGCGCGGCGGCGCCCGGCTCCTTGCCCACGTACCGCAACTCCGCGTCCGGCCGCGTGCCGTCGAGCGCACCCGGCGGGATCAGCCGGTCGTAGAGGATCGCGTCGGCCGAGGCGATCAGCTCGAGCGAACGCCGCGTCATCAGCCCCGGGTCGCCGGGCCCGGCGCCCACCAGATAGACGATGCCGCTCACGCGCGAAACGCTATCCGGCGGCCACGAGCCGCTCGGCCTCCGCCAGCAGCTCGTCGGCGCCCGCGGCGCGGAGGCGCTCCGCCACGTATGAGCCGATGACGCCCGCACCGTGTGGGTGCGGCATCTCGAGCTCGTCGCGGATCCAGCGGGAGC
This sequence comes from Thermoleophilaceae bacterium, assembly GCA_040509835.1. Lineage (GTDB taxonomy): Bacteria > Actinomycetota > Thermoleophilia > Solirubrobacterales > Thermoleophilaceae > JACVRW01. The sequence goes on from JBEVKE010000130.1 coordinate 4,846, forward strand.
CATCCGGCAGTCCCACGAATGCGGCGATCCTGATCGACCGTTCGTGCACGGCCGACGCATGGACGCCGATCGGCGTGTTGCAGGTGGCTCCCAGCCGGCGCACGACGTCGCGTTCCTCGCCCAGGCAGTCGCTCGTGGTGTCGTCGGTCAGCCCCGTCATCCCGGGCAGTCCGGAGACCGCCCGGTTGGCCTCCTCATCGGCGTCACGCGTCTGCATGACCAGGCAGCCCTGGCCGGCCGCGGGCACGAAGATGTCGAGGTCGAGAGGACACCCTTCGCCGCCTCGTCCGAGCCGGTCAAGGCCCGCCTGTGCGAGCAGGATGGCGTCGAAGTCCCCCGCGGCAAGGCGACGCAGGCGCGTGTCCACGTTGCCCCGAAGCTCGCGAACGTCCAGGTCCGGGCGCATGGCAAGCAGGAGCGCACGACGGCGGAGGCTCGACGTGCCGATCACGGCCCCGTCCGCCAGGTCGTCGAGCGATTCGGCGCCGCAGATCGCATCTCGTGGATCGGCCCGTCCGGGGACGGTGAGGAGGAGGAGGCCGGAAGGCATGTCGGTCGGCATGTCCTTCGCCGAGTGCACGGCCACGTCGATGTTCCCCCGCAGCAGCGCCTCCTCGATCTCCTTCACGAAGCGCGACTTGTCGGTGAGCTCAGGCGTGCCGCGCGCGCGTTCATCGCCCGAGGTCGTGATCGGCACTATCTCCACTTCGCCGGGCAGCCGCTCGGCGACCCAGCGGGCCTGCGCCAGCGCCAGCGCGCTGCCGCGCGTGCCGAGTCGGATCACCGCCGCCGGCGCTGGCGGGCGGCGTCGAGGCGCGTGACCTCGGCGGCCGGCTCGTCGGACTCCGCGGCGGCCGCCTCCAGGCCGAACAGCTCGTGCACCGCGTGCACGTAGCGATACGAGGTGCCCTCGCCGGCAGCGCCGCGCAGGATGCGCGTGGGCTCGTGCAGCAGCCGGCTCACCACGGCCCCCGCCAGCGTGCCTACGCGCTCGCGGTCGGCCTCCGAGAGGGACTCCCAGCGCGGCTCGTTCTCGCGCAGCACCTGCTCCACGATCTCGTCGGCGCGTCGGCGGAGCGCGGAGATCGTGGGCACCACGTCGAGCGACTCGAGCCACTCGTCGTAGCGCGCCACCTCCTCGCGCACGATCACGCGCGCCTCGTCGGCCTCGGCCTGGCGGCCGCTCAGGTTGCGCACGACCTCCGCCTGGAGGTCGTCCATGTCGTACAGCGCGATCCCGGGACAGTCGCGCACGCCGGGCTCGATGTCGCGCGGCACCGCCAGGTCGATCATCACGAGCGGCCGTCCCATCCGCGACGCCGCCACGAACTCGAGCTCCTCGCGCCCCACGATTTGATGCGGCGCGCCAGTCGAGCTCACCACGATGTCCGCGTGCTCCAGCTCGCCGGGCAGCGCGTCGAATGCGATGGCTCGGCCGCCGTAGCGCTGCGCAAGCCCGAGAGCGCGGTCGTAGCGCCGGTTGGCCACGAACAGCGCCTCGACCCCACGGTCGCGCAGGGCGCGCGCCGTGAGCTCCGCATTCTCGCCCGCGCCGATCACGAGCACGCGGCGATCCGCCAGGTCGCCGAGGAAGTCGGCCGCCAGCTTCACGGCCACGGACGACACCGAGACGCTCGAGCGCGACACCTCGGTCTCGCTCCGCACGCGCTTCCCGGTTGCCAGCGCGTCCCGGAACAGCCGGTTCGTGACCGGCCCCGTCACGCCCTCGACCAGCGCCCTCTCGTAGGAGCGCTTCACCTGCCCCTGGACCTCGGCCTCGCCGACGATCATCGAGTCGAGCCCCGCCGTCACCGAGAACAGGTGCTCCACGGCCGCGCTCCCGCGCAGCGCGTAGATCGCACCGAGCAGCTCCGTCGGCCGCAGGCCCGCCTGGCGCGACAGGATCCCGAGCGCCACGCTCTCCGCTTCGACCGGATCGGCCACCACCAGGTACAGCTCGGTACGGTTGCAGGTCGAGATGACCACCGCCTCGTGGATCGCGTCGTGCTCCACCAGCTCGGCCATGACACGTGCCGCACGGCCGTCCGGCAGCGCGACCTTCTCGCGCAGCGGCAGCGGCGCGGTCTTGTGGTTGGCGCCGATGGCCAGCAGCTCGCCGGTCACTCGTCCTCCTCCGAGGCCACCAGCTCCGAGATCTGACGGTCGATCCGCGCGATCTTCGCGCCGATGATGGCCACGTACACGAGGATCAGCGCGACGAAGACCACGTAGGCCCCGGCCACGTACTTCCCGGCCTCGTCAAGCGGCAACGCGGGCACGGTTCCTCAACCTCTTCAACTGCATGGATGCGTGCTTGGCGGTCAGCTCGAGCTTCCACAGCGTCACGAACAGGAGCGCGATGCCGAGCAGCGACACCAGGAACGTGAGCCGCATGTCGCCGGGCAGGTCGCCGCCGGTCTGCGAGAGCACGCGCGGGTGCGTGAACGACTCGGCCATCCGGACCGCCACGAAGTTCAGGGGCACGAAGGCGCCCGCGGCGATCGCGAACACGGACGAGTAGCGCGCCTGCCGGCCAGGGTCCTCGATCGAGAAGCGGAGCGGGTAGTAGACGCAGTACAGAAGGAAGACCACCAGGAACGACACCAGCACCGGCTCGTCCCACACCCACCAGTGGCCCCACGACGCCCGCGCCCAGATCGACCCGGTCGCGAGCACGCCGACCCCCAGGATGATCGACAGGTGGATCGCGACGTAGGAGCGCAGATCCCAGGAGGAGTCGCCGCTCCGCAGGTGCTGGATCGCGAACACCCCGCCCGCGACGAACCCGCACAGCGCCACGATCGCCATCGGCACGTGGATGTAGAAGATCTTCTGGACGAAGCCCTGGTCGGCGTCGTTCGGCGCGTAGAAGAACACCAGCGCCAGCGCCGCCGTGATCGTCACGGCTGCGGCTGCGGCGAGGGGAGCGAGGCCCTTGGAATACATCAGTCCTCGAGCAGGAAGTCGAAGACGGCGACTGAGAGAAGCACGAACACCACATCGTAAAGACTGAGAAGGCCCAGCCAGCGGCCGAGGTCCTCGGCGACCGCATCCTGGCGCAGGAGCGGCTCGGTGGCCTGCGCGCAGGCGATCAGGACCGGCACCAGCAGCGGGAGGAGGAGCAGCGGGACGATCAGCTCGCGGGCGCGCGTCTCCGCCGCCAAGGCAGCCACCAGCGCGCCCACCGCCGCCACGCCGAGATTCCCAAGCGCGAGGACGGCGAGCAGCTCGGGGAACGCGCCGCCAAGCCCGGGACCAAGCAGGAGCAGCCCGAACGCCGGCACCGCGACCAGCTCGACGATCGTGAGGAACACGAACAGCGCCGTCGCCTTGGCCACGAACAGTGCGGTCCGGTCGACCGGGGACAGCAGCAGCCCGTCGATCCCACCCTGCTCCCGCTCGGCGGCGAACAGCCGCGACACGCCGATCACCGCCGCGAGCAGCAGCGTCACCCACAGAACACCGGCCGCCAGCGAGCCGTCGAGCGAGTCGCGGTCGAGGCCGAAGTGGAACAGCACGTAGACGGTGATCGAGAACAGCACCATCGCCGGCACCGACTCCTTGGTGCGGAGCTCGATCAGGAGGTCCTTGCGGAGGATCGTGCGGGCCGCTCCAATCACCGGTACAGCCCCGCGTCCACGGGCGCGGGCCGCCCTCCCTTGAGGCCGAGTGCGACGTCCGACTCCGCGAGCGCGCCCTCCACGTCATGGCTCACCAGCACTCTCGTTCGCCCGGATGAGCGTCCAATGAGAGGCTCCGCGAGCTCCGCCGCGGCGGGGTCGAGATTCGCCCGCGGCTCGTCGAGGAGGAGCAGAGCCGGATCGTGCAGGAGAGCGCGCGCGATCGCAAAGCGCTGCACAAGCCCGCGCGACAGATCGCGCACCGGCTCGTCCGCCCGGTCCCCGATGGCGAGGTCGCCGAGGATGGCCGTGACGCGCGAGTGGGGGACGCTGTGCAGGTCGGCGTGGTAGCGCAGGTTCTCGCGTCCGGTCAACTCGCGGTAGAGGAGCGGGTCGTGGCCCACGTACCCCACCTGCGCGGGCAGCCTCCAGCGCTCGTCGGGAAGCGCCGCGCCGAGCACGCGCGCGCTGCCGCCGTGCGGCCGCAGCAGTCCGGCGAGCACGCGCAGCAGCGTCGTCTTGCCGGCCCCGTTGCCCCCGAGCACGGCGAGCGTCTGGCCCTCCTCCAGGCGCACGGACACGCCGCCGAGCGCGACCCGCTCGCCGTACCGGCGCTCGAGGCGCTCGAGCTCGATCGCAGCCACGCGCGGAAGCCTATGCTGAGCATGTGGCGCGGATGGTCGGCATCAACCACATCGCCCTCGCCGTCGGCGACGTTGACGAGGCGGTCGACTTCTACGCGCGCATCTTCGACCTCACGCTTCGCGGCCGGTCGGCCGGGATGGCCTTCCTCGACATGGGCGACCAGTTCCTGGCGCTCGCCGAGGGCGACGACCCCGTGGCGGACCGCCACCGCCATTTCGGGCTGGTCGTCGACGACGTGGCGGGCGTGCGGCGCGCCCTGAAGGAGGCCGGCATCGAGGAGGAGCGGAGCCGTGGCCTGCGATTCCGGGACCCGTGGGGCAACCTGGTCGAGGTAGTCCAGTACTCGGAGATCCAGTTCACGAAGGCGCCAGAGGTGCTGGCGGGCATGGACCTCGATCTCGAGAAGTCCGAGTCGGCCCGGCAGGAACTGCGCGAGAAGGGCCTCGCGCCCTAGCTGCGCTCGAGCAGCTTCGCGGCGTGCTCGAGCGTCGGCGCGATGATCGGCCACGACTGCTCGATCGCCTTCGGGTTCCCGGGGAGGTTCACGATCAGCGTGCGGCCGCGCACGCCGGACACGCCGCGTGTGAGCAGTCCGAGGGGCGTGTGCTCCCGCGCGTCCATGCGAATCGCCTCCGCGTAGCCGGGGGCTTCGCGCTCGAGCACGGCGCGGGTGGCCTCGGGGGTCACGTCGTCGAGCGTCAGCCCCGTTCCGCCGGTGGTGAACACGAACCGGACGCCCTCGTGGTCCACCAGTCGCTTCAGCGCGGCGACGATCGACTCGCGATCGTCGGCCACGACCTCGTGCTGGACCTCGAGCCCGGCCTGCTCGCACAGCCGCACGAGGGCGGGTCCTGACACGTCCTTGCCCTCGCCGGCGGCGAGCGAGGTCGAGATGGTGAGCACGGCGGCGCGCGCGCTCACGGCTCGCGGCGCCAGTCGTGCCGCCCGCCGGACTTCTCCAGGAGCACGACCTCGGCGATCTCCACTCCGCGCTCGATGCCCTTGACCATGTCGTAGACCGTGAGAGCGGCCACGGAAGCGGCGGTAAGCGCCTCCATCTCGACGCCCGTCTGCCCGCTGGTGCGCGCCTCCGACTCGATCTCCACGCGATCCTCGCCCACCTCGATCCGCACGTCCACGAACGACAGCGGCAGCGGGTGGCAGAGCGGGATCAGCTCGGCGGTGCGCTTGGC
>JBEVKE010000131.1:0-10263 GCA_040509835.1 Thermoleophilaceae bacterium
GGAGTCGACATCCGCAACAGCACCGTTCAGGGCCGCGACATCGCGCTCAACACGGTCACGGGCGATGACGTGAAGGAGGACACCCTCCAGAAGGTGCCGAGCGCGCTGCTGGCCGACTCGGCGACGAAGGCCGCCTCCGTCGATTCGCTGAAGCCGATTCCGCGCGTCGTCCGCGATGAGGGCGATCCGGCGGTCGTGCTCGCGCAGCACGGCCCGTTCACGCTGCGCGCACAGTGCGTACCGAACGCGACCTCGACGCAGGCGCAGATCAGCCTCGAAACGACCGAGGACAACTCGGCGGCGTGGAGCGAGGACGCTCCGTTCCCGGTGCTCGACTCGGGCGACGGCGAGCAGAACATCGTGTTCGTGAACGACGCCGCCGGCGGCTCGCGCACGATCGTGCTTCGGGACATCCTCGCGGTGGCGCCGGGCGGCAAGTCGTTCACGAGCCAGATCGCCGTGATCCCGGACGCCGCGCAGAACAGCTGCACGTTCGCAGGGCACCTGGCCCTGCAGGGCTAGACCTCGACGACCACCGGGAGGATCATCGGGCGCCGCTTGAGGCGCTTGTAGACGAACTCGGCGACGTCGTCGTGGAGGTGGTCCTGCAGAAGGTCGATCTCAGTGATCTCCTCCTCGGCGGAGTGCGCCAGGGAGTCGTCCACGGCCTCGCGCAGCTCGTCCACGAACGAGTCAGATTCCTCCACGAACGGCACGCCGCGGAAGATGATCTCGGGCGGGACCACCGAGCGGCCGTCCTGCTCGGAGATCGTGGCCACGACCAGGAAGATCCCGTCGGCGGACAGCATGCGGCGGTCCCGGAGGGCGACGTCCTCGATGTCCCCCACCTCCATCCCGTCCACGAAGATCAGGCCGGCCTGCTCGCGCTCGCCCCACGTGGCGCCTGACGAGTCGATCTCGAGCGGCAGCCCGTTCTCGCCGCGGTAGATCGACTTGGGCGGGATGCCCACGGCCTCCGCGAGCTCTCCGTGGAGGCGCAGCCGCTTGAAGTCGCCGTGCACCGGCATCACGTAGCGCGGGTGGGTCAGGTTGATCATCAGCTTGAGCTCCTCGGCGTAGCCGTGCCCCGAGGCGTGCACCGGCACGTCCGCCGGCGTGATGACGTTGGCGCCCAGCCGGTAGATGCGGTCGATCGTCTCGTTGACGGCGCGCTCGTTGCCGGGGATCGGGGTGGCCGAGAAGATGACGGTGTCGCCCTCGTGCAGCTCCACGTTCGGGTGGTCGCCGTGCGCCATCCGGCGAAGCGCGGACAGCGGCTCGCCCTGTGACCCGGTGGAGATGACCACGAGCTTCGACTCCGGGAAGTCCTCGATCTCCTTCGGCCCGACGAGCATCCCGTCCGGGATGTCGATGTGGCCGAGCATGCGCCCGATGTTCGTGTTCTTGCGCATCGAGCGGCCCACGAGCGACACGCGCCGGTCGAGCGCCGCCGCGGCGTCCACCACCTGCTGCACCCTGTGGATGTTCGACGCGAAGCAGGTGACGACGATGCGCCCCGTGCACCGGCCGAACACCTCGCGCAGCCTCGGCCCCACCCCCGACTCGGACGGTGACATGCCGGCCCGGTCGGCGTTGGTCGAGTCGCCGCACAGGAGCAGGAGCCCCTCCCGCCCGAGCTCCGCGAGGCGCGACAGGTCGGCGGGCACGCCGTCGACCGGCGTCTGGTCGAACTTGTAGTCGCCCGTCATCAGCATCGTGCCGAGCTCGGTGGTGATCGCCACCGCGAACATGTCCGGGATCGAGTGGGTCATCTTGATCATCTCGATCGAGAACGGGCCGGCGTCGAAGGTCTGCGACGCGAGCACGTCCTCCACCGGCGCGTCCTTCAGCTTGTGCTCGTCCAGCTTCGAGCGGACCATCGCGGCCGTGAGCGGGCCGCCGTAGATGGTGGGCGCCGTATCCAACTCCCGGAGCACGAACGGCAGCGCCCCGACGTGGTCCTCGTGGCCGTGCGTGAGCACGATCGCCTCGATGTCGTCGGCGCGCTCGCGCAGGTAGGTGAAGTCGGGCAGGACCAGGTCGATGCCGAGCTGGTCGGGCGCCGGGAACATCAGCCCGGTGTCGACCACGACTATGCGGCCGTCGTACTCGACGACCATCATGTTCTTCCCGATCTCGCCGAGCCCGCCCAGCGGCAGGACCCTGAGCTTGCTCACACCGCGGCGAGGAGGTTGTGCCGCTCGAGCGCGTCGCGGATGACCGCGCGCTCCTCCTCGGAGGCCTCGACGAGCGGGAGCCGCAGCGGGCCGGCGTCGAGCCCGATCATGTTCATCGCCGTCTTCACCGGGATCGGGTTCACGGTCACGCTCATCGCCCTGTAGAGGTCGCGCAGGCCGTCCTCGATCTCGTTGCGGCGATCGGGCTCGTCGATGATGCGGCGCATCTCGGCGGCGATCAGGTTCGAGCTCACGCAGATGCCGCCCGTGCCGCCCATGTCCATCACCTTGGCGAGCACGTCGTCATTGCCTGCGAGTAGGTCCATGCCCTCGATCGGTGCCAGGTCCTCGTAGCGCGCCTGCTTGACGGCCCTGACGTTGTCGATGTCGGCCGCCAGCTCGGCGAGTAGGTCATTGGGCATGTCCGTCGCGGTCCGGGACGGGATGTTGTAGGCCACGATGGGCCGGTCGGTGGCGGCCGCAACGGCCTCGTAGTGGGCCTTGATGCCGCGCCGGTTCGGGCGGACGTAGTACGGCGTGACCACGAGCATCGCGTCCACGCCGGCCTCGTGCGCGCGCTCGGTGAGCTCGACCGAGTGACGGGTGTCGTACGTGCCGGTGCCGGCGATGATCGGCGCGTCACCCGACTCGGCGACGCCGATCTCCCAGAGGCGCACCTTCTCCTCGTCCGTCATGGTGGCGCCCTCGCCGGTGCTCCCGGCGAGCACGAGGCCGTCGGAGCCGTTCTCCAGAAGGTGGCGGATCAGCCGCGCGGTGGCTGCCTCGTTCAAGTCGCCCGTCGAGTCGAAGGGCGTGACCATCGCGGTGAGGATGCCGCCGAGGCGCATGTCGCGGGAGAACCGCTCCGTCACTGCTGAATCGGCTTGAACGGATCGGGGCTCGCGTTGGCGCCGCCGGTGGCGGGCTTCTCCTCGGCGGGCGGAGCGGGAGCGGCGGCGGCCTCGGCGGGCGGAGCGTCCGCGATCGGCGCGGTGGGATCCGGTGCGATCGGCGCGGTCGGATCCGGCGCAGGTGTCGCGCTGGGCGGCGCGGTCGCCGCGGCGGGCGTCTCCTCGGCGACGGGCCGGCCGTGCTCGTCGTAGCGGGTGCTCCCCTGCTCAGCCTGCTCCGAGCCGGACTGCCCCTGGTTGAAGTTCTTCTGAGCCTCGTCGAGCTTCTCCTGCGCCTGCTCCGCCAGCTTCTTCGCCTTGTCCATGAATCCCATGGGCTGGACCTTACCGCGCATAACGGCGTGCAGCCCCTAAGGAAGGAGCGCTGCAAATGACAGAATTCCGAGCGGCCATGGCGACGGAACGCGACTACAGCCACCGCTCGACGGTGCAGAAACTGGGCGTGCGACCCGAACATCGGGTGGAGATCACGGGCGACGTGGGCCCCGGCCTCCGGCGCGACGTCAAGGAGGCGATCGGCCGCGGGCTGGTCAAATCCGGGCTGCTGGACGGCGCGATCGTGCTCGTGGAGACCGAGGACGAGGCGAAGGAGGCCTTCGTCCGCTACCGCCCGCGCCTGCGCGACACCGGCTACCTCTGGATGATCACCCGAAAGCGGGGACACGACAAGTACCTCAACCAGATGGCGCTCGTCCCCTTCGGCAAGCGACTCGGCCTGATCGACAACAAGACCTGCTCGATCGACGACGACCGCTCCGGGATCCGCTTCGTGATCCCCCGCGCCCTGCGCCGCGACGGCGACCAGACCGCGGCCTAGAGCGCCACTGAGGCAGCGTCCGCGCCAGCTATGAAGGCCAGCGCCTCCAGCGCGGCGGCCCCCATGCCGTGTCGGAGGCGTTGTAGTTCGCGCGGTCGTCGTCGTCGCACATGGCGCCCCGGTAATCGGGCGGCGGCGCCGGACCTTTAGGCCCGGTCGCGAGCGCGTGGCTCCGCGGTGCGCACGCTCTCGATGCAGTCGGCGGCGCGTTCGGTGCCCGGGTCGTCCTGGAGCCGCTTGCTGATTCCGCCGAGCCGCTTGGCGAGCGCCTCGTCGGCCGTGAGCCGCCCGATCGCGTCGTCCAGCTCGGCGTCCTCGAACTCGAAGGTGCGGAGCCGCACGCCGAGGCCGAGCTCGTCCATGCGCTGGGCGTTGTCGTACTGATCCCAGAACAGCGGCAGGAGCACCATCGGCTTGCCGAAGTGGAGGCACTCGGTGACGGTGTTGTTGCCGCCGTGCGTGATCACCGCGTCCACGAGCGGCAGCAGCGCGGGCTGCGGCACCAGCTCGGCGCCCGCCTGCCCGTCGCGCAGCTCGATCTGGTCGTGCTGCGGCCCCTTGCTGACGATCGCGCGGTTGCCGCCCGCTGCGAGCAGGTCCACGAGCCGCTGCATCAGGTCCACGTCCGCGGAGCCCAGGCTGCCGAGGCTCAGGTACACGAGCGGGCCGTCGCCACGCGGCACCTCGAAGTCGCCGAGCCCCTCCTTCCGCACGCACGAGTCGAGCCGCTCCCACATCGGTCCCAGGGGGCGGGAGCGCTCGTAGTCGGTCTCCTCGGGATACATGAGCAGGTTCAGATACGGGGAGCGGTGGATGAACTCGAGCTCGGGCAGCGGCGGGCAGCCGCGCTCCTGCATGAACTCGCTGAAGTCGGCGTGCAGGTCGGAGTGCACGCGGCTGTACTCCTCGCGGAACTCGTCCCAGCCCGACGTGTCGCCGGTCGGGTAGCCCGAGAACACCGGCGGCAGCTCCGGGTCCGGGACCTCGAGCGGGTTGCAGGACACGATCCGCATCCACGGACGGTCCGCGGTCATCACCGCGGGGAAGCCGACGACGTTGTCCTCCACGATCACGTCCGGGCATACGTCCTCGAAGATCTCCCGCAGGCGGTCGTCCACGTACTTGGAGCCGCCCACCAGCGCCTCCCAGGTGGGCTTGATGAAGCCCTCCAGCTGCTCGATCGTGGGCTTTCGGAACACGGGGCCCGTGTCGCGGATGAAGTCCTTCCAGAACTGGCCCGGCTCCTCCTCGGTCTCCGCCGGCGGCGTGAGCCGCATCAGCCGCTCCTCGAATCCCTTCTCCTCGAGCGTGCCGGCGAACGACTCCTCGATCACGAACACCACCCGGTGCCCGCGCCGCCTGAGCACCTGCCCGATGCCGACGCAGTTGTTCGTCGGCCCGTAGGCCCCCTCCGGGAAGAACACGATGGTCGCCATTACTCAGCGATCCTTCGCCGCGCCACCCAGACCTCCTCGCTGGGCCACTTCTGGGCCCAGCCTCGATTCACGAAGTGGCGGTCCTCCTCGGCGGGACCGTCCGGCGCGTAGAGCTCCTCCAGCCGCTCGATGTCGAGGCCGGTGTCGCGGAGGAGCGCCAGGCGCTCGCCGTGGGCCTGGTGGAAGTCGGTGGCCTCTGGCCACTCGATCCGCTCGAGGCCCCGCTGCGGGCGCTGCAGCGTGTCCGCGCTCGGGCCTTCCTCGCGCGCGCAGAGCGAGTCGAGAATGGAGTGGCACAGGAAGATCAGCCGCCCGCCCGGCCGCAGGAGCCGGTGGGCGTGCGGGATCCAGACGTACGGGTCGCACCAGATGGCGGCTCCGTACTCCGAGAACACGAGGTCGAACGAGGAGTCCGGCAGCGGCGGGTCCTCGGCGCTCGCGTGGATGAGCGGAAACTCGAGCCCGTGCTCGGCCTGCAGCTCCCGTGCGGTGGCCAGCTGGTTCTCGGAGACGTCGAGGCCTACCGGCCGTGCGCCCAGCCTCATGAACCACGCGCACCAGTAGCCGGTGCCGCAGCCGAGGTCGACCACGTCGAGCCCGCTCACGTCCGGCAGGATCCGCACCTCCTCCTCGGGTACCTCCCATGCGCCCCACCACGGCTCGTGGCTCGCCCACGCCTTGCGGGCGTGCGCGACCCAGTTCGGGGCATCCTTGTTCCACTCCTCGCGGTTGCGGGCGGCGTGCTCGGAGAGCTCCACGGGACGCGAGGCTAACCGAGGAAGCGTCTGACGTCCTCGGCGTCGCGCTCGAGGGCGGCCCGGTCCGCCTTCGAGACGCGGCGGAACGGCTCCAGTTCGAGGCCCTCGTCGCGCAGCTTCCACCTCGCCACCGCGCGTCCGCGCACCATCGCGAACGGGTAGAACATCCCGCCCACCGTGACGAGGTTGGGGGCGTGGTCGCCCACGATGTCCGCGCGCGAGGTCCATCCGAGCAGGCACGGCTCGAAGCTGCCGAGGAGCCGCGGAGGCGGAAGCTCGGCGGTGTCAGCCGGCTGCGCCGGCGCACCCGCCGCGGCGAGCCCGGCGCGCGCGTCACGCAGCGGGATGCCGGCCCACCGCGCGAGGTCGCGATCGGTGGCGGGCCCGTGCCCCGCGAGGTAGCGGCGGGCGAACTCTCCCAGCACCTCGTCGCGGTCCACGGGCCTCGCGTCGGGGATCCAGTCGCGGACGAGCACGTACGCCTGCTTCTTGCCGGCCATCGGTCCGCGGACGATCAGGCCTCTCAACGACGCTTGGAAGAGGAGGTGATAGAGCGCCTGCCCCTCGGCGCGCACGCCGGTGGCGGCGATCCGCTCGCGAAGCGCGTCGGAGGTCATCGGCCCGTCGTCGGTGAGCGAGCGCTCGATGGTCGCGATGCCCCGATCGACGTCACGCGGCGGCACCCCCTCCTGGGCGAGCCGGCGCGCGCTGCTCGTCTGAAGTGGCGGAGCGGTCACCGCCTGGAGGATCGGATAGTCCTCGCTGCGGACCAGGTGGAGCGTGCCGCGGTTGAGCCACGTGACGACGAGCGAGCGGTCCTCGGTGAGGGCACGGTCCACATCGGCCGCGCTGACGCCGATCGTGCGGGCGCGGATCGCGAGCCGGAAGCCGGCCCGATCCTGGCCCTGGACCGCATAGATCCGCTCCGCCACCGCCACCGGATCCCTCGCTCGCTCGCCGGACAGCAACTGCGCACTGAGACGGGCCGCGAGGCTCAGAGCAGGTGTTCGAGGCCGATCGTGGGTGAGCGCTCCAACGAGCCGACCTTGCGGATCGCCAGGAGGACGCCCGGCATGAAGGACTCGCGGTCGATCGAGTCGTGGCGGATCGTGAGCGTCTGGCCGGGTCCGCCGAAGATGACCTCCTGGTGCGCCACGAGACCGGGCAGGCGCACCGAGTGAATCGGTTCGTGCACGTTGCCACCGGCCGCCCGGATCAGGTCGGCGGTGCGGGCGGCCGTGCCGGAGGGCGCGTCCACCTTGCCGTCGTGGTGCAGCTCGACGATCTCGCACTCCGGCATATGCTTCGCGATCTCCTGCGCCGCCTGCATCATCAGCACGGCGCCGATGGCGAAGTTGGGGGCAACGAAGAGGTTCGCGGAGCCCACGCCCTCCAACTCGGAGAAATCGGCCCCGGTGGTCCCCATCACGCAGTGGACCCCCGCCTCAATGCAATGTCGCGCGTTTTCCAAGGCCGAATCCGGAGTGGAGAAGTCCACGACCACATCGGCGTCACCGAGGAGTTCGAGCAGCGAGTCCTCGAGCAGCGGATCAGCACGGCCCACCAGGGCCATGTCGTCAGCGCCCTCGACCGCGTCGCACACGGTCGCCCCCATCCGCCCGGCGGCACCCGAGACGGCTACGTTGATCATGCCGCGGCGAGGGCCGGCGAGACGGCTTCGAGCGCGCGCCGGAACGCGTCCTCGTCGCCGCCGACTCCGGCGGCGGCCATGTGCTCCGGCAGCCAGAACTCTCGAGCCAGCCCGTTCACGTCGTCGAGCGTGACCGCGTCGAAGGCGGCCAGCACCTCGTCGATGGTGAGAAGCGGCACGCCCATGAGCACGGAGCTGCCGAGCCGGTTCATGCGAGTGAGCGTCGACTCCATCGACAGGACGGTCCGGCCCTTCACGTTGTCCCGGGCCCGCTCGAGCTCCTCCTCGCTCACGCCGTCGTCCACCAGGCGGCGCAGCTCGCTTCCGATCACCTCAAGCGCCTCCCCCACGTTGTCGGGCCGCGTGCCCACGTACAGCGCCACCTGGCCGGTGTCGGCGTAGTGGCTCGCGTAGGAGTAGACCGAGTAGGCGAGGCCGCGCTTCTCGCGCACCTCCTGGAACAGGCGCGAGGAGGTCGAGCCGCCCAGGATCGTGTCGAGCACTCGCAGCGCGAACCGGCGGTCGTCGCCGCGCGGGATGCCGGCGCCGCCCAGCGCCAGGTGGTACTGCTCCGTCTCCTTCTGGTGGAAGCGGAGCACCTGGCCGTTCCGCTGCGGCGGCTCCATCGCGGCCTCCAACCCGGGCGCCGCGTCGCCGAACGCCAGCTCGGCGAGCTCCACGATCCTGTCGTGCTCGAGGTTGCCCGCGGCGGCCAGCACCATGTTCCCCGGCACGTAACGGCCGTCGTGCCACCTGCCGATCTCCGGCACCGGCACCTCCGACACCACGTCGGCGCGCCCGATGATCGGCCGCCCGAGCGGATGGTCCCCGAAGATCGCGCTGGCGAGCACGTCGTGGACCTTGTCCTGCGGCTCGTCCTCGTACATCGCGATCTCCTCGATCACGACCTGGCGCTCCGAGTCGATGTCCGGGTAGGCCGGTCTCAGCACCATGTCCTGGAGCACGTCGAACGCGCGCTCCAGGTGGTTGTCGAGGAAGCGCGAGTAGACCGAGGTCGTCTCCTTGCCGGTGCCGGCGTTGACCTCGGCCCCCATCGCGTCGAATGCCTCGTCGATCTCACGCGAGCTGAAGCGACCCGTGCCCTTGAAGAGCAGGTGCTCCAGGAAGTGCGAGATCCCGGCGTGCTCGTGGTCCTCGTCGCGCGAGCCGGCCCGCACCCAGAAGCCCAGCGCGATCGAGCGGACCGAGGGCATCGCCTCGGTCACGACTCGCGCGCCGGATTTCAGGGTTGTGACCCGGGCCTGCTCGGTCAACGACCTACTCGCTGCTGGGGCCGGCGCCGGACTCGCTGCTCGCCGGCTGGCGGTCGGGGTCGCGGTCGCTGCGCCCGCCACGGTCACGGTCGCGTCCGCCGCGTCCGCCGCGGTCACGGTCGCGTCCGCCACGTCCGCCGCGGTCGCCACCCTCGCGCCGCCCGCGGCCGTTGCCGCGATCGCCGCGTCCGCCCTTGTCGCCGGTGCCCATGGACGCCAGCTCCTCGGGAGTCTTGCCCTCGATCTCGGGGTCGTCGGCCAGCCGGAGGCCGATGCGGCCGCGCTCGCGGTCCACCTCGACCACCTTGACCCGCAGCTCGTCGCCGCGGTTCACGACCTCCTCCACCGTGTTCGGGCGCTGGCCCGGAGCGATGTTGGAGATGTGGATCAAGCCGTCGGTGCCCTTGGCGAGCTCGACGAAGGCGCCGAAGGTGGTCGTCTTCACGACCTTGCCGGTGAACTCGTCGCCGAGCTCGACCTCCTTCGTCATCGACCGGATCCGGTCCACCAGGGCGTCGCCCTGCTCGCCCGTCTGGGCGTAGATGCGGACCGTGCCGTCGTCGTCGATGTCGATCTGGGCGTCGAACTCCTCGGACAGCGCCCGGATCGTCTCTCCGCCCTTGCCGATGACCGCGCCGATCTTGTCGGTGTCGATCTGAATCGCGGAGATCCGCGGCGCGTAGGGCGAGAGCTCGGAGCGCGGCTCCGAGATCGCGTCCTTCATCTTGCCCAGGATCGTCATGCGCGCCTCCTGGGCCTGCTCGAGCGCCCCCTTCAGGATCTCGAACGTGACGCCGGTGATCTTGATGTCCATCTGGAGCGCGGTGATGCCCTCGGAGGTACCGGCGACCTTGAAATCCATGTCGCCCAGGTGGTCCTCGACGCCCGCGATGTCGGTGAGGACGACGTGGTCCTCACCCTCCTTGATGAGGCCCATGGCCACACCCGCGACCGCGGCCTTCAGCGGCACGCCGGCGTCCATCAGGCACAGCGACGAGCCGCAGACCGATGCCATCGAGCTCGAGCCGTTCGACTCGAAGATGTCCGACACCACGCGGATCGTGTACGGGAACTCGTCCACCGACGGCACGACCGGCACGAGCGCCCGCTCGGCGAGCGCGCCGTGGCCGATGTCGCGGCGCTTCGGGCCGCGCATGAAGCCGGCCTCGCCCACCGAGAACGGCGGGAAGTTGTAGTGGTGGAAGTAGTGCTTCTCGGTCTGTAGGCCGAGCGTGTCGA
>JBEVKE010000132.1:0-7476 GCA_040509835.1 Thermoleophilaceae bacterium
GGCACCTCCTCGAACTTGTCGAGCGGCCGGCCGCCCACGCGCTGCGTGGGCGAGTCAGGCGAGCGCAGCTCCGGATGCTCCGCCTCGATGTCGCGCAGCTCGTTCAGCAGCGCGTCGTAATCCGGGTCGGAGATGTCCGGATCATCGAGGACGTAGTAGCGGTGGCCGTGATACTCGAGCTGCTTGCGCAGCTCCTCGGCCCGGCTCCTTACGTCGGTTGCGCTACTCAACGGCCTCGGTGGCCGGGCGCAGCAGTCGCTCCAGGTCGAAGCCCGCAAGCTCCTCGACGCCCGCCTGGTCGGTCAGGTCGAAGTGGATCGGGGTCACCGCGATCAGGCCCTCGG
Source organism: Thermoleophilaceae bacterium (assembly GCA_040509835.1). Lineage (GTDB taxonomy): Bacteria > Actinomycetota > Thermoleophilia > Solirubrobacterales > Thermoleophilaceae > JACVRW01. Next base: position 345 of record JBEVKE010000132.1, read on the forward strand.
CGATCGCGGCGAAGTCGGTGCCCGGCTCGTGCTCGTAGGTCGGCTCCTCGCCGTACAGGCGGTAACGGCGCCGGCCGCGCTCGCCCTCCTCCGTGAGCTCCATCTTGTCGTTGTACACGCGCTTGCCGAGCCGGCACGCGCGGGCGCCCTTCACCTCACCGGGCGGGCCGTTCACGTTCAGGAGCGTGCCACCGGGCATCGGCACGTCGTCGAGCTCCTCCACGAGGCGCGCCACGAACCGGGCCAGCGGCTCGAAGTCGCGGCTGCGGCCCGACAGCGACACCGCGACCGCCGGCAGGCCGAGCATGATGCCCTCGAGCGCCGCGGCGACCGTGCCCGAGTAGGTGATGTCGTCGCCCAGGTTGGCGCCGTGGTTGATGCCCGACACGATCAGCTCCGGCGGCGCGTCGATCAGGCCAAGCGCGGCGAAGCGCACGCAGTCCACCGGCGTGCCGTCGGTGGCGAAGCCGCTCGTGCCGTCGCCGAACTCCACCTCCTCCACCCAGATCGGGTCGTGGAGCGTCACCGCGCGCCCGGTGGCGCTGCGGTTCGAGTCCGGCGCGATCACCTCGAGCTCGACGTCGGGCAACTCCAGGAGCGCCCTTCTCATCACGTTCAGGCCGGTGGCGGTGATGCCGTCGTCGTTGGTCAGCAGGACTCTCATAGAGGCTCGCTCAAGGGTATGCGACGCTCTCGAGGTAGAGCCCGTGGGCGGGCGCCGTCGCCCCCGCGTCGCTGCGCCGGCGTCCCTCGAGGAGCGCGCCGAAGCGGCCCGGGGCGAACCCCCCGAGCATCGTCCCGACCAGGATCCGGACCATGTGGCGCATGAACGTGTCCGCCTCGATCCAGAACGCGAGCACGTCGCCCGGCTCCTCCACCCACTCCGCCCGGAACACGTCGCGCTCGAAGCGCACGTGGTCCGTCTCGGTCGGGGTGAACGCGGTGAAGTCGTGCCTCCCGAGGAGCTCAGCGGCGCACGCGTCTAGCGCCTCGCGGTCGATCGGCCGCGGCCACCAGAGCGCCCGGTTCCGCTCGAACGGACTTGGGGCGGTGCGCGTGTGGACGCGGTAGCGATACGTGCGCGAGCGCGCGTCGCGGCGCGCATCGAAGCCGTCGGGCGCCGCCTCGCTCGCGAGCACGGCCACGTCGGGAGGCAGCAGCGCGTTGAGATTGCGGATCGGCGCCGGCTCACCGGCGTGGCTCGCCACCTGGCCGCGCGCGTGGACGCCGCGGTCCGTGCGGCCGGCGACGGTGACCGTGACCTCGGTGCGCAGCACCGTCGCGAGCGCTTCCTCGACCGTCTCCTGCACGGTGCGAAGCCCAGGCTGGGTCGCCCAGCCGGCGAACTCCGTGCCGTCGTACTCGAGGCGCAGGCGGGCCGTCAACCGCGCTTGCGGGCCACGATCAGGGCGTATTCGTTCTCGAGCTCGATCGGCCGGGCGTCGCCGGCCCATCGCTCGGCCAGCTCGCGCGCCTCCGTGGTGAGCTGCTCCCACCGCTCCGGCGGCAGATTCTGCTTGGCGGCGACCCACGGGGGCGCCGAGGTGCCCAGCGCCGTGACCATCTCCTCCGGCGAGTCGAACCGCCACGGCAGCGTCCGCACCTCGATCTCGAAGCGCGCCGCCAGCCCGTCGAAGCGCTCGCGCACGGTCGCCTCGTCGGACCACTCGTCCGACATCGGTTGGTCGCCGGACGGCGGCGCGTAGCTGCGGCCAAGCCGGAACAGGTCGGCCGAGAAGCCGCGCTGAGTCCAGGCGGTCATGCCCACGGTCCCCCCCGGGCGCACGACCCGGAACAGCTCCTCGGCGGTCACGCGCGGCCGCGGTGCGATCATCGCGCCGAATACCGAGCCGACGCAGTCGAAGCGCCCGTCCTCGAACGGCAGGTCCTCGACGTCGGCCTCCACCCACTCGATCTCGTAGCCCTCGCGCTCCGAGCGCGCTCGGCCGCGCTCGACCATGCCGGGTGAGAGGTCCGACGCCACCACGCTGGCGCCCTCGCGCGCGCACGCGATGGCGAAGTTCCCATCACCGGCCGCCACGTCGAGGACCTCCTGGCCGGCGGACACCGCGCAGGCGTCCGCGAGCGCCTCGGCGGCGGGGCGGAGCGCCTCCGACAGCTCGGCGTAATCGCCGAGCCCCCACATCCAGCGATTCCGCTCCTTGATCGCGTCGACGTCCACGCGGCGAGCCTATCGTCAGAATGGCGCCCGTGAAGGTCTCCGCGAAGAGCGATTACGCCGTGCGCGCGCTGCTCGAACTGGCCCAGGCGGGCGACGGCCCGGTCAAGGGCGAGCGCCTCGCGCAGACCCAGGACATCCCGCTGAAGTTCCTCGAGAACATCCTGATCGACCTGCGCCACGCCGGGATCGTCCGCTCCCAGCGGGGCGCCGACGGCGGCTACTGGCTCGCCCGGAGTCCGGACCAGATCTACATCGGCGAGGTGATCCGCGCGGTGGACGGCCCGCTCGCCTCCGTGCGCGGCGAGGCGCCCGAGGATCTGGACTACGACGGGGCCGCGGAGCACCTCCAGACGGTGTGGATCGCCGTGAGGGCTAGCCTTAGAACTGTCGTGGACGAGCTCACGCTGGCCGATGTCGTGGCGGGCCGCATGCCGAGCCGCCTGAAGCGCCTGATCGACGCACCGGACGCATGGTCGCGCCGCTAGGCGACTACGAGAGCTGGAAGAACACCTGCGACACGCTGCACGCGCACACCCAGGTGCTGGGGAAGCTGTGCGTAGCGCTGGCGCCGCATGAGCCGCAGCTCCAGCACGCCGCGCTCATGCTCACCGCGCGGGGCTGGGAGACGCGCCCGCTTCCCTCGCCGGACGGCTCGGGCTCCTTCGTGGGGGGACTCGACCTCCACGCGCACGAGGCGTTCGCCGAGCACAGCGCTGGCGGCTCCGAGCGCGTGCCGCTGACGCCGGACCGCGCGGTCGGCGACGTGACCCGCGACCTGCTCGCCGCCGTGCGGAGCCTGGCCGGAGACGTGCGGATCGATCCAACGCCGCAGGAGGCGCACTGGACCGTCCCGCTCGACGAGGACAGCGAACATGCCAGCTACGACGAGGACGCCGTCGCGAGCTACTTCGACGCCGCGAGCCGAGCCGCCCTCGTCCTCGCCGAATACCGAGCCCCATACCGCGGGCGCTCCACCCCGGTGAACGCGTGGTGGGGTTCCTTCGACCTGGCCGTGAACCTCTTCTCAGGCGAGCCCGCCGACCCGCCGTCCGACGACTTCATCATGCGCAACTCGATGAACACGGAGGACGTGACGGTCGGCTGGTGGCCGGGCGACCCTCGCCTCCCGCAGCCGGCGTACTACTCGTACGCCCACCCGGCGCCGGAGGGCTTCGCCGAGGGAAAGCTCCAGCCCGAGGCCGCCCACTGGCACGCCGAGATGGGCCTGTTCCTACTCGACTGGAACGACGTCCTGGCGAGTGACGACCCGCATGCCACCGGGCTCGAATTCGCGCGCTCTTCCTTCAGGCACGCCTGCGCGGTGTGCGGCTGGGACGCGTCCCTGGCGTCGAGCGCGGAAGGCAGGCCGCCGCCTGTTGTCTGAGCGCGCCCAGCGGTGAGTGGCCAGCGGAATTCTCATCGGTTGCTCCTCATCCGTCGGGTTCCAAATGCCAGTTGTAGGTCACGTCGTAGCCCCCACCGGAGTGCTCGTCGCTCGTCCAGGTGCCCTCGAGCACTCCGTTCCCGGGAGCGTCGGGCTTGTGGGTCGGGTCGCCTGACTCGAGGAACGTGTGGGGGCGGAAGGTGGTCGGCTGAGGGCTGTTGCCGGCGCACGTAATGGTTCCATTCACGACGGGCAGGTTCCACCCGAAGGCGTAGTACGACCGGACCGGCTCCTTCCGGTAGATGTGCCACGAGTCCACGTTCAGCGTGCCCATGGAGCCGTCCGGCTTGATCTGGAACGTGACGGGCCCCGCCTGGTAGCTGCAGCCCCCGTTGGTGCCGCTGAAGCTCCACTCCACCGTGCCCCCGACGAGGTGGTAGAGGAAGACCGTTTCCTCATCGAATCCGGACGGATAGTGCTGGAAGACAAGGCCGGTCGCGCTCCACTTCTCGGTGGTGTTCGCGCTCTGGGTGTGGTGGTGCTCGACCCCTGACGCGGTCCCGACGTAACGCGAGCAGCTCAGGTTGCTCGCGGCGACCCGCACCGGCTTGTCCTGGTCCATCGTCCGGAACGTGGAGGTGTCGCTGGCCACCAGGACCATCTCGGCGACTCGCTGGCCGGGCGACTCCGGGCAAAAGACCGCGAACCGCCGCTGGGCCAGGTCGACCGTCTTCTGGGTGCCGTCGCGCAGCTTGAGCAGCGCCTCCACGTGCAGGTCCGCGTCGTACGGGGTGGACACCGTGATGTCGCGCACGTCCGCCCCGAACCTGAGCTGCTTGTACGCGCGCGAGAGCGGCGCCCGCGGCGGCGTCAGGTCGACCTCGCGCTGGCCGCCGGCGCCGACGTCCACCTGCTCGGGGACGATCTCGCCGCCCGCGTCCTCGGGCACCGGGTCGAAGCCGTCCCACTCCCAGAAGCTCGGCTTGACGGGGTCGTGGTTCCAGGCGAGCTTCGCGAACTCCGGGTACGCCTTCGCGAGGCCGCCCGGCACGCCGGCGTCGATCGCGTTCATCGCGATGCTCGTGGCGCCCTGGTCGTAGATCCTCTGCATGACGCCCGGGCCGTAGAGCTGTTCGAGGGCGTACGGGAACACCCAGCCGTCGTAGGTGGCGGCCGCGAGCGGCGTGCTCGGCTCCTTCGTGAACCATGTGAACTCGTGCTCGCGGTCGTCGTGCGGGTACACGTACTGGGCGCCCCAGGTGGCCACCGCCTCGTCCAGGTGGCTGAAGCTGGAGCACGACTTGAGCGGGAAGGCGAACTGGATCGCGTGGGTGATCTCGTGGGCGAGCTCCCAGCGGGTCGGGAGGTCGGCTCCCGCGTTGAAGAAGATGTAACCCGGCACGCCCGAGCACGAGCCCGGGTAGGGAACCGTTTCGCCCTTCGTGGTCCCGTCGAGACGGTTCCGCAGGTAGATGTCGAGCTTCCCGTCCCCGCCGTGGAAGCAGCGCTGGCCCTCGTCCTGGAGCGGCTCGCGGCCGAAGACCTCCCACAGCCTCCGCCAGATCGCTTCCTCGGCCTCCCCGAGCATCGCGCGGGCCCGCTTGGCGAATCGCGCCCCGTTCGACTCGTTCCACCAGATCCGCACATGCCCGTCCTTACGCGCGACCGACTGCCACCCGGGGCCGGCGTACCTGCCAGTCCCGCAGGCAGGCTGGGCGCCCGGCGCCTTCCCCCCAGACGCTCGGGCACCGGACGCCCAGCTGCCCCTCGCCGCCGGCGGTGTGAAGAACGGCTCGACCTGCCTGCGCTGCGCGGTCGACAGCTTCGGCCAGCTCTCGGCGACGTCGCGCATGACGGTGTCCTCGTGGGCGGTGTCGTCGCCCGCGTAGGCGGCCGGCAGGCGGCGGTCGCCGAAGGCCGCGAACGCGCGGTACACGAGCCCCTGCTCGGCACTGAGCTTCCCGGAGGCGACGGCCTGGTCCACCAGCTGGGCGGTTCCCACGGGCGTCTTCGTCACGGTGAGCGGTTTCCGCGAGGCGGCGCAGCTCTTCCCGACACAGGCGATGACGCGGTACGAGCCCAGCGCCTGGCCGGCGGGGATCTTGACCTGCGCGCTGAGGCGGCCGGTGCCCGAGCGGCGCCCCTTGCCGACCTTCGCGGTGCCCAGGCGGACGTCCTGGCCGTCGTGCTTCGAGTCTGCCGAGAGATAGAAGCTCGTCGCAGCCGCGCGGGTGCGGCCCTTTCGAGCGATGGTCACGTCCACGGTCGTGCTCGCGCCGGCCGTTGCGCTGCGCGGCGCCGAGACGGAGCGGACCTTCACGGTCCCTGCGTGGGCGGTGGCCACTGGCCCGGCCACCGCCGCCAGCAGGACAAAGACAAGTGTGCATCTGACTCTCATTGAGGCGGCGAAGCTAGGCAGCCGCCTTCAACAGCCTCTGAATGGATCCTCAATGCCCGGTCTGGGCGAGCACCACCGAGGTATCGATCTGGCGCTCCGGGATGTCCCAGTACGCCCGCAGCAGCTCAGCCGTGCGCTCGGGCCCGACGTATGCGAACCCGTGCCGCTCGTAGAAGCGGATCGCCCAGGTGGCGGCGGCCCAGGTGCCCACCAGCATCGGCCGCGTGGCGAGGCCGAGCAGATGCTCCAGCAGAGCGCTCCCGATGCCACGCCCCTGGCTGTCCGGCACGACGTACGCGTGCCGGATCAGGTTCACATCGCCCACCGGCTGGATGCCCATGATCCCGAGCAGCTCCCCACCGTCCTCATAGCCCCAGAACTCCACCCCCGCGGCAATCTCCACGTCGAGCTCCTCGCCCGGCATGTAGGGCTCATGCCAGCGGTCCTCCGGGATCACGCCGCGGTACGCCTCGGCGGCGGCGTTGACGATCGCGAGGATGTCGTCGCGCTCCTCCGCGCGACAGGGCCGGATGCTCACCGCGCGCAGGCTAGCCCGGGAACGCGCCCGCCGGCGGCGGGCACCGCTTGCTGAAGTACCGCCTCTCGAAGAAGACGGTCGACTCGCACATCTCCCAGATCTTCATGAAGCTGGACCTGCGCGAGTCCGCGGAGGACCACCGCCGGGTGCTGGCGGTGCTGACGTTCCTGCGCTCGGGCGACTCCTAGCGAGCTCGAGCGCCTCCTCCCAGGTCGTCACGTACTCGATCCGGACGATTACTCCGTCGCGGAAGGTCGTGACCTGGTGGTACAGCTCGTTGTCGAGCTCGAGGCCGCTGCCCTTGCCGCGCGCGAAGTGGCGCAGCCGGGTTGCCACGCAGTCCCCCGCATCGACGTATTCCTGCGGGCGCAGCTCAAGCTCGTCGAACGTCTCGTCGAGGCCCTCCCAGAACCGGATGACGCCTCTCGGTCCGATGGCGGAGTCGGACCGCTGGTGCTCCGGCAGAACCCACTGGATGTCGGGATCGAAGTCACGGATCGCGGCATCGAAGTCGCGCCGGTTGTAGGCGTCGATGAAATCCCGGGTCCGCTCGACGTTCTCCTGGGACATGCCCAGACTCAGTTCTAGCGCTTCGGAGGCAGCGAGCGCGCGTAGGCCACGCCGCGCTTC
>JBEVKE010000133.1:0-46776 GCA_040509835.1 Thermoleophilaceae bacterium
AGCACGACGAGGCGCTCCTCGGGGTCGAAGCGGGCGTCGTGGAGCAGCGCGGCCGCGCCGCGCAGCCACGCGGCCACGAACGCGTTGCGCGCGGAGAGGGACCAGCCGCTCGCCGCGGTGCACCAGCACAGCTCGCGGGGTCGCGCGCCGTACCAGTGCTCGGCCTGGACGCGCTGGCCGGCGAGGTAGCCGTGGCCGTGACGGATCGGCTTGGGCTCGCCGGCGGTGCCGGATGTGAACACGATCAGGGCGGGGTGGTCGTCCGGGAAGTGGCGCGCCGCCACGGGCTCGTGCGCTGACAGGCGCTCGTCCGGCACCGCGAGCACGGGCCCGTCGAAGCCGCTCGCGGATACCAGGTCGAGATCGCGCGCGTCGGCCACCACCGCCGCGGGCTCCACGCTCTCCACGCGTGCGCGAAGGTCGCCCGGCCGGAGCTGCTCCGAGCACGGGGCCGCCACCGCCCCGATCCGCCAGCAGGCGAGCATCGCGTACACCCACTCTGGCCGGTTTCCGACGACGGTCATGACCACGTCGCCGGCGCCGGCCCCGTGGCTCACGAGCGCCCCCGCCATGCGGGCCGAGCGCTCGGCCACCTCGCCGAATGTGAGCTCGCGCCGCTCGCCGTCGCGCCCGATCGCGACCAGCGCGAGCTGCGACGGCTCGGCCGCGTCGACGAGCTGGCCCACGACGCTCATTCAGGCGCCGACCAGCGCTCGCCGCGGCTCAGCCGCTCGAGCCCCAGCCAGGCGAAGTCCATCGCGATCTCGACCAGTTCCGCGCGAGGCGTCTTGGGGTGGTCCGTCCACCAGTTCGCCATCGACTGAGCCCCGCCCACGAGCATCTCTGCCAGCAGGCGCAGCGAGCGATCCGCCTGGACGCGCGTGAGCTCCCGCGCGCCCGGGTCCTGCGAGATCAGCACGGTCACCTCGGCGGTGACCTGGCCCACCATCCGGTCGAGCACCGCCGCCGACTCGGGGTCGCTCGGATCGCGGAACAGCATCCGCCAGGCGTCGCGGCGCTCCTCGACGAACGCGAAGAAGGCCTCGAGTCCGGTGGCGAGCCGCTCGGCGGTCGACTCGACCTCGACCCCCGACAGCGCGCCCGCCACCCGCTGCGTCAGGTCGCGCGCGTTCCGGGCGATCAGCTCCCCGTACAGCTCCTGCTTCGAGGAGAAGTGCTCGTAGATGAGCGCCTTCGACACGCCCGCCTCGCCGGCGATCTCGTCGATCGAGGCGTCGTGGTAGCCGCGTTCGGAGAAGACGGCGAGCGCCGCGTCCAGGATTCCGGTCCTGCGCTCCTCTGCTGTGAGACGGCGTTTGGCGGTGGGGGCCACGGGCTGAGAACACTCTGTGAGTAACGTCACACCCAACTGACTGACCGGTCAGTTAGGTTTTCACGCTTTCTGGGAAGACCAGTCTCTATGCGGGATTCAAGGCAACAAGGAGCTAAGCACATGCGTGCCGGGATTATCGGTGCCGCAACCGGCGTGATCGGCATGCTCGCCGCGGCCGGACCTGCGTTTGCGCAGTCCAACGGCACGCAGCCGGCCGGAGGCGCGGCGCTCGGAGAGGCGATCGGCGCCACCGCCGGCGCGCTCGTGGCCACAGCGCTCGTGATGCTCCTCATCTCGCGCCACCGCACGGGTCGCACCGACATCCTGAACCGCTTTGGCAGCTGGGCCGAGCGCCACACGGGGCTGCCCGCCTGGGCCTCGGTGCCGTCGATGCTGCTGAGCGTCTCGCTGCTTGTCGCCGTGCTCGGCATGTACTGGGACATCTCGCTCCACATCGATAACGGCCGCGACCCCGGGCCGCTCGCCAACCCCGCCCACTACCTGATTCTCGTCGGGCTGTACGGCGTGCTGGTGGCGGGCGTGATGTCGATCGTCATGTCCGGCACGGAGCGCCCCGTCAAGACGGCCATCCATCTGGGCGGAGACTGGTGGGCGCCGGTCGGCGGCCTGATGATGGCGGCCTGCGGCGCCTTCGCGCTGAGCGGCTTCCCGCTCGACGACATGTGGCACCGGCTGTTCGGCCAGGACGTCACGCTGTGGGGCCCGACACACCTGATGCTGATCGGCGGCGCGTCGCTCGCGACGCTCGGCGGCATGGTGCTGATGGGCGAGGCCATCACGGCGACCGGGCGCGACCCGGAGCGCGAGGCCACGCCGCTCGTCTACCACGTGCGCCGCGCGCTCTTGGTGGGGAGCTTCCTCGTCGCCCTATCGACCTTCCAGGCCGAGTTCGACTTCGGCGTTCCCCAGTTCCGCGAGGTCTACCAGCCGATCCTGATCATGCTCTCGGCGGGCATCGGCCTGGTCACCTGCCGGCTCTTCGCCGGTCGCGGCGGAGCGCTCCTGGCCGTGGCCGGCTACCTCGTCATCCGCGGCTTCCTGTCGATCATGGTCGGTGTCGTCTGGGGCGAGGTCACTCCGCACTTCCCGCTCTACATCGTCGAGGCGCTCCTGGTCGAGGCCGTCTTCCTTCGGGCCGGTGGCCGCAGCCCGGTCGTGAACGGAGCCATCGCGGGCGGGCTGATCGGAACGATCGGCCTCGCCGCCGAATGGGCGTGGTCTCACATCTGGATGCCGATCCCGTGGAACGACTCGCTGCTCCCCGAGGCCGCGATCGCCGGCTTCCTCACGGCGGTGGCCGCCGGCGTCGTCGGCGGCTTCATCGGCGGCTCGCTCGTCGGGAGGAGCGGCGCGCTGATCAGCCGCGAGGACGGCGCCCGGCTCACCTCGGGCGACCGCCGCGCCGCCCTGGCAGGCGGGCTCGTGCTGCTGGCGGTCATCGGCTGGGCGCTGCCCCTCTCGACCTCCGGTCCGGAGCGCGCCCAGGTGGCGCTGAAGGACATCCAGAGCGGCAGCCGGCGCACGGTGGCCGCGACGATCAAGCTCGATCCGCCCGGCTCCGTGAAGGATCCGGAGTTCATGAACATCACCGCGTGGCAGGGCGGCAGGACGCGCGTCCTCGACCCGCTGGAGAAGGTCGGGCCGGATGTCTACCGGACCACCAAACCGATCCCGGTCTACGGCAGCTGGAAGTCCACCCTGCGCATGCAGCAGGGCGATGCGCTGATCTCCATGCCGATCTTCCTGCCGGAGGACCGGGCGATCCCCGCCAAGAAGGTTCCGGCGAAGGCGAGCTTCACGCGCGGCTTCCTCGCGGACAAGAAGGTGCTCCAGCGCGAGCAGAAGGCGGGCGTGCCGGGCTTCCTCACGCTGTCCGCCTACCTCACGGTTCTCGCGATCGCGCTCTCACTGATCGCCCTGATCGCGTGGTCGCTCCTGCGGGTGGATCGCGGCGAGGCACGTTCGCGTGGGGCCGGCAGGACACGGCGCCGCCAGGCCGAACTCGTGTGATAACGCATTAAAGGAACCGGCGACGTCGCCGAGACATCTGATAGCTTCACCGCCACGCCGAATCCGCCTCAGTGCGGAACGGGGGAACCAAGGTGGCCATGCCAACGGCCACTGGGGCGAACCTTCCTTCTGGAAGGCGCGCAAGCTCTTTCAGCGCGAGCCCGTCAGCTAACCCCGTAGGCGTTCGAAAGAGAATGCCTTCTACCTTCTTAAACAGGTTGCTTTTCGCCGCGCTGGCGTTCGCATGCGCGCTCGTCGCCGTGCCGAGCGCGATGGCGCAGAGCTCGTCGATGAGCGGCGGCGGCGCGACCTTCCAGCCGCCCCCGCCGCCACCCGCCAAGGCGAAGCTCGTGGACGGGCGCCTGCTCGCACCCGCCTCGGCGCCCATGCGCATCAAGCGCGTGATCGCAGCGGCGAACCAGATCGTTGAGAAGCCGTACGTGTACGGCGGCGGCCACCGCCCGTACCGGCGCGGCCAGCTCGACCGCGGCTACGACTGCTCCGGCAGCGTGTCGCACGCGCTCCACGGCGGAGGCTTCCTCCGCTCACCGCTCCCGAGCGGCGCGCTCATGAGCTGGGGCTCGAGCGGCCCGGGCACCTGGCTGACGGTGTACGCGCACGGCGGCCACGCCTACCTGGTCGTGGCCGGCTTCCGCTTCGACACGTCGATGCACGACTCGGACGCGCCCGGCCCCGCGACCGGCCCGCGCTGGAGCAAGACGCTCCGCCGCTCGTCCGCCTTCGTGGCGCGGCACCCGAGCGGATACTGATCCGCCGTCGGTAATCTGCGGCGCCTATGGCCGTCGCAACCGCGTACACAGACAAGACCGACGAGCAGAAAGCCATTACCGAGATGGTGAGGCAGTTCGTCGACAACGAGGTCCTCCCGATCGCCGAGGAGCACGACCACGAGGACTCGTTCCCGGACGCCGTCGTCGAGCAGATGAAGGAGCTGGGCCTGTTCGGCGTGACCATCCCCGAGGAGTACGGCGGGATGGGGCTCGACCTGACGACCTACGCGATGATCGTCGAGGAGCTGTCGCGCGGCTGGATCTCGGTCTCCGGCATCGTGAACACCCACTTCATCGGCTCGTACCTGTTGATGAAGTTCGGGACCGACGAGCAGAAGCAGGAGCTGCTGCCGAAGATGGCCACCGGCGAAATCCGGGCGGCCTTCTCGCTGTCCGAGCCCGAGGTGGGCTCCGACGTCCAGGGGATCAAGTCGGTCGCGCGGAAGACGGACGACGGCGACTGGGAGCTGAACGGCCAGAAGATGTGGGTCACGAACGGCCTGCGCTCGGGCGTGGTGTTCGTGCTGATGAAGACGGATCCGAAGGCGGACCCGCCGCACCGCGGCATGACGTGCTTCATAACGGAGAAGGAGCCGGGCGTGGCCGAGAAGGACGGCCTCACGATCCCGCCCCAGATCAAGAAGATGGGCTACAAGGGCGTGGAGTCGACCGAGCTCGTGTATGACGGCTTCCGCTGCCCGCCCGACCGGATCCTGGGCGGCGAGGAGGGCGGGCTCGGGAAGGGCTTCGCGCAGATGATGGACGCCCTCGAGGTAGGCCGGGTGAACGTCGCGGCGCGCGGCGTGGGCATCGCCCAGCGCGCCCTGGAGCTGGCGCTGCGCTACTCGCAGGAGCGGAAGGCGTTCGGCAAGCCGATCGCGAAGCACCAGGCGATCCAGTTCAAGCTCGCCGACATGGCGACCAAGATCGAGGCCGCCAGGCTGCTCACCCTGAAGGCGGCCCGCATGAAGGACGCGGGCCAGCGCTCCGACCTCGAGGCCGGCATGGCGAAGCTGTTCGCCTCCGAGACCGGCAAGGAGGTGGTGGAGGAGGCGTTCCGCATCCACGGCGGCTACGGCTACTCGAAGGAGTACGAGATCGAGCGGCTGTACCGCGACGCGCCGCTGCTTCTCATCGGCGAGGGCACGTCCGAGATCCAGCGAATGGTGATCGGCAAGAAGCTGCTCGAGCGGAACAAGATCTAGCCGTGTCCAGCGGCGACACCCGCTCATTGATCAGGCAGGCCGTGGAGAACCTCTACGGTGAGATCCCGGCGCTCAAGCAGCTCAAGCTCGTGATCCGGCTCGAGCTGCGCGCCCGCGGCGACGTGCCGATCTGGCGCGTGGAGGTGCCCGGGCCGGAGATCTCGAAGGACCCGGCGGGCGACGCCCGCATCGACGTGTCGGTCTCGCGCTCCCACTTCAACGAGCTGGCGGCCGAGGGGCGGCTCCGCGACTGGGTGGACGCCTACGAGCACGGCCACGTGCGGGTGAGCGGCGAACCGGCCGTGACGAAGCTGATCGGCAACGTGATCCAGCGCCAGCTTGCGCGGACTTAGCGGGCCGAGCCCGCGCATGGACAGCACATCCATCGCCCCTCGTGGCTAGCATGGCCGTCCTATGGAGGCCTCCCACGGCACGGAGCCTCGCGTCATCAGGCTGAGGGACGCGCCCGACGCGATCGAGCTCAAGACAACCGACCTGCTCGGCCGGCTGGAGGCACAGGCCGAGGAGAACGGGCGACTGGCGGCGAGAGCCGAGTCGTTCGAGCGCGTGGCGCGGGCGGAGCGCGACGCGCGCCGCCGGCTATCGGACACGCTGAAGCGCGAGCGTAAGAGTGCCCGGGCCCTGCACGAGCGCGCGGAGCAGGCCGAGGCGGCCCTGGCCGCGAGGACCGAGGAGGCGGAGCGCCACGAGCAGGCGCTCGCGGTCTCCGAGCAGCAGCGGCACCTGACCTGGATGCAGCTGACCGAGGCCTCGCGTCAGGTCGAGCTGCAGACGCGGCCGCCGTGGCGAAAGCTGCTGCGCCGGCCGCCGAGCCGCTAGTCGAGCACCACCTGCGTACAGGTGAAGAGGGCCGCGTTGCGGCCCTCCTTCCTGATGAGCACCTCCCACACCTGGGTGCGGCGGCCAACGTGGAGCGGGCGGCCCACGGCCGTGAGCACGTCGCCCTCGCGGGCGGCGGTGAACACGTTGGCCTTCAGCTCGGCGGTTGTGAAGTCCCTGCCGGGCTCGAGGTGGCGGAAGGTGCCCCAGGCGGCGACGGTGTCGGCAAATCCGACCCAGACGCCGCCGTGCACGTAGCCGCCGGGGTGGAGGTGGCGCCGGTCGACGGTGAGCCGGCCCTCGACGCTGTCGTCCGCGATCCGGATCACCTCGATGCCGATGTCGCCGGGGAAGCTGCCCTCGATCCCCTCGCGGAAGCGCTCCGGGGTGACCTCCGGGTTGGTCAACCGGCGCCGGTGCCGAGCCGGAAGTGGTCCCTGACCGCGACCGCGCCGAGCGCCGCCTTGTAGACGGCGACCTCGTCGAGCACGCCCGCGTAGGCGCCCGGGTCCCCAGATCGGCGCCCGGCCGGGCCTCCGAACAGGAACGACCGCGAGCGCACGTAGGCAATCCCGGCCGAATAGCGCCGCGCCCCGCGGCGCCGGCCATTCAGGTACAGCACCAGCGATCGGCCGTCATAGGACGCGACCAGGTGGTACGTCTGGCCGCTCCTGAGAGCGGGCCCCGTGACCGACGCGCGCCGCCCGCGGGCTCCGCCGAGGGCGACCACGGGCCGGTGCCGAGCGTCCAGGTACAGCGTGAACCCGTCGGCAAGCGGCTTGCGGGCGTCGGTCACGAGAAGCGGCCTGCGCGCTCCGCCGCGTGCGGCGCGTTCGAGCCAAAGCTCCACCGTGACGGCGCGTGGGCTCCCGATGGCGGCCGGCGGAAGCTTCACCCGGTCGTCACGGCCATCGAAGCGGCGAGCGCCATCCGATTTCGTTTGGATCAGGGCGTCGGCGCGCGCCGGTCCACCGAGGTAGCGGCCGCGGTTGCCCGACCTGAGGTCGGCCGCGCGACCACCGGCGTCGCCGAGCGGCCAGAGCCCGAGCAGGCCGCGCGTGCCGGCGATCACCTCCGAGTAGCGACGGGCGGCCGGGCCGGCCTCGATGGTCCAGGAGCGCGTGGCCGGCGTGGGGTCCACGTTCGCCGCGCCGTCGCGCGCGCGTACGCCGAACGAGTGCGTCCCGACCGCCAGGCCGTCGTACGAGCGCGGCGATGTGCAGGCGCCGTACTCCGCGCCGTCCAGGCTGCACTCGAAGCTCGCGCCCGGCTCGCTCGCGAACGCGAAGGTCGCGGACGTGCTCGTGGTCGAGCCGGTCGGGCCGGACGTGATCTGCGTGTCCGGCGCGGTCATGTCCGGATCCGTGCCGCCGTAGACCCGCGCATCGAAGAAGGAGATGCCGAACATCGTGGCGCGGCTGAGCGCCGTGATACGGACGAAGCGGGCCGTCCTGGGGGCGAAGGTGGTTCTCCGGAGGCCCGGCGCGGAGATGTTCTCGGTGGCAGCCGTCGCGAAGTTGACGCCGTCGGTGGAGGTCTGGATCTCGTAGCTCGACGCGTACGCGGTCTCCCAGTTCAGCTCCACTGCGTCCACGGTCCGGAGCGCGCCGAGGTCCACCTGCCACCACTGGTTGTCGTCCGACACGCTGCCCCAGCGCGTGATCGAGTCCTCGTCCACCGCCTTGGACGGGTCGAGCGTGCCGGCGATCTGGGTGCTCGACGCGGAGGCGGGACGCCCCGCGGCCTTGTCCTCGAGGACCGGGTCCGAGTCGGGCGGGCCGAGGGCGCGCGCCGCAAAGAACGACACGCCGAAGCTGGTGCCGTGTTGCTGCACCTGCAGCCTCACGTACCGCGCTTTGCGGGTCTGGAAGCCGGTCCGCTGCTTGAGCGCGTCGGTCACCGACTCGCTTGCGGCCAGCGACCAGTGAACGTGGTCGACGGAGGTGAGGACGTCGTAGCGGGACGCGTAGGCGGCCTCCCACTCCACCTCGAGCGCGGAGACCGACCGCGCCGAGCCGAGGTCGACCTCCCACCACGGATGCGGGTCGAGGCCCTGGGCCTTGCTGGCCCAGCGCGTGGTGGGGTCGTCGTCGGTGGCCTTGCCGGGGGCGAGGGTCGGGTCGTTGTCCTGGAAGCTCGACGCCGTCGCCGGGTGGCCGTTCGCCTTGTCCTCCAGGTAGCGCACGGAGAGGCCTGACGCGTGGTCAGGGATCTCGAGCTGGCGCAGGCGGCTGCCGCCGTCGGCCCAGGAGTCGAAGAAGTAGTTGACGCCGTTCTTCGTGAAGCGCGCGGCCGCGGAGATCGAGGTGTCGAGGCCGATCGCCGAGAGGGTCGAGAACGGGGCGGTCACGGCCAGGCCGGCGTACGAGAGCGGCGCACCGGGCGGGGTGCTCTGGATCTGGAACGGCACGCCCTGGGGCCGAAGCTGGATCGTGGTCTGCCGCCATTCGTTGTCAAAGTCGGTCGCGCGGAGGCGCACCTCGTAGAACGAATTGGTGTCGTGATCTCGCCGTGCCACGAAGCTCGGGTGGGCGGTCCCGTTGAACGTCCCGACGAAGTGCGTGTGCGCGCCGTGGTGGAGGATCACCGTCCACGACAGGCCGGAGGCCGGCAGCGTGCCGTCCTGCGCGTCGGTCGCCGACCCGCTCAGCGAGATCGTGTCTCCGTCGTGGTAGGTCGACTCGTCCGCGGGGCTGTCGATCGAGGGCGTGGGCGGGCTGTCGAACACCTCGACGTCGACGCTCTCGTCGTCGGTGTGGTGGTCGGGGTCCTCCACCGTCACGACCGCGTGGTAGGAGCCTGCGTTCGTGTAGATGTGGTTCGGGGTGGCGCCGGTGCCGGTCGTGCCGTCGCCGAAGTCCCAGTGGTAGGTGAGCGCCTGTCCTTCCGGATCGCTCGAGCCGACGGCGCTGAAGGTGACGGTGAGCGGCTTGCCGCCCGCGACCGGGTCGGCCGACGCGAGCGCGTGCGGGGCGCCTGTGCTCGGCTCGTACACGATCTCCTTGATTGAGCCGGTGCCCGGCTCGCCGGTGCCGAGGTCTGGGTAGGCGATGTTGCCGTCGGGCGCGAGCAGCAGGTCCACGCCCATCCAGTCATCGGACAGGTCGGTGGTGCCGGTCACCGCCCCGCCCGAGTCGAGGTTCAGCAGCTTCAGGAAGCTGTCGCTGTAGTCCCCGAAGAACATCTGGCCGTCGTAGGAGTCCGGGTACGGGCCGCCCGGGTAGATCGGGCCGCCTATGATCGCGTTGGTCGCGCCGTGGAGGTAGAAGTAGTTGGGCGGGACGTGCGCGGCCGCGGTGCCCTCCTTGGCGTACTCCGGGTCGCACTTCGGGTCGTCCTGATAGGTCGTCGTGTGCACCGGGCCCTCGTAGCAGGGCCACCCGTAGGTGTGGCCGGGCGTGCCGACGAGGTCGACCTCCTCGCGCGTGTTCCAGCCGACGTCACCGATGCTCAGGGCGCCGTCGGGCGTGCCGTCGTCGCGCCACTTGAAGCGGAACGGGTTGCGGAACGCGAGCGAGTGGATCTTGGTGCAGACGTGCGTGAGATCGGTGTCCGACGGGCAGAACGGATGGCCGGGCAGGCCGTTCCCGTTCCGGTCGATGTGCAGGATCTTGCCGGCGAAGCTGTGCTGGTCGTAGACGCGGAACGCGAGCTGGTCGAACTCGGCGTAGCTCGACGCATCGCCGGATCCCACGTAGAGCGTGCCGTCGGACGCGGCTGCCACCGTCCCGATCGAGTGCGAGCGTCCCTCGGAGGGGAGGCAGTCCAGGTCGTTCGCGGATGGCCACGTGGACACGAAGTTCTGGGTCACGCAGTCCGTCCCATCGGTGCCCACGACGCCGTCGCTGCCGAGCAGGACCGTCCTGTCCGACACGCCGTTCGAGCCGCTCACCTGGATGCGCTCGAGGCGCGAGAACGTGGGCGCGTCGGTGTCCGCCATCAGCGGATGCTTTTCGGCGGTGTAGAGCAGGTAGACGTAGTGGTTCGTCTCGTAGTCGGCGTCGATCGCGAGGCCGAGCAGCCCGCGGTCGTACGCATCGTTCACCTCGTCCGAGATGTCGAGGATCGTGCCGGCGCTCGTCTCGCCCTGGTTCAGAACCTTCAGGACGCCGGACTTCTCCGCAATGAAGAGTCGGCCGTCCGGCGCCCACGCCGCCGTCGTGGGGATCGTGAGCCCGCCCACGATTGCGTCCTCGTGGAAGTTCGCGTCGGCGTATGTAGCGGCCAGGGCCGGACCGGCGACAAGGCATGCAGCGGCCACGGCAAGCGCCGTCGCGAGCCCGACGCGAAATGTCCCTGCGCGTGAGTCCAAACCCTGCAGGTCAAGAGTAGGTGTGACCCGGGCGAGCCGCAAGCGATCAGTGCGCCAGGCCGCGAATGCCGTGCGAGAGCCGCCTGCGCGCGGCCGCCGGCACGCGCGCCAGCACCGCCCGCGCGGACCGGTTAACGCCGCTGAGGAGCACTAGCGCGCTCCTCCCCGCGGGGGTGCGCCTCAGCCACAGCGGCAGCTCGCGCGGCTCGAGGCGGACCGGAACGTCGGCGGCGAGCAGCAGGCGCGGCATGAGCCGCACGTATGCATCGCGCGACGCGCGGATCCAGGCGTTCCGCTCCCATGGCTTCGGGCCGCCCCAGTAGTGGAGGAGGTAGGGCCTGTGGCCGCGCAGCTCGCACTCGAGGGTGCGCTCGTCCAGCACCCGCACCTCGTGGAGCAGCTCGGGCGACGGACCCTCCTCCTCCGGCAGCTCCGTCACCGCGTCGCGGTCCACCTCGCTCATCAGGAGCGCGTTGATCGCGTCCTGGTCGCCACCCCAGAACGGCTGGTCGTAGTCGCTCGCCGCGACCAGGGTTTGGCCGGACGGTATTCGCCGGCACACCTCCCAGTAGCGCCGGAGCAGGTCGGGGTGGTGGCGCGTGGAGAGTGCGATGAAGCCGGCGTTCAAGTAGTGCGCGCGCCGGAGCGGGGCGGTCAGCCCGAACGCCCCCTCCCACTCGGGGACGAAGCGGTGTCGCTGGTCCTCGATGTCGGCGAACATGCAGACCTGTCCCGCCTCGGCCCGCTCGAGGACCGGCTCGAGCGAGCGCGTGACGATCATGTCGCTGTCGATGATCACGACGGTGCCCTCCGGCTCCAGCGTGTGGGGAAAGGACTTGAGCAGCATGTGCGCCTCGAGCACCTCGCCGGGCGGGCTCACCAGTCGCGCGTGCGGCTCGAGCCTGCGCCGCTGGGCCTCCGAGAGGCCGGTGTCCAAGATCACCAGCTCGGCGTCGTTGCCGCTGACGCGGAGCGAGTTCAGGAGACACGCGACGCCCGGGAAGAAGCGGTCGTTGGCGACCGTGAAGAAGGTCGTGTCAGGCCGCAAGCTCTAGCAGTGCGTCATTGTCGTAGAGCTTGATCACCTTGACGGTGCCGGGCGGCGACGCGTCCAGGCAGAGGCCGCACAGCACGCACTCGTCGAGGTTCGCCTCCACGATGTCCACCCCGCTCTCGGTGGCCGCGTAGATGTCCACCGGGCAGGCCTCCGCGAGCTTCCTGGCGAGCTCCGTGTCGCCGGCGGCCGAGTCATCGACCTCCACGCCGATGAACGTGCCGTCACGCCTCACGCCGCCACCCCCATCCGCTGCTTGACGAGGTCGGGGATCTCGGCGATCTCCTCCGCGACGACGATGCCGGCGGACGCAAGCCGCTCGATCTTCTCGGCCGCCGTGTCCTCCTGGCCCTCGACGATCGTGCCGGCGTGGCCGAAGCTCATGCCGGGCATCTCGTCCATGAAGCGGCCGGCCATGAACGCCACGATCGGCAGCTTCCGGGTGGACTCCTCAGTCACGTAGCGGGCGAGCTCCGCCTCCATGCGGCCGCCGGGCTCCGTGTAGATCACGATCGCCTCGGTCTGCTCGTCGGCCTCGAACAGCGGCATCAGCTCGGCGTAGGAGGAGCCGATGATGGCGTCGCCGCCGATCGACACGGCCGTGGACTGGCCGAGCCCGGCCGCGGTGAGTGTGGAGGACATCTCGGTGGTCATGCCGCCTGAGCGCGAGATGACGCCCACCGGTCCCGACGAGTACGCCTTGGCCGCGTCGCGCGCCGGCCCGCCGATGCCGCCCATCTTGATCACGTCCGGGACGATGATCCCGAGGCAGTTCGGCCCGATGATGCGCGCGCCGCGCGTCCCGGCGAGCTCGACCATCTGCGCCACGTCGGCGCGCGGGATCCGCTCGGTCACGATCACAATCAGCTCGATGCCGTGCTCGATCGCCTCGAACACGGCGTCCTTCGTGAAGGCGGGGGGCACGGTCACGACCGACCCCTTGATCGGACCGCCGTGGTGCTCCACCGCCTGCTCGACGGTGTCGAACACCGGCACCCCGTGCACGTCGCGGCCCCTGCGGCCGGGAGTGACCCCGCCCACGACCTGGGCGCCCCTCCCGTAGTCGAGGCACTCGCGGGTGAGGTTGACCGCCTCGCGGCCGGTGATGCCCTGCACGATGAAGGTGGTGTTCTCGTCGATCAGGATGCTCACGCCGCCGCACCCTGGATCTTCTCGACGGCTCGCCGCGCGGCCTCGTGCATCGACACCGAGCGGTCGCAGTACTCCACGCCGTACAGCTCGAGGATCTTGAACCCCTCCTCCTCCCAGGCGCCCGGGATGCGGAAGATGGCGATCTTCTCGGCGGGGTCGTAGCCGAGCTCGAGGCAGGCCTTGATCACGCCGCGGGCGACGATGTCCACGCGCGTGTTGGACACGATGGACATCATCACCGCGATCTTGTCCACGCCCGGCTTCTGGAGCACGAGCTTCGCCAGGCCGGCGGCCTTACGCACCGACGGGTTGCCGCCGATCTCGCAGTAGTTCGCCGGCCGGCCGCCGTGGGCGCGGACGGCGTCGAAAAGCGTCAGCGAGCCGCCGCCGGCGCCGATCACGAGGCCGAGGTCGCCGTCGAACTCGGTCACGTTGCCGGCCACCCCGCGGTGGTCCATGGAGTCGACCTCCTCGCCGGCCAGCTCGAACTCGGTGGGCTCACGTGCCTCGCGCGTCTCCTCGTCACCCACGCCGAGCTCGTTCAGGAGCGCCTGCTGGCGCGGCCGGGCCTCGTTCTCCATGTCCATGTGCGCGTCGAGCGCGACGAACGAGCCGTCCTTCAGCTCACCCAGCGGGTTGATCTCCGCGAGCGTCATGTCGTAATCCACGAACAGCTCGGCCAGCCGGGCGAGGATGGGGGTCATGCGCGTGAGCGCGCGGCCGGTGACGCCCGTGGAGGCGATCACCTCCTTCGCCATGTAGTCGCTGAACGGCTCGATCGTCGAGAAGTGGCGGCGGCCGACCTTGTCCGGCTGCTCCTCCGCCACCTGCTCGATGTCGATGCCGCCGACCGGCGAGAAGATCATCACCGGCTGCTTCGTGAGGCCGTCCCAGACGACGCCGGCGTAGTACTCCTGCTTCACGTCTGCCTTCGGGTCCACGAGCACGCCGCGCGGCATGTGGCCGCCGATCTCGAGCTTCAGGATGTCCTTGGCGTACGCAGCGGCCTGGTCGGCGTCGTCGGCGAACTTCACGCCGCCCGCCTTCATGCGGCCGCCGGTGAGCACCTGCGACTTGATCACCGTCGGCCCACCAATCCGGCGCGCGATCTCGCGCGCATCCTGGTCGGTCGTCGCGAAGCCGAAATCCGTGACCGGAATCCCGGCCCGCCGGACGATCTCGCGTGCCTCGTACTCGAAGAAGCGCATTTGGGCGCGGAACCCTACCGCGCTACAGGAGCTACGGAAGCTGGATGTCGGGCAGCTGAGTGCCCGGCAGCGTCAGCCTGCCGGCGTGCAGCACCCAGATCGTGGCGCGGCGGCCGCCGAAGCGGCCGCGCGTGACGCCCGCACCCTGGCGGCGCATCGTCGGCGACAGCACGATCGCGCGGTGCGACGGCGACGCCAGCCACCGCCGGAGCGAGCCGTGCACGTCGAACCGGCGCCCCGAGTGCCACTCGAGCGCCTCGCCGATCAGCTTGAAGCGGCTGCTGGCCCAGACCGAGCTCTGATGGGTGAACACGTCGTGCTCCATCAGATACTGCGAGTAGCCCTCCGCCGACGCGGTGAGCGAGGCGGACGTGCGGAAGGCGGGCAGCCCGTGCTCCGCTCGCACCGCGTTGATCGCCTCCGTCATCTGGCGCTCCGCCCGCTCGTTGGGCGTCAGCCCTGCGGCTGAGGCTGGTATGGCGAGAGTCATCAGCGCGGCCACCCCGGCCGCGACCGTGCGCATCCGTGGCACTGAGCTCACCTTCTCTTCAGGCCTACGGGGTTAGCTGACGGGCTGGCGCGAAGAGATGCGCGCTCCGCCGAACGTCCGGCGATTCGCCCCTACTACCTGGTTCCCCCGTTCGCGACTACGGCAACAGCCGCGATTCGGCGTTGTATCCCCGGAATGTTCTACCCCACGTCGGTCGGAATTAAGCGCGCGCGGGCTCGAGCTCGTATGCGGCGGCCAGCTCCGGGTCCTTGCGAGCCAGCATCTCGGCCAGGTCGACCATCACCTTGCACTGTTTCCAGGTGGCGTCGTCCTGCATCTTCCCGTCGATCATGTGCACGCCGCGGCCGTCCGGGATCGCCTCGAGCACCTTCTTGGCGAACTTGACCTCTTCGGGGTCGGGCGAGAACACCTTCTTCGCGATCTCGATCTGGGCGGGGTGGAGCGACCATGCGCCCACGCAGCCGAGCAGGAAGGCCGCGCGGAACTGGGTCTCGCAGCCCTCGGTGTCCCTGATGTCGCCGTACGGGCCGTAGAAGGGCAGGATGCCGGCGCCGGCGCAGGCATCCACCATGCGCGCGATCGAGTAGTGCCACGGGTCCTGCTGGGCGGTCGCCCGGGGCGCGTCGGGGTCGTCCGGGGCCGGGTCCTCGATCACCCGGTATCCGGGGTGGCCGCCGCCCACGCGCGTCGTCTTCATCCGCCGGTTCGCGGCGAGGTCGGCCGGCCCGAAGCTCATGCCCTGCATGCGCGGGCTCGCCGTGGCGATCTCCTCGAGGTTCGTCACGCCCTGGGCGGTCTCGAGGATCGCGTGGATCAGGATCGGGCGGTCGAGCTCGGCCTTCGCCTCGAGCTGGGCGAGTAGCCGGTCCACGTAGTGGATGTCCCAGGCGCCCTCCACCTTCGGCACCATCACGACGTCGAGCCGGTCTCCGATCGCGGCGATCAGCTGGGTCAGGTCGTCGAGCACCCACGGGCTCTCGAGCGCGTTCACGCGCGTCCACAGCTGCGTCTCGCCGAGCTCCATCTCGGAGCCCACGCGGACGAGGCCCTCGCGCGCGGCCTCCTTGCGGTCCACCGGAATGGCGTCCTCGAGGTTCCCGAGCAGGATGTCCACCTGCGGGGCGATGTCGGGCGCCTTCGCGACCATCTTCTCGTTCGAGAAGTCGAGGAAGTGGATCATCCGCGAGGGCCGGACGGGCACCTCGCGGATCGGCTCTGGAGCGCCGATCGCGAGCGCCGTGAAGAAATCGCGTGGATTGCGCATGGCCTGCCGGAATCTAGCGGTGAGTAGGATTCCGCGGTCCATGGGCGAGACCGAGACGCGATCGATCGACACCGACCAGGCCGACCGCGAGGCCTCCGGAGCACGGCCATACGGCCGGTACCTGGAGGACTTCGAGGTGGGCGCGGTCTACAAGCACTGGCCGGCCAAGACCGTGACCGAGGCGGATGACCACCTGTTCTGCCTGCTCACGATGAACCACCATCCGCTGCACATCAACGACGTGTACGCGGCCGAGTCCCAGCAGGGGCGCAACGTCGTGGTGGGGCCGCTCGTGTACTCGCTGGCGCTCGGCATGTCGGTGGCCGACGTGTCCGGCAAGGCGATCGCCAACCTCGCCACCGAGGAGCTCCTGCACCCCGCGCCGGTCTTCCACGGCGACACGCTGTTCGCCGAGTCCGAGGTGCTCGAGGTGCGCCCGTCGCAGTCCAAGTCCGACCGTGGCGTGGTGAAGGTGCACACGCGCGTCTTCAAGCAGGACGGCACGCTGGTGGCTGAGTTCAAGCGCGCCGTGCTCGTCCCCCGCCGCTAACCGCGCCGTACGGACGCCCAGCGGGCAAGCCGCCCGCGCACCCTCTGCGCGAAATGGCCGGCGCGGCCGCGGGCCGTTCTGGGGATCACGAAGCTGTCCAGCCCGTGGTCCGCGGTGGCGAAGCGGGCCTTGTAGGGCTCCTCGCCCAGCAGGAACCTATAGGCGCGCATGCCGTCGTTGACGGCCTCTCTCACGGCGTGGACGGTGAGCACCCAGCCGACCGACTGGTGGTCGAAGGCCGGATCGCGGCCCGTCTGGTACGACCAGTCCGAGTCGCCGAACCGAAATCCGTACCAGGCCGCGGCCGGCCGTCCGTTCAACTCCGCGATCCAGAGCCGGAGCCAGCCGCGGTCCAGCGCGGCGTGCGCGAAGTCGCGGTGAAACGAGCGCGCGGGCTCGAGCTGAAACTCGGTCGCGCCCTCGCCCCAGCGCTTCGCGTGCAGCTCGAAGACGAGGTTCAGGTCCCGCTCCAGGCCATCGTGGTCGCTGGTGAGCCGGTAGCGCAGGTCGTGGTCCCGCAGCAGCCTCCGCTCGAACTTGCCGGCCTGCTGGCGGAAGTTCGAGCTCCTCGCGGCGAGGAACTCGTCCCAGTCCGAGGTCTCGATCTCGAGCACCGGGCTCGCCTCGTGAACGGCCGGCGCGGCGCCGAGCAGCGCCGGCCAGCTCTCCTCGCCAGCGAGCCGGTCACCCAGGAAGAGGTCATGCGGCACGTCGTGGAGCATGCTCCGCAGCTCGCCCCCGGCGACGGGAAGGTCGGCGGGCGCGCAGACGGCGCCGACCTGGTCGGCCACGCCACCCCCGACGAAGCGGAGCGTCCGTACCGCGCTGCCGCCCCGGTGAAGCGGCACGAGCGCGGCCACCTGGCCGTCCTGCCGCACGACGCCGAACGCCGGCTCCCGCCCGGCGCCGAAATGGCGCCACCAGGCGGCGGCGAACTCCCACGTGAGGAACACGTTCCCGGACGCCGTCGCGAGCCTGTCCCAGTCCTCGCGCAGAGCCTCCAGCTCGCTCGGAAGTGCGGTGCTCACGCCGTTCGTCCTCCAAGCCCATAGAGCTCGAGGAGAGCGTCCGCGCGACGCTCCCAGCCGTATTCACGCTCCACGAGAGCCCGGGCGGCGGCGGCGATCCGCACGCGCTCGTCCGCGTCGGCGAGCAGCCTCGCGGAGGCCTCGGCGAGCGCGTCGGCTCCCTCGGCCTCGAGATAGTGGACGCGGTCCTGGGCGCCGACGATGCCGTCGATGCCGGCCCGGTTCGTGACCACCGGAGTTCCCGCCG
Organism: Thermoleophilaceae bacterium; assembly: GCA_040509835.1. Lineage (GTDB taxonomy): Bacteria > Actinomycetota > Thermoleophilia > Solirubrobacterales > Thermoleophilaceae > JACVRW01. The sequence continues at coordinate 17,527 of JBEVKE010000133.1, forward strand.
CGAATGCCTCTAGCACCTTGTTCTTGATGCCAGATCCCGAGCTGGCGGGAAGGACCGCGACCGCGGCGCGATGCAGCTCGGCGGACATGCTCGGCACATCGGCGGCGACCTCGATGCCGTCCCGCCCCGCCAGGTCCCGCACGGCCGCGGCGGGCCGCGCCCCCGCGATGCGCAGCGAGGCCTCCGGGGCGAGCCGGCGAAGGCGCGGCAGCACCTCGAGCGCCACCAGCCGTGCCGGCGCCACGTTGTGGAAATAGCCGAGGTTGCCGAAGAAGATCGCGTTCGCCGCCCGCCGCGAGGGCTCGGCGTAGGGGAGGTCGTCGAGCGCGACCCCGTTGGGGATGACCGTCGCGCGGGCGAGTCCGGGCGACGCGAGCCTGTCGCGCTCCGAGACCACCGACGTCGTGTCGGCCGCGGCGGCCACGCGCGCCTCGTAGCGCGCCATCAGGCGCGCCTCGAGCGCGAATGCTGAGGACGGGGGAAAGCGCGACCGGTTGGCCCGGCTCGCCATGTTCAGCGACAGCGCATCCACGAAGTCCAGGTGGACGTGCACGCCCGGCGGCGCGTGCCGCATGTACGGCGCCATGCGCGCCAGCGTCACGTGCAGGACATCCGGCTCGAAGCCGCCCATCGCCGCGCGCACGACGTCGTGCATGCGGCCGTCGAGGTAGAGACGCGTCTGGAGCGGGAGCAGGGGGTTCGGCGCTCGCAGGTTGGCCACGGCCGCCGGCAGCACTCCGCGCGGCACGGACCGCAATGCGACGCCCGGGAGCGAGGCGCCCGATTCGGCCCCAAAGCACACCAGCATGACGTCCGCCCGCGCCGACAACGCGCGTGCCAGGTGATACACGCGGACCTGGTCGCCGCGCGTAGGGGGCGCAGGGTTGCGCGGAGACAGCATCAGGAGGCGGGGCCGGCGGCTCACCCCGGAGGTGTATCGCTTCGCACGGAGGGAAACGGTTCCGGCCGCCGCTCGTTCGGACACAATGCGCGGCTCGTGCACTTCTCCGGCTCATCCGCGCCGCGGCGGCAGCAGCAGCTCGTGCTGGCCCTGCCGGGGCTGATCGTCGTCGCAGGCGGCCTCCTGCTCGCCCTCGACGACGCCGGCTACCCGCCGACGATGTGGTACCCCGCGGCGCTCTTCGCGCTCGCCCTGCTCGCGGTAACCGTGATCGCGGCTCCGCCCGCGGGGCTCGGGCCCAGGGCCGTGGTGGTCGGCCTGTGCGCGTTCGCGGCGTTCGCCGTGATCGCGTATGCGTCGATCGCCTGGGCGGATGCCCCGGGGGAGGCGTGGCACGCGGCGAACCGGATCCTGCTGTACGGGCTCGTCCTCGTGCTGGTCACGCTGCGCCCGTGGAGCACGGGCACGGCCACAGCGGCGGTCGCGATGGTGGGGTTCGGCACGGCGCTGATCGCCGCGGGCATCCTCCTCGGCGGGGTCGTGAGCGACGATCCGGCGAACCTGTTCCAGGGCGGCCGCCTCGCCGAGCCGGCGGGATACCTGAACGCGACGGCCAACCTCTGGCTGATCGGCTTCTGGCCCGCTCTGTACCTCGCGATCCGGCGCCCATGGCCGGCCTGGGCCCGCGGCCTGGCGCTGATGGCGGCGACCGTGCTGCTCGAGATGGAGCTGCTGTCGCAGAGTCGCGGCGCCGTCATCGCCTTCGCGGCGACCGCGCTCGTGTACGTCCTCGTAACGCCCCGCCGCTGGCCGGCGCTGTTCGCGCTCGGGGCGACGGTGGGCCTCGCGGCGCTCGCGTTCAACACCGTCGTAGACGTGCGGGACGCGGCTCAGGCCGCGGACCTGGGGCCCGCGCTCGACCACGCGGCTCGCGCGATCGCGCTCAGCGCCGCGGCCGCGTTCGTCCTCGGCCTGGCGGGCGGCCTTCTCGGCGCGAGGTCAAGGTCCGAGGTGGAGCGCCGGCCGTGGATCCCGCGTGCGGGCAACATCGCGCTCGCGGCCCTTGCCGTGGCGGGTATCGCCGCGGTCCTGCTCGTGATCGGGAACCCGAGCGACTGGGTGAACGCCCGGTGGGACGACTTCAAGAGCTCGGGCTACAGCAAGGTCGAGTCCGGGCATACCCGCTTCACCGGAGGGCTCGGGTCGAACCGCTACGACTTCTACCGCGTCGCGCTCGACCAGTTCGCCGACCACCCGGTCCTCGGCGTGGGCGGCGACAACTTCGCCGACGCGTACCTGCTGCACCGGCGCACGCTCGAGGCGCCGCGGCATCCACACAGCCTGGCGTTCCGCCTCCTGTCCCAGTACGGCGCGGTCGGGACCGCGGTGTTCCTCCTCTTCCTGGGCGGGTTCGTGACCGCGGTACTGCGCGCTCGCCGACGAAACAGCGTGGAGGGCGCCGCGCTCGTGGCGGCGGCCTTCGCATCCTTTGCCGCCTTCTTTTTCCACGCCCTCGTCGACTGGCTGTGGGCGTTCCCCGCCCTGGGAGTGCTCGCCTTCGCGATGCTCGGCATCGCAAGCCGGACGGAGGAGGGTGCGGTCGAATCCGCCCCCGGCCGGCCACTTCCCTTCGTCGCGCGGGCCGCCTTCGGGGTCGCGACGCTGGCGGCCGCCGTGAGCCTCGCTCTGCCTGGGGTGGCGGCGCGCTACACGGCCTCCGCGTACGACCACTTCAGGGAGAATCCCGAGACCGCGATCGACCAGCTCGAGCGTGCCGCCGACCTCGACCCCCTGAGCGACGAACCGCTCGTCGCCGAGGGCGTCATCCAGCAGCGGCTCGGCCATCCCGACCGCGCGATCGACCCGCTGCGCCGTGCCGTCGAGCGCCGGCCCGGAAACTGGTTCGCGCACCTGGAGCTGGGCCTCGCCGAGTCCGCAACCGGGCACACACGCGCTGCGCTCGCGAGCCTGAGGGAGGCCACCAGCCTCAACCCGCGCCAGCCGCTGGCACGGAGGACCTACCGTCAGGTGCGCGCCGGCCGCCACATCGACGCCGCGGCCGTCGAGCGGAGGCTCTATCTCGGCCTCCAGGCACGGCTGCGTGCGACCGATCCAGACGCTGCGTCACACTCTGAGACGGATCAGCCTTAGGAACCTGCGCAATTATGGAATCTCCCGCTTAGAGTGTGAGATTCCGGGGTACCTAAGATCGGAATCTTCACGATGTTCGCAAGAATCCGACAGTGCCTGTACTCTCGGAGAGGACTCGCTGGCAAGGGGCCCGCGCCAGTCCCGAACCCCAAATCTCGAGGGCCCAGGACACAAGGGTTCGCGTTAAGGAGGACACCATCAGCATGACAATCAAGACAAAGACCCGGCTGGCTGGCGCAATCTGCGCGTTGGCAGTCGCGGGACTGGCCCCCGCGGCTCAGGCCCAGACCGCCGCGCAGCAGGGGTACGACGAGAGCGGCCTTCTGGGTAGCGTGGATCAGGGTGGCAGCGGACCGACCCAGAGCGTCAGCGGGAGCACCCAGGGTGGGTCGCTTCCGTTCACCGGGCTCGATCTCGGCATTCTCGTGGCGCTTGGCGGCACGGCGGCCGGTGCCGGGTACATGATGCGGCGCACGCTCCGCAACCCGGCTCAGTAGCCGAAGCACCCCAAACAGTCTGGTCGTGAAGGCCGCCCGGTGGGCGGCCTTTTCGTTTCCGGACTCAGACCGACGCCGCGTCGGCCCAGTCGTCCACCCCGGTGGAGAGCGCCTCCGGCGGCGGGGGAAGCGGGTCGTAGCCGTGGATGAACGACACCCACTTGGGCTCGATGGAGTAGCGGCGATCGGCGAACACCGTGCGGAAGGTCTCGCCGATTATCGCGAGGTCGAACGCCATCGAACGGTGCTTGAGGTAGTAGAGGTCGTGCGACAGCTTCCACGCTGATCCCACGTCCGATCCCGCGTACCCGCATCGCACCTGCGCCCACCCGGTGAGGCCCGGCTTGAGGAGGTGACGGCGCTGATAGAAGGGGAGGACCTCCTCGAGCTGCTGGACGAATTCCGGCTGCTCGGGGCGCGGGCCGACGAGGCTCATCTCCCCGCGCAGGATGTTGTACAGCTGCGGCAGCTCGTCGAAGTGGGTCCTGCGCAGAATGCGGCCGACCCGGGTCACGCGCGGGTCGTCGGGGTCGGCCCACTGCGCGCTCGGATCCGCGACCCTCATGGTGCGGAGCTTCCACAGCGTAAGCGTGCGGCCGGCCTCGCCGATGCGGGACTGCTTGAAAAAGACGGGGCCGCCATCCAGCTTGATCGCGAGGGCGCTCAGGAGAATGAGCGGCGCGGTGGCAAAGGCGGCAATCGTGGAGACGACGATGTCCACAGCGCGCTTCGATGCCGGAGCCACGGTCCGGAACTTCGGGTGCATGATGTACTGGAACCAGGCCGCGTTGATCTCGGCCACCGGCACGTGACCGAAGATGTCCTCGTAGAACGAGGACAGCTCCCAGAGGCGCACGGGCAGGTGGAGGCAGGTGGTCGATAGCTCCTCGAAGACGCTGAAGCGCGGCGCTTCGCTCGTGAGGACAAGCAGGTCGATGTCATTCGTCTCGATCACGTCGGCAAGGCCGCCCAGCGCGCCTAGCGTCGGCACCTCGCCGTCCACGCGCGAGGGGCCGGCCGCGATCGCGATTCGACCCACCACCTGATACCCCGGGATGCCCACCAGGGCCAGCTCGCGCGCGACGTCCGTGGCGTTGCGCTGCGAGCCGATGATCGCGGTCCGCAGCGGGCCCTGGCGCGTGCTTCCGCCCGACAGGGAGCACGCGACGGAGGCGGAGGCCGCCGCGGTGGCTACAAGAATCATCTCGGCGGTCGAGAGCCCCGGCAGGCCGGTGACGGCGTTCACGAGCGTCAGCGCGCAGATACCGAGCAGCGGTGACAGCACCACCAGCGGGTTGCGCATGAGCGGGAGCAGGTTGGCCCATGCCCGTCGCTCCGGCACGACGAACGCCGCGCACGCAAACGCGAGCGTGGTCAGCACCACGGCCTCGAAGGCCTCTTCGGCGAGCAGCCCCGCCGTGAGCGCGGCAACCGCCGGCACCAGCACGCGCTCCGAGAGCAGCGGACCCCTTTGGGCCGCGCGTCTGGGCGCGTGAACCGCGTGCAGCGGCCCGTCCGTCGTGCTGTCGGTGATGAGGCCCATCAGGAATTAGTCGGCATCACGTAGGCCGTCCATGAACGGCCCAGGCCCCCGCCGATGCACGTCGATGATAAACGCGGTCCGGACGCTCCGCCATTGGCAACCGTACCGCTACCCCGTACATGATCGGTCCAAGCGCGAGCAGGAGCCAGAAGCGCACGTCGTTGCCGTCCGAGAGGAAGAACGAGGCCGCCGCGAAGGCGATTATTCCCACCAGGCATCCGCGCGCCAGGTTCGCCATGTCGCGGTCGCTTTTCAGGTCGAACAGCCGCCCGGCACGCCATGCCGAGCGCGCGCAGCCGAGGACCAGGAGGATCCACAGGATCGCCCCGATGAACCCAGTCTCCGCGAGGAACTGGAGGTAGACGTTGTGCGCCACATGCGGCTTCTCCGCGATGTTGTGGACCAGCTCCAGCTTGCCCGGCTCGAGCGTGTACTTCGGTGCCTGCTCCACGAAGTTGTCGAGGCCCACGCCGTTGACCGGATGGTCCTCCGCGATCCGCCACGCGACGGTCCACAGCGCGGTGCGGCCGGTGCCCGACGAGTCGAACTCGGAGATTCGCTGCCACGCGTGCGGGTTGAAGGAGAACCAGATCGCCGCAACGGCCACAAGCGTTCCGATCGTGATCGCGACCTGCGCCCGTCGTCCGGAGAAGAACAGGAGCGCGGCAACCGTCGCGATGCCGGCGGCCACCAGCGCGCCGCGTGACTCCGTGGCGGCGACCGTCACGGTCAGGACGCCCATCGACGCGACGAGCAGCAGATTGGCAACGGGGTGGCGCGGCCGCAGCAGGCCCGTGGCAAGGACGATCGCCGCGACCATCCCGGCGGCCACGTAGTTGGGGTCGTCGAGGAGCGACCCGAACCGCTGTCTGTCGGCCGCGGCCAGCGCGAGCGAATCCGACGAGGTGCTGAGCGATTGGCCGAGGATCCCGATCAGCGCGGAGAGCAGGGCTCCGACCACGAGCATCGCGACGAACAGTCGCGCCTGCCGCGGCGTCGAGATCGTCGTGACCGACACCAGGAAGGCGATACCGGCGAGCCACCACTGCCAGAGGTGGGCGATGCCGTTCTCGGGGTGAAGCGCCCAGCTCACCGAGAGGGTGATCCAGGTGAGGAGCACGAGCCCGAGCAGGATCAGGCGCCGGTGGAGCGCGAGGAGCGTCCGCGTCGCGGCGCCGCGCGCGCGCAGCGACGGCAACCAGGCGAGCAGGATCACCGCGGCGCCGGCCGTGGGCGCCGCCCCGACAAAGCCGAGCGGAGGGAGGAACGCGAACGGCACCCAGAGGATCACCGCGGCGGGCAGGTTGAGCACCGCCGGAATCACGAACAGCATTCCGAGCAGCAGCGCGGTGGCCTTCTGCAGACCCACGGCGGCGAACGCGGCGCAGACGGCGAGCAGGCCGAGGCCGAGCACGGTCAGCACCGCGGCCGGCGGGAAGGTCACGGCGGGTTGCCGCAGAGCGCGGGTTGTCACGTCAGTGCGTGGAGCGCGTGGTCCGCTCGGGCACGGGCTCTTCGACGAACAGCTCGCGGCGCCGGTGGTGGCCGTACGCGTAGTAGCTGCTGGTCTGACCCGGGGTGTCGCCGACCACCAGGAAGCCCGCCGGATCGGTCCCTGTCCTGGCAAGCAGGTCGGCTGTCGTCGACAGGCCGACGCGATCCGAATTGCCGGGCCGGACGACGATCACCACCTCGTCGACGAAGCCGAGCAGCCGCAGCGCGTCGCTGATCTCGCCGAGCGGCGGCGTGTCGATGATCACGTGATCGGCGAGGCTGCGCGCCTCAGCAACGAGCTGCGGAAGCCGGGCGTAGAGCGGGTCGAGGAGTATGGCGTCGCCCTGCAGGAGCTCCGTCGCGAGGACCGACACCGAGGGCAGCGAAGGCGCGGTGCGGAGCAGGGGGACGAGGTGATCCGGCGACAGGAGCTCGTTCAGGTGCACCGGGTCCGGCACCGCCAGCCGGTGTGCCACGTCAGCTTTCCTGAGGTCCAGATCGAGCAGGATGACGCGCTCGCCCGAGGCGGCCAGCGTGGCAGCCAGGTTGATCGCCGACGTGGTCTTGCCGTCTCCCGTGGAAGCACTAGTGACCATGAGGACGCGGCCGCCCTCATGGCTGCTGGGCGGCAGCTGGAGCAGGAGCGTGCGGCACGCCTCGCGAACCGCGGGCGCGACCGTCCACGCGTCCGTCGGGCGCGCGCGGCCGAGCTGCCGGCGTTGAAGCGGCACGCGTGCGAGTACCGGGAGCGGCAGGATGGACAGCGCTTCGTCCTCGTCCCGAATGCGCCGGTCGAGCAGCTCGAGCAGCACCGCGGCCGCGGCTCCGAGCGCGAGGCCGGCGAAGCCGGCGAGGACCAGGATGACCAGCGGGCTGGCGCCCGATGGCGAGGTCGGCACCTCGGCCGCCTGCGAGATCGAGAGCGTCGGGTCGTTGCCGGTGCCCACGTTCTCGAGCTGGTTGATGCGGTCCTCGAGCTGCGCCCCTGCCTCGGTGTTCGTCGATCCAAGCGCCTTCTGACGGGACTTGAGCTGGTCGAGCAGCGGGCCGACGTCGCGGTCGAGCACGTCGCGCCGAACCGCCAGCGTCTGTTTCGTGAAGGTGTTCGCGAGCTTGGCGGCCGTCTCTGCGTCGCCCGCGGACCCGGTCACGGCGAGGATGTTGCTCTCGCCCACGGGCTCGACGGTCACGGCGTCCATCACCTGCTGGGTGGTCCAGTCCGGTCCAAGGATCTTCGCGGTCCGGCGCGCCGCCTCCGGCGACTCGACGAGGCTCGCGGCGGTCTGGACGGTGCGCGTGGGGTCACCCGAGTCGCGCAGGAGCTGGAGTCCCCGGAAGGTCTGATCGTCCTGTGGCAGCGGGGTGACCAGTAGGTTCGCTGTGGCCTCATACGAGGGATTCCGCCCCACGGCGAGCCACAGGAGGGCGAGCACGACGAAGCCGACCGTGGTCAGGACGACCAGCAGCCTGTGCGCACGCAGCGCACGCAGGTATGGACCAAGCGCGGGCTCGGCCGTGGGAGGATGCATCGACTGGCCTGAGGCGGGCTGCAAGCTCCGGTGAGTGTAGAGGCGGGGATAGCCGTTTTGCTCCAGCTTGCGGTGCGCTTCCATGGGTCCAGTATCGGCAGCCGGCACCCGCGCCTTTGATACAAGCCGCTTGTTCAGGCATGCGACTCGCGTACATCGTCTCCCGTTTCCCTCACGCCTCCGAGACGTTCATCGCGCGCGAGCTGCGGGCGCTGGAGGGCGTCCGAGGGGACGAGGTCGAGCTGATGTCGCTGTTTCCGCCGGTCGACCCGAAGGTCCATCCCTCGGCCGCGCCCTTCGTGGACCGCCTCTTCCGGCCCGGCGTGGGGGAGGCGCTGGCGGCACTTGGCTGGTGGTCGCTCCGGCGGCCGTTCCGGCTTGCGACGAGCATCGGGATCATGCTCCGAGAGCACGTGCGGAGTCGCCGCGTCCTGCCGCGCGCGCTTGTCACGATCCCGCTGGCTGCGGCGCACGCGCGCGCGGTGCAGCGCGGCGTGGATCACGTGCACGCGCACTACGCGACCTATCCGGCGCTCGCGGCCTGGCTGTCATGGCGCCTGACCGGAACGCCCTACAGCTTCACGGCGCACGCGCACGACATCTTCGTCGACCAGAGCATGCTGAGGCGCAAGTTGGCGGATGCGGCCTTCACCGTGACGGTCTCCGATTACAACCGCCGCTTTCTCTCGGAGTACGGCGACCCGGCGCGGATCCACGTCGTGCATGCGGGGATCGACACCGCCGCGCAGCCGTTCAGGCCCCGATCCGTGCCGGTGGAGGGTCCGGTGCGCGCGCTCTGCGTTGCGAGCCTTCAGGAGTACAAGGGGCACGTCGTGCTGCTGGAGGCGCTGGCCGGGTCGCCAGTGCTCGAGCGCGTGGCGCTCGACCTCGTGGGCGGGGGCCCGCTGCGCTCGGGCCTCGAGAGCCGGGCGCGCGAGCTCGGCCTTGCGGACCGTGTGCGGTTCCACGGCAGCGCCACCGAGGACGCCGTGCGCGACCAGCTCGACCGGGCCGACCTCTTCGTGCTGGCGAGCATCGTGGCTCGGAGCGGTCAGATGGAGGGGCTGCCCGTCGTCCTGATGGAGGCGCTCGCCGCCGGCCTGCCGGTCGTCGCGACGAGACTGTCCGGGATCCCCGAGCTCGTGGCTGACGGCCAGACCGGTCTCCTCGCCGCACCGGGCGACGCCGCCGCGCTTCGCGACGCGCTCGAACGGGTCGTTAGCGGCGACTTCCAGCCCGACCTGACGCAGGGGAGGGCCCTCGTCGAGGAGCAGTTCGAGGCGGCCGAGGCCGCCGCGCGGCTGCGCGAGCTGTTCGCGACGGCCCAGGGCGGGTTACAACAAACGTCCAGCACGTTGGCGACCACCACTTGATGCCTCTCGCAGGGCCGTCGATGAACACGTGGACCCTCGGTCCGCGTGTATGCATCGCAGAATCGGACTCCTCACCCTGATCGTCGCGGCACTGTCCCTCGTGCCGGCGAGCCCCGATGCGGAGGCCGGCATGCGTCGCGTCAAGCCCGCTCGCGTGGTCGGGAAGGTTGTCGTCTACCGGCTTCCACACCTGAAGCCGGCCCGCGTGCGCCGCGCCCGGATCCAGGCGCGGGGCGTCCGGCGCCCGATCGCGCTCCGCCGCATCAGGCGCGCGGTGCGACGGGGAGTTCTGCGCACGCGAATCGCCCGGCGCGAGCGGCGCCGCTCGCGGCTCGTGCTCGTGACCGGGGCGGCCCACGCGCAGCGGGGCGTCTGCTCGTGGCCCGATGCGTGCTGGCGGCCGTACGCCGACTCCAGTCCGTTCAATCGCCCGCTGCCCCCCGACCCGCGCCTCATGCCGAACTCGTCGGCGATCGTCCATAGCCTCGCCGAGCGGCCGGACAAGGTGACGGTCGGGAACTCGGCCACGAGCTGGGACTACTCGCACCCCATCTACTTCTCGCGGCCCGGAGACCCGGAGTTCACGCTTCACTGCTACGAGTCGAGCTGGGGCCGCTGCGCGATCGAGGGGATGCGTGTGCGGGTGCCCGACAGGGCGCGCGCGGCGCGGGGCGAGGATGCGCACATGACCATCGCGGACCGCGAGTCGGGATGGGAGTACGACCTCTACAAGGTGCGCTCGAAGCCGGCAGGCGGCGGCACGCTCGAGTTCCGCTGGGGCGGGCGGACGCGCATCGACGGGTCCGGCACCGGCTCGGGCGCAACGGCGTCCGGGTTCGGGAACCTGGCCGGGATCATCCGGGCGCAGGAGCTCCAGGCCGGCGAGATACGGCATGCGCTCTTCATGTTGATCCAGTGCAGCTCGGGCACGACCGTCTACCCGGCGACCGGGGGCGCCGGCAGCCGCTGTTCCGGGGGCGCCGAGGCCGCGCCGATGGGCGCGCGGGTCCAGCTCGACATGTCCGACGCCGAGATCGCCTCGCTCGACGTTCCGCGCTGGAAGAAGACGATCCTCCGCGCCATGGCCCAATACGGCATGTACTTCGGGGACACGGGCAGCGGCGGCTGGGGGATCCAGATGGAGTCGGGCGCGACCTACACGAGCTTCGGACTGCCCGACGCGCTCGCGTCGTTCGCGCGAGCGGCCGGCGTGCCGGGGGAGGGCGGCGAGCACGTGTTCGACATCGGGGCCGGGGTCGAGTGGCGCTCGCGCCTGCGGATCATCGATCCGTGCGAGTCACGCGGCGACTGCTGATCGCCTCGAGCATCCGGTCCGCGACCGCGTCCCATGTGAACCGCTCCCTGTAGCGGCTCGCGCCTGCATTTCCCAGCGCGCGGCACAGGTCGGGCGCCGTCGCCAGCTCGCGCATGCGCTCGACCAGGGCGTCCTCGTCCCCGGGTTTCACCAGCAGTCCCGTCACGCCGTCCTCAATCAGCTCGGGCAGCGCGCCGCCGGTACTGCCGATGCACGGCAGGCCCGCCGCCATCGCCTCGAGGACCGCCACGCCGAGCGGCTCGTAGAGCGACGGCATGACGAACACGGTGGCGCGCCGGTACAGGTCGGCCATCGCGCCGGCGCCCTCGCTGCCCTCGCGCGACACGCGGCCGAGCACCTGAACGCCCGGCACGTCGACGGACAGGTTGGCGGGCCCCGCGATCGTGAGCTCCGCGTCCGGCAGCTCCCGGCGCAGCCGCTCGAACGCCCGCAGCACGGTCGGACCGCCCTTGCGCTCCCACTGCTTGCCGACGAACAGGAAGCGCGCCGGAGCAAACTCGCGTTCCGGCACGTCCGTCGTGTCCACATTGGCGCCGGCGCCCACCGTGACGACCTTGTCGGGTGCCTGGCCGAAGTCTCCGATGAACGACTCTCGGAGCTGCTCGCTCATGCAGAAGATCAGGTCGATCGAGTCGTACAGGCGGCGCTCGTAGCGCAACGACCAGCGCGCGAACCGCGAGGCGGGCTCGATCCGGAGGTCCGGACGTCTGAGGAAGCCCGCCAGATTGCCGTCGTGGTACGAGCACCGCAACACGTGCGGACCCGGGCGGCCGGGATCGAAGTAGCCGGTCAGCTGTAGGAGCGTGTCGGCGCCGTCCAAGGCGGCCGCGGCACGCGATGCGCTCACCCGGCTCATGGCGGCCCGGGCGAGCGGGCTGAGGAACGAGGCGCCGGCGTTCGCCCGCTGCTTCCAGCGCTCGATGTCAGGCGCAAAGCTGGCGGCGCGCTCGACGATCGTGATCGCGTCGGCGCGGCCGTCCACGGCCGCCGCCAGGGCCCCGCGGCGCTCGAGCGCGCGAAGGAGGGCCGCGCTCGAGCCTGAGAACGTCTCGGGCGCGAATGGGGGGCCGGGTGTCACGGCAAGGATGCTGGGACCGGGGTTCACCTGCACCTAGACTCTGACGCGCGATGCGATTGGCCGTCGTCGAGAGCGCCCCGCGCGGCGGCTTGTTGCACTACGCGGCACAGCTGGCGGCGGCGCTCGCGGCCCGCGGCCACGAAACGAGCCTGGTCACGGCGCGCGACGGCGAGCTGGACTCGCCGCCGCCGGGCGTGCGCCTCCGGGACGTGCTGCCGGCGGCGGTGCGCACGCCGACCGAGCCCCCCTCCGGCGTGGCCTACCTGATGCGCCGGGCGGCGATCGCGCTCCGCGTCGTGGCCGCCTCGCTGCGCACGCTGGCGGTCGTCGTCCGCGGCCGGTACGACGGTGTCGTGCTGGTGGACGACCTGAGCGTGGCGCCGGCCGCGGCGGGCGCGCTCGCGCTGACCCTTGTGCCGCGCGGACCGGTCGTCGCGGCGATCTGCCACGAGCCGCGCCCACGGAGCCGGCGCGGCGACGGTGATCTGTACGCGCGGTCGCCGGCCCTCCTCGGGCTGTTGCGAGCGTTCTACGCTCGAGCCGACGCGGTCTTCGTGCACGGCGAGGCGAGCCGCGACCAGTTCCTCGACACGTGGCGCGCCCGCCGGGTCGACGTGATCCCCCACGGCGACTCGCGGCTGCTCGCGGGCGAGCCGCCCGCGCAGGCGGAGGACGAGACGATCCTGTTCTTCGGCGAGTGGCGGCGCGCCAAGGGCATCCACGTGCTGATGGACGCCTTCGACCTGGTGGCCGCACGACGGGAGACCGCGCGGCTGACGATCGCGGGCGTGCCGACGCCCGACGCCGATCCCGACGCGGTGCGGAGGTGGGCGGTGCCGTACGGCGAGCGGGTGACGCTCATCGACCGGTACGTGCCGATCGCAGAGCTGAGCGCGCTGTTCGCGCGCACGCGCGTCGTCGCGACGCCGTACGTGGCGGGATCCCAGAGCGGGGTGGTGCACCTGGCGATGTCGATGGCGCGAGCAGTCGTGGCGAGCGACGTCGGCGAGCTACCGCGTGCCGTGGCCGATGGCGTGACTGGGCGGGTGGTGCCGCGCGGCGACACCGCCGCGCTCGCCGATGCGCTCGAGGAGCTGCTGGCCGATCCGGGGCTGGCGCGGCGGTGGGGCGAGGCCGGCCGCGAGCGGGTGACCGGCGAATTCGGCTGGGAGCGCGTGGCTGAGCGCGTCGAGGCTGCGCTCGAGCCTGGACGCGCGTCCAGCTAGGCCTGCCGGCGCGCGACCGCCGGCGCGCGGATGCCGACAGTTCGTCTGACCGAACCCCAAACCGGCACTTCTCGACAAGGGCACCCCCGCCGCGAGGCGGGTCCGCAAAGCCACGGGGCTCCTGACGGAGCCGGCCGGGCTGCCGAACGAAGATCGCGTGAGCGGTGCCCAGACGTAGGCACGGAGGTGTCGAAGCGTCTTGCACCGCCCGCTGCGCACCTTCATTCGAATCGCCACCCTCGCCCTGATCGCGGCCGCCGCGCAGGCGGGGGTCGCCGAGGCGCGGGTCGCCGTCTACTCGCCGAGTGGGGTGACGTTGCAGAGCGCCAGCTTCCGGGTGCAGGGCGTGCGTGCCGTGAGCGTCCGGGCGGCCGTGCTCCGGGTCGGGCGCTCGCATCGCGCCCTGTCTCTGCGCCGGGTGCGCTCCGCCGTCCGCCGCGGGCGTGTCAATGTGCGCGTTCACCGGGCCCGCCGGGCGGGTCGCCGCCTGCGCCTCGTCCTGCGCCTCCGCGCGTCGGCGGCGACCACGCCGACACCTGCGCGCGACCGTCGCAAGGGCGGCCCGGCGCCCACTCCGCCGTCGCCGACGACCGATCCCGTGCCCTCCGAACCGCCCCCCACCGACCCCGTGCCCTCCGACCCGCTTCCCTCCGGGCCGAGCGGCGACTGCCCGTCGTCACCGACGGGCTTCCAGGCCGGAGCGTGGCCGGATGCGTGCTGGCGTCCATTCGCGCCAACCTCGCCGTTCAACAGGCCGATCCCCGACACCCCCAGGCTGGTGTCCAACTCCGACGCGATCGTCCAGCGGATGGTGTCGCTGTACAGGGGCCCGGCCAAGATGACGGCGGGCGACGCGGACACCGAGTACGACTACACGCACCCGCTCTACTACGCGACCGCCGGCGACCCGCTTTTCACGCTTCACTGCTACGAGACGAGCTGGGGCGTGTGCCCAATCGAGGGCCACAGGATCCGGATCCCGGACGCCGCCCGTCCCGCGGGCGGGGGCGACGCGCACCTCGCGGTGATCGACTACTCGACGGGATGGGAGTACGACCTCTACAAGGTGCGCTCGAAGCCCGCCGGCGGCGGCACGCTCGAGTTCCGCTGGGGCGGGCGGACGCGGCTGGACGGCGACGGTCTCGGGACCAACGCCACCGCCGCCCAGTTCGCGCTCAGCGCCGGGGTGATCCGTCCCGAGGAGATCGCGGCCGGCCGAATCGACCACGCGCTGTTCATGGTGGTGAAGTGCACGGCCGGCAAGGTCTACCCGGCGCTCGGGGGCGGGGCCCAGTGCGCGGATGGCACGAACGCCCCGGCGGGCGGCATGCGCTTCCAGCTCGCCTACAGCGACGCCGAAATCGAGGCGCTCGCGGTCCCGCGCTGGAAGAAGACGATCCTCCAGGCCCTCCGCACCTACGGCGCGTACATCGGCGACACCGGTGGTGGCGGGTTCAACTTCCAGTTCCAGTCCGGCTCCACCTACACGAGCTTCGGCCAGGCCGACAGGCTCGTCGAGTGGGCGCACACACAGCCGGGAGTCAGCCTCTACAACGGCAAGTACGTGCTCGATCTCGCACCCGGCGTCGACTGGTCGCGCCTCCGCGTGATCGACCCCTGCGTCACCAGCGGCTCCTGCTGAGTCCTCCGGCCGGTCCGCCCGCGCGCCGATAATGGCCGCGGACAGCCGGACACATGACAGAAAAGCCACCCGACACTCGCATCGGCGCACGCACGCTGCGTGGCGCCTTCTGGGCGTACTTCTCGTACGTCGGCGGCCGGCTGGTGATTCTGGTCGCGACCTCGATCCTGGCGCGGCTGCTCACGCCCGAGGACTTCGGCATCGTGGGCTTCGCTCTGGTCTTCATGGCGCTGCTCGAGACCGTGAAGGACCTGGGTCTGGGTCAGGCGCTGGTCGCCAGCCGTCCACAGGACGTCTACGAGCGGGCGGACACCGTGTTCGTGGCAGGGGTCGGCCTCGGCGTGCTCATGAGCGCGATCGTGGCCGCGATCGCCCCGCTGGCGGCTGACTTCTTCGACGAACCCAAGCTGCTCGCCATCGTGCCCGTGCTCGGCCTGAACTTCCTGATCCGGTCGCTCGGCGCGACGCACTACGCCCTCGCCCAGAAGGAGATGCGCTTCCGCACGCGCACGATCGCCGAGTTCTCAGACGTCTTCGTGCGCGGCACGGTCGGCGTCGTCCTGGCCCTCACGGGCGCCGGCGTGTGGTCGCTCGTGCTCGGCTACGTGGCCGGCACGATCGCGCTCGTGATCGCGCTGTGGATCCTGGTGCCGTGGCGGCCCCGCCTGCGGCTCGACCGCCGGCACCTGCCGGGCCTGCTCAAGTTCGGGGGAACCCTGACGGGCGTGGACATCACGGCGGCGATCACGAACAACGCCGACTACCTGTTCGTCGGCAAGGTCCTCGGCCCCGCCGCCCTGGGCGTCTACACGCTCGCCTTTCGGCTTCCTGAGCTGGCGATCGTGAACGTGGCGACCGTGGCCGGCCTCGTGCTCTTCCCGGCGTTCGCGAACGTCCCGCGCGAGTCGCTCTCGCATGCGTACCAGGTCTCGCTCCGCTACATGCTGATGGTCTGCATGCCGCTGGCGGCAGGGGTCGCACTGCTCGCGGCGCCGCTCGTCGAGCTTCTGTTCGGGTCCCAGTGGGGCGGTGCCGTCGATCCGATGCGGCTGCTCACGGTGTACGCCTTCGCGGTGACCATCGGCATCCCGGCCGGTACGGCCTACAAGGCGGTCGGCCGTGCCGGCGTCCTCCTAAAGCTGGCCATCCCGCGGACCATCATGCTGGTCGTCGGCGTCTGGATCTTCGTGCACAGCGGACTCACCGCGGTGGCCGCGACCCACGCGGTGGTGGCCGGGCTCTTCTCGGTGATCGGCATCGCGCTCGCGTCGCGGCTCCTGGCGGTGCGCGGCAGAGACCTGCTCCGCCTGGGCGCCGCACCGCTCGTCGCCACGGCCGCGATGTCGGTGGTCGTGTTCGCGATCGATTCGCTCTTCGACTCGGCCCTGGTCAGCGTGCTCGCGGGCGCGGCCGCGGGCGCGGCGGTCTACCTGGCGGTGCTCAGCATGCTGGCGCGCGACGCCGTCGACGATCTGCGCACGAAGCTGCGGAGCCCGCAGGTGCCGGCCGAGGCGTCGGGCGAGCTCGATCCGCTGACGGTCACGCGCGAGACGGATGTGATCGCGTGACGGCCGACGAGCTGCATGTCCTCGTCCTCATCGACTCGCTCACGCACGGCGGCGCGGAGCTGCTCCTCACGGACTTCGTCGAAGCCGCGGAGGGGGCCGGCATCCGCGCGTCGGTCGCGTATCTCGGAGAGCGCGACGGCAGCCCGAGCGCGGCCCGTCTGCGCGAGCTCGGCCTCGAGCCCCAGTGCGTCCAGATCGATGGCCTGCTCCATCCGGCCTCGCTGCGCCGCCTGCGCCAGCACGTCAGGAGCGCGCGGCCGGACATCGTCCACACGCATCTCGCGTACGCCGACCTGATGGGAGCCCTGGTGGCCCGGTCGCTCGGAATCCCGGCCGTCTCGACCATCCACGTGACGGACTGGGGCGCTCGAGGTGTCCGGGACCGCGTGCGCCGCCGGCTGATCGCGTCGGTGCGGCGTCGATTCGCGGCCTCGGTCGTGACCGTGTCGGACGCGGCGCGCGAGGCGCTGCTCGCCGCCCGCCTCGACCGGCCGGGCCACGTCGTGACCATCCACAACGGCGTGGCGGCCACGCCCGCCACCGGCGCCGGCGTCGCCGTCCGAGCGGAGCTTGGCCTCGAGCCGGACGCGCTCGTCGTGGCGCAGGTGGCGGTGCTCAGGGCAGGCAAGGGGCACGCCGTGGCGGCCGAGGCCGTGGCGCGGCTCCGCGCCGAACATCCTGGCCTACGGCTCGTCGTGGCCGGAGAGGGCCCGGCGCGCGCGGACGTCGAGGCCGCGTTGCGGCCGCTCGGTGACGGTGCCCTGATGCTCGGCCACCGCGACGACGTGATGGCCCTCCTGGATGCGGCCGACGTCCTTCTGCACCCATCCGAGCTCGACGCGTTTCCCGGCGCGGTCATGGAGGCGATGGCGGCCTCGATCCCGGTGGTGGCCACCCGTGTGGGAGGGATCCCGGAGATCGTCTCGGACGGCGAGACCGGGACGCTCGTCTCCGGCCCCGCCACGCCCGTCGGACTCGCCGAGGCGCTCGCTCCGATCCTCGCGGATGCGGAGCTGCGGCTCAGGATGGGGGAGGCGGGTCGCGCGCGCTACGAGCGCGAGTTCACCGCCGACGGCTGGGTGCGGCGGACCCGAGCGCTGTACGACCGCGTGCTCCGGGAGAGGAAGCGCGGGTGAGCGACGCGCTCGTCCTGTGTTACCACGGGGTCAGCGAGGACTGGCCGGCGGACATCTCGATCAGCCCGGGGAGGCTCGCGGACCAGATCCGCTGGTTCCTCGCCCGCGGCCACCGCCCGGTCACCTTCACGGCCGCCGCCACCGGCGAGGAGCGTGGTCGAGTCCTTGCCGTGACGTTCGACGACGCCTATCGCAGCATCGGGGAGCTGGCCCTGCCGCTCCTGTCCGAGCTGGGCGTGCCGGCCACCGTCTTCGCGCCCACCCGGTTCGTCGCCGACCCGGGCGCGCGCGGCTGGGACGGAACCGACATGTGGGTCGGTACGCAGTGGGAGGACGAGCTCGCGGTGATGAGCTGGAACGAGCTTGGCACGCTCGCGGACGCGGGGTGGGAGATCGGGTCCCACACCCGCACGCATCCTCGCCTCACCCGGCTCGGCGACGCCGCGCTGAGGGACGAGCTCGGGACGTCGAGGGTCGAGCTGGAGGAGGCGCTGGGACGCCCGTGCCGGTCGCTCGCCTATCCGTACGGCGACACCGACCGGCGCGTGGCCACGGCGGCGGCGGCGGCCGGCTACAGCGCCGCGGGCGGGCTGCTGCCCGGCCGAGTGAGCGCGCGCGACCCGCTCCTGTTTCCGCGCATCTCGGTGGGGCGAGGCTGGGCGGACGCGACCCTGCGGCGGCGCGCGCGGCCGGTGCATCGCCGCCTCCAGAGGAGCAGGGCGTGGCCGGCGGTTCCGGTGCTCCTCCGCGCGGCGCGAACGATGCGCCGTCGCGCCCGGCTGAAATGATTCCGAGCGTGCGGTTGCTGGGGACGGTCCTCTATTGGGTGGCGGTGGTCGCCATCTCCGTCGTGCTCGTGATCCTCCTGATCCTCTTCTTCGAGTCGCGCGACCAGGCGGACGTCGGCGCGACCGCTCCTCCGGCGTCGATGCCGGCGTGAGCACGGACGGCGCCTCGTCGCCGCTCAGGTTCGTGACGCGAGGCTGGCGGAGGGTGGATGGCCGGCCGGCCGCGACTCGGCGAGCCATCGGGGCGCGGCTGCGCCACTCGAACGCGTATCTCGCCTGGTCCGACGCGGACACGCCCCGCCAGATCGTCCCGACCGCCAGACCCGATGTGGCCCGATGGGTGCGGCGCACGTTCGAGCCATGGGCGCGCCGGAAGCTCGACGCCGCCACTTGGAGCGCGCTCAGGGCCGGCTCTCTCGTCGTGGGCGAGGGACCCGGATTGGCCCAGCTCGGAGCCGAGGAGGCGCTCGGCCGGTCGCTCGACGGAGCGGTGCTGGGCTGCGTCTCGGCCTCCGGGCACGTCCAGGCCAAGCTCCTGTGCTTCGTGTTCGAGCGCGGCGAACGGGAGCCTTCGGTCGTGGTCAAGGGCATCCCGCTCGAGGGCGAGGGGAGTCGTCTCCTCGCGGAGGCGAGCGCGGTTGCGGCGATCAGGAAGCTGCTGTCGGGCGCGACCGCCGCGGCGCTTCCACCCGAGCCGGTCTGGGCGGGTGACGTGGGCGGCCACGACGTGGTGGTCGTGGAGCCCGTGGACCCGCTGGCCGGGGCGACGGGGCACGAGGACCGCGATGCGGCCCTCGGGTGGCTCGCGCGCCTCCAGGACGAGACCGCACACGACGAGTGGGGGACCGACGCGGACCTCGCCTCGCTCGACGAGGTGCTCGAGTTCGCGTCGTCTGAGTCCGGCCTCGGCGCGGGGGCGCTCCGGACCATGTGGCGCGAGCAGTGGGATGACCTCGGGCGAACGACCATTCCCCGCTGCGCCGTGCACGGCGACTTCTGGCGCGGCAACCTCGCCGTCGATGGCTTGCGCCTCAGGGTGTACGACTGGGAATGGGCGGCGCTCAGCGGCCACCCGCTGTTCGACCCGTGGACCTACGAGCTCGCCGCGCTGCGGGGCCGCGCCGAATCGCCCCACGAGGTTGCCGCCGCGCTCGCGGACGCGTGCCGGCGCGTCGAGGCGCAGCTCGAGGGGCGCGGCCTCGATCGCCGCTTGGCGCGCGCATTTCTGCTGCCTGCGGCCGCGGACATCGCCTACCGGGTACGCCGGGTGCGCGGCACGCCGCCCGACCACGAGGAGCGGGCGCGCGCGCTCCTGGCAGGGGCCGCGCGCCTAGTCTCCGGCGGCTAGCGCGCGGTCGACCACCTCGAGCAGCCTCTCCACGTAGCGCTCGGGGCCGAAGCGCGCGAGCGCGTCGGCGCGGGCCCGCTCGCCGAGCGCGGCCACCTCCCCCTCGTTCGCGGGGTCGAGCACCCAGTCGAGCGCTTCGTGCATGGCGCGCGCGTCAGCGGGCGGCACCACCAGGCCGGTCCGCCCGTGCTCGACGTATTCCCGGGCGCCGAGCGAGTCCGTCACGATCACCGGCTTGCCGAGCACCATCGCGTTCAGATAGCTCTGCTGGCCGGCGCTTCGATCGCCGCGCGGCTCCAACGCCACGACGATCACCGACGCTCTCCTGAACGCCTCGTCGTACGACGGCGGGTCGAGTGGGCTCAGACGCACGTTGGCGGGCACTTCGGTCCGCTCGTAGGTCCTGCTCGCGATCGTGACCTCCGCCGTGAGACCGCGGGCGGCCTCGACGAGCGGGCCGTAGTCCCGGAGCGAGTCACCGCCGGCGAAGACGCCGCCGTCGCGCGGCGGCACCTCCTCCACGTCCGCTTCGTCGAGCACCCAGTGGAACGGCGTCACGTGCACGCGAGCCGGGGGCACGCCCCACGTCGCGGGGAAAAGCCGCGCCTCCGCCTCCGACAGCACGCAGTAGTGAGCGCCCCCGTGGCCGAGGCCCCGCACCGCGTACCGCCGGACCCGCCCCTCGAATGAACCGGCTTCGGCCTTCCAGGTGGCGTCGGCGAGCACAACCGCCGGCGGCCGGCGGCGGCGGGCGATCAGCGCGGCCGCAAGCTGGTCCGGCCTGAGCGAGCCGTTCAGCACGACGGCCTCGTACCGGCCCGCCGCTCGCACCAGCTTCGCGACGAGCTGCCGGCGGGGCACCGAGCTCGGGTCGATCACGTCGGCGCGCGCCATCCACGCGCGCCGGCGGCGGTAGGGCAGTGTCGTGAGGAAGCGCGGAGCGGCTCCCGCCGCCGTCATCCTCGCCGGACCCGCGCCGGCTCGCGCCGGAGGAGTCGCGCGAACACGATGATGCGCTGCGCAGCGCTGTAGAGCGGGTGGCAGGCGCTCAGGACGAGCCGCTGGTAGCCGACCCGGTCGAGCACCGACAGGTCCTGGTCGTCGACGACCTTCGTCCCCTGGACCCGGTAGACGAAGCGTCCGTCGGGCATGTCGATGATGATCGGTTCGCCGCGCTTCACCTCGTCGATGTGCCGGAACGGCGCCCCATAGGTGGTGCGGTGGCCGGCGATCGCTGTTGTGCCCGGCTCGCCGGGAAGCGGCGTCTCGGGGTAGTGGCCAGGGCCCTTCCTGAGGCTGTCCACGTCGGTTCCCTGGACGACGTACTTGGTCAGCCCGATGCTCGGAATCTTGATCCGGGCGATGGCGTCGCCCTTCAGGGGCTGCCTCCGTACCACCCTCTGGGGCGGGTCGAAGAAGGCCTTCTTGAGCGTTTCCTGGTTCTTCCCGCCGACGTAGGCGGAAACCGGCTCCTGCCAGAGGAGCGTCACGGCAGCATCGGCGATCAGCAGCGTTCCGCTGACCATCATGACCGACGCCACGAAGCGCAAGACCGCCCGCACGCGGCGCAGTCTAGGGCGCGCCGAGGATAGGCTTATCGGGCTCACACGCCTGAGATAAGGAGACTCGCAAGCCCGTGACGCAAGCCACGACCGCGCCTACAACTCACCAAAAGCTGCTCGCCTGGGTCGAGCAGGTTGCCGAGCTCACCCAACCCGAAGCGGTGCACTGGTGTGACGGCTCGGCGGAGGAATACGACGAGCTGTGCCAGCAGCTCGTGGACGCGGGCACCTTCGAGCGGCTCTCCGACGCGAAGCGACCCAACTCGTACCTGGCGCGCTCGAATCCGAAGGACGTGGCGCGAGTAGAGGACCGCACCTTCATCTGCTCCGAGGACGAGGGTGACGCCGGACCCACCAACAACTGGCGCGACCCCGTGGAGATGCGCGAGACGCTGACGGAGCTGTTCCGGGGCGCGATGCGGGGTCGGACGATGTACGTGGTGCCGTTCTCGATGGGCCCGCTCGGCTCGCCGATCGCGCACGTGGGTGTGCAGGTCACGGATTCGCCCTACGTGGCGGTGTCGATGCGGATCATGACCAGGATGGGGCAGCCGGCGCTCGACGTGCTGGGCAACGACGGCGGGTTCGTGCCGTGCCTCCACTCGGTCGGGGCGCCCCTCGCCGACGGCGAGGACGACGTGCCGTGGCCCTGCAACGACGAGAAGTACATCGTGCACTTCCCTGAGACCCGCGAGATCTGGTCGTTCGGGTCCGGGTACGGCGGCAACGCCCTCCTCGGTAAGAAGTGCTTCGCGCTGCGGATCGCGTCCGTGATGGCGCGCGACGAGGGCTGGCTCGCCGAGCACATGCTGATCCTGAAGCTGACCTCTCCGGACGGCCGCGTGAAGCACGTCACGGGCGCGTTCCCTTCCGCGTGCGGGAAGACGAACCTCGCGATGCTGATCCCCACGCTGCCGGGCTGGAAGGTGGAGACGGTCGGCGACGACATCGCCTGGATGAAGTTCGGCGACGACGGCCGCCTGTACGCGATCAACCCGGAGGCGGGCTTCTTCGGCGTGGCACCCGGCACGTCCGAGGAGACCAACCCGAACGCGATGGCCACGCTGCGGGAGAACTCGATCTTCACGAACTGCGCGCTCACGGACGAGGGCGACATCTGGTGGGAGGGGATGTCGGACCCGCCCGAGCACGCCATCGATTGGCTGGGCGAGGACTGGACTCCGGACGCCGAGACGACCGCGGCGCACCCGAACGCCCGCTTCACGACGCCGGCGGAGCAGTGCCCGTCGATGTCGGACGACTGGGAGGACCCCAAGGGCGTCCCGATCGACGCGTTCCTGTTCGGCGGCCGGCGCGCGGCGGTGGTGCCGCTCGTGACCGAGGCGTTCGACTGGGAGCACGGCGTCTTCATGGGCGCGATCATGGGCTCCGAGAAGACGGCCGCCGCCGCCGGCGCGGTGGGAGAGCTGCGCTTCGACCCGATGGCGATGCTGCCCTTCTGCGGCTACCACATGGGCGACTACTTCGGGCACTGGCTCCAGATCGGCGGCCGGAAGGGCGCGGATCTGCCGAAGATCTTCATGGTCAACTGGTTCCGCAAGGACGGCGACGGCGAGTTCCTGTGGCCGGGCTTCGGCGAGAACAGCCGCGTGCTCGCGTGGGTGTTCGAGCGCTGTGACGACCAGGGCGAGGTGGAGGAGACCGCGATCGGCCTGGTGCCGGCGAGGGGCGGGCTGGACACGTCGGGACTCGACCTGTCCGAGGAGGCGGTGGCGAAGCTGCTGCTGGTGGACCCGGAGGAATGGCGCGGCCAGCTGCCTCGCCTGCGCGAGCACTTCGCCCAGTTCGGCGACCGGCTGCCCGACGAGCTCGAGCAGCAGCTCGAGGCGCTCGAGCAGCGCCTCGGCCCGACGGGCTAGAGCCCGCTCGGCGCCGATACGCTAGGCGCATGAGCATTACGGAGACGAGGACTGTCGGATCGGTCGTCGACGGCGAGGACCGCGGCGGTGGCGAGCGCATCGAGTCGCGCAACCCGGCGAACCTCGAGGACATCGTCTGCGAGGCGCATCTGGGCGACGCCGGGGTATTCGTCGACGCCTGCCGCGCCGCCCGCGAGGCGCAGCGCGAGTGGGCGGCCGTGCCCGCGCCGGTCCGCGGCAACGTAATCAAGCAGATCGGCCGGATCGTCGAGGACAACAAGGAGGCGCTCGCCCGGCTCGTCACGCGCGAGATCGGCAAGCCGTACCCCGAGTCGCTCGGCGAGGTGCAGGAGATCGTCGACACCTGCGACTTCTTCCTCTCCGAGGGCCGGCGCCTGTACGGGCAGACCGTGCCGAGCGAGATGTCGGACAAGCAGTTGTTCACCTTCCGGACACCGGTTGGCGTGGCGGCGATCATCACCGCCGGCAACTTCCCGGTGGCCGTGCCCTCGTGGTACCTGGTCCCGGCGATCCTGTGCGGCAACGCGGTCGTCTGGAAGCCCGCGGAGTACGCCCCGGCCACGGGCGACGCGCTCGCGCGGCTGTTCATCGCCGGCGGGCTGCCCGACGGCGTGCTGAATCTGGTGCAGTCGGACGGCCCCACCGCCTTCGAGGGTCTCGAACGCGCGCTCGACGAGCGGCTGGTGGACAAGGTGGGCTTCACCGGGTCGTCGGCCGTCGGCTCGCGGATCGGCGAGCTCACCGGCCGCAATGGCCAGGCGGCCTGTCTCGAGCTCGGCGGGAAGAACCCGCTCGTGGTGATGCCGGACGCCACGCTCGACCTCGCGGTGGAGGGCACGCTGTTCAGCGGCTTCGGCACCGCGGGCCAGCGCTGCACCTCGCTCGGGACGGCGATCGTCCACGAGTCTGTCCACGACGAGTTCATGGAGCGGCTCACGGCGGCGGTCGAGGAGGCCGCCATCGGCGATCCGACCCAGGAGGTCCTGTACGGGCCGATGATCCACGAGCGCTTCGCGGAGCGCTTCGAGGACTGGCTCGGCCTGATTCGGGACCATCACACGATCTCCGGGTCCACCGGCACCGGCCGCATCACGAGCGACAACCCGCGCGACGGGTTCGTGGGCGACCCCGACGCCGGGATCTACTGCCATCCGACGATCGTGGACGGCGTGTGCCGCGACGACGAGATCTACTCGACGGAGACGTTCGGGCCGATCATCGGCGTCGCGAGCTTCTCGGACTTCGACGAGGCGATGGACCTCGCCAACGGCCACGGCTACGGCCTGTCGTCGGCGATCTACACGAACGACCCGAAGTCGGCGTTCCGCTTCCGCGAGCGTGTGACCGCCGGGATGGTCTCGGTGAACAACTCCACGAGCGGCGCCGAGGCCCACCTGCCCTTCGGCGGCAACGGCAAGTCGGGCAACGGCTCGCGCCAGTCGGGGATCTGGGTGCTCGACCAGTTCACCCGCTGGCAGTCGATGAACTGGGACTACGCCGGCAAGCTCCAGAAGGCGCAGATGGAGGTCGCCGAGATCAGTGGCGACAGCGACTTCCGGCTCGCCTGGGACTAGTCCTCCGGGGGCTCGAGCGGCTCGCCGGGCGCAGTTCTGACCGCCTGCTGCGCCTCCGAACGCGGCACGCCGCCGGCTCTGAGCAGGTCCACGGCCACCAGCCGCACCTGGCCAACTATGTGGACCGCCGACAGGTTGGAGGTCTCCGCCAGCACCGCGTTGGCCAGCCGCACGGCGCGAAGCGCCGCCTCGCGCGACGGCGCGGCGTCGTCGTCCTCCAGCAGCGTGGTCAGCTCGCGCGCCGCCGTGGCGAGCTCGTGGATCGCGGCCGGCACCTCCGGCGGGATGGAGTCGTCGAGCGCGATCGCGCGTGTGGCTCCGCGGGCGAGCGCCCTCGTGTTCTCGATCGCCAGCCCCACCTCGCCCACGGCGACCACGTAGCGGTCGAGGCGGCTCAGGCTGCCGCGGCGGCTGAGCGAGATGCGCGCGGCGTCACCGGCCTCGGCGAGCGTCTCGGCGAGGTGGTCGTACTGGTCGTCGAGCCGCGCCACCGCCGCCAGCGCTCGCTCGGCGTCGCGCGCGTCGCGGTGCTCCAGCGTGTCGGCGATCAGGCCGAGCACCGCGGCGAACCGGTCGAGCACCGGGCCGAGCCCCTCCCGGACCAGCCTGACCGGGTCGATGGGGAGGAGCAGCGCCCCCACGAGGAGCCCCGTGGCGCTCCCCACGCAGGCGTCGAGCGAGCGGGTGAAGTCGAACCCCTCGGGAGGCTGGAGCGTGGCCACCAGCACGGCCGACGCGCCGGCCTGCGAGGCGAGCAGGGTGCCGCCGCCCACCAGCGTCGCGGCGAGCATCGCCAGGCCGGTCACGACGCCGATCTGCCAGGTGCCGGTGCCGATCGCCCGGACGAGCAGGTCCGCGATGAAGATGCCGACCGACACGCCGATCGCGAGCTCGACCGCGCGCCTGCGCCGCTGGCCGACCGTCAGGCCCAGCGTGATGACCGCGGAGATGGGGGCGAAGAAGGGAGCCGAGTGACCAACCACCTCGGTCGCGAACAGCCAGGCCAGGGAGGCGGCCACGGACGCCTGGAGGATCGGCCGCGCCGTCGCGATGATCCGCTCGCGCCGCGTCCGGATCCCGGCTTTCGACACCTCCGCTGCCTGGTCGATCAGCTCTGCCGTGGGTGGAATCCGCTCACTGGCGCGCCTGGTGCGTTCGCCTGCGCGCCTGGCGAGCCGCCGGGGTGTGCGCTCGCTCATCGCCGGTACCAGCGCGGGGACACGTTCGGCGGCGGGCCCAGGGCGGCGCGTGCCACCAGCAGTGTCGGCTCCCTCAGGGCCACGTGTCCCTTCAGCGCCATTCCGAAGTGCTCGCCGAGGCCGTCCACGCTGTTCGCGCGGATCCCGAACGAGGCCGCGAGCGCGACGAAGTCGGGGCTCGCCAGGTCCACGCCCTCGCGCGGGTCGCCGTGCAGGTCCTGGTCGTAGCGGATCATCCCGTAGCCGCCGTCGTCCACGATCACGGCCGTGAGCGGGATGTCCTCCTGCTTCGCCGCGGCCAGCTCGCCGACCGCGTACAGAAAGCCGCCGTCGCCCGAGATGCTCACCGCGGGCCCCGCGTCCGCCAGCGCCGCGCCAAGCCCCTGCGGGAACGCGCATCCGAGCGTCCCCCAGCCGAGCGGATAGGTCAGCTTCCGGGGCGCCGGGGTGCGGTGAAAGCCGCCCAGCCAGTAGCCGGGGATGCACATGTCACACACCACGATCGCGTCGTCGGGCAGCGCGGCGTCGAGCGCGTCGAGGAAGGTAACGGCCTCCGGGTCCTCGCTCGCGACCCGCGCGCGCACCGCGCGGTTCAGCTCGCGGATCCGGCGCTGGAGCGAGTCGAGCCCGCCGCGGTCGCCCAGCCGCTCGGCGAGGGCGGTGACCGCCTCCCTCGCGTCGGCCTCGACCACCACGTCCGGCCGGTAGTTCTTGGACGCGTCGGCGGCGTCGACGTTGATCGCAACCAGGTGCGGCGGCTGGGGCTGCTTCCAGCCCTGGGTCATCATGCCGTCGAGGTCGGAGCCGATCGCCACCACGACATCGGCCTCGTCCCACAGCTCGCCCGCCTCCGGCACGTGCGGCGACGACTCCACGAGGCAGGGGTGACCCGGCGGAACGAGGCCCTTGGCGGAGAACGTCAGGATCACCGGCGCCACGAGCCGCTCGGCGAGCCGCGCGACCGCCTCACCCGCCCCCGACTGAAGCGCGCCGCCGCCGGCCCAGACGAGCGGCCGCCGGGCGCGCTCGAGGAGATCGAGAGCCCGCTGGAGCTGGGCCGGATCCGGCTCGCGCCGCGAATTGTTAAGAACGGATGAGGGGTCAGACCCCTCGCCGTCCAGGAGGTCCGTCGGGATCTCCACGTACACCGGGCGGCACGGCGCCGTCATCGCGGCCCGCGCGCCGCGCGCTACCGCCGGGGCGATCTCCTCAGCCGACCGGACCCTAATCGCCTCCTTCACCACCGGCATGAACATGGCCGCCTGGTCCGTCGCCTCGTGGAGGACGCCGCGCCATACGCCCGGGCGGCGGGCGGTGGAGGGGATGTCCGTCGCGATCACGAGGACGGGCTGGCGCGAGGCCCAGGCCTCGCCCACGGCCGCGAGCGTGTTGGCCGCCCCGGGGCCGGTGGTGGTGAGCGCCACGCCCAGCCGGCCGCTCGCGCGGGTGTACCCGTCG
The DNA here is from genome assembly GCA_040509835.1 of Thermoleophilaceae bacterium. GTDB lineage: Bacteria > Actinomycetota > Thermoleophilia > Solirubrobacterales > Thermoleophilaceae > JACVRW01. Next base: position 44,831 of record JBEVKE010000133.1, read on the forward strand.
GCGGCGTAGGCGGCCGTCTGCTCGTGCCGGACGCCCACCAGCCGGATCGGCGAGCCGTTCAGCTCGCGCCACAGCGCGAGGTTGTGGACGCCGGGCAGGCCGAAGGCCACGGACACGCCGGCGTCCTCGAGCGCCGCCACCGCCGCCCGCGCCCCTGTCAGGATGCCCTTCGATGGAGCGGTCATCGGGAAGCGCCCCGCTGGCCGGCGTCCGGGTCGCCGATCTGTCGCGCGTCCTCGCCGGCCCCTACTGCACGATGGTCCTTGCCGACCTCGGCGCCGACGTCGTGAAGGTCGAACGGCCCGAGGGCGGGGACGAGACGCGCTCCTGGGGCCCGCCGTTCGCGGGCGGCGAGGCCGCCTACTACCTGTCGGTCAACCGGAACAAGCGCAGCTGCGCGCTCGACCTCTCCCAGGAGGAGGGCCGCGCGCTCGCCCTCGAGCTGTGCGCGCGCGCCGACATCGTCGTCGAGAACTTCAAGGTCGGGGGCGCCGATCGGCTCGGCGTGGGCTACGAGCACGTGCGCGACCGGAACCCGCGTGTCGTCTACTGCTCGATCACCGGGTTCGGCTCCGAGCGCACGCCGCCCGGCAGGCCCGGTTACGACTTCGTCGCGCAGGCCGAGACCGGGCTCATGTCGATCACGGGGCCCGAGGAGGGGCCGCCGTACAAGGTGGGTGTGGCGCTCGTGGACGTGCTCACGGGCCTCCACGCAGCGGCCGCGGTGCTCGGGGCGCTCCATGGGGGAGAGGGCGCTCGGATCGAGGTGCCGCTGCTCGACAGCGGCCTCGCGGGGCTCGTGAATGTGGCCCAGAATGCGCTGGTCACGGGTACGGAGCCGGAGCGGCATGGAAACGCGCACCCGAACATCGTGCCTTACCAGGACTTCGAGACCTCTTCCGGCCGGATCGCGGTGGCCGCGGCGAACGACGGCCTGTTCCGGGCGCTGTGCTCCGTGCTCGGCATTCCCGAGCTTCCGGAGGACGACCGATTCAGGACCAACGCGTCGCGGGTCGAGCATCGAGAGGAGCTCGTCCCGGTGCTCCAGGGGCGCTTCCGGGGACGGTCGGCCGAGGACTGGCTCAGCGAGCTCGACGCTGCCGGCGTGCCCGCCGGCAAGGTGCGCTCGGTGCCGGATGCGCTCGCCGCAGCCGCCGCGGCCGGCCGGCCCGCGACCCACACCGTGGACCACCCGACTGCCGGCGCACTCGACCTGGTGGCGTCGCCGATCTGGGGCGTCACCCGCCGCGATCCCACGCCGCCGCCGCTGCTTGGCGAGCACACCGCGGAGGTGCTGCGGGAGCTCGGACGCTCCGATCAGGAGATAGCGGAGCTCGCGGAACGCGGCGTCGCGCGCTAGTGCGCCTCGCCGTGGCTCGACGCCGGCGGGCGCGACTCCTCGGCGAGTGAGGTGATCGTGAGCTCGCCGCGGGCGGCGTCCGACATCACGTCGGTGGCCTCGTCGGAAGAGCGCGCGTACAGCTCCACGAGCATGTGGATGACGATCCGGTCCTCCTCGTGCTTGTGGAAGCGCACGTGCGTGAAGAACTCGCGCGTGCCGTAGTCGCCGAAGGCCGCGAACGCGAGCGACTCCGCCGCGTCCGGCCCGGAGCAGGACTCAACCTGATCGGCGTCCACGCTCACCGTGCACGACGCCACCCACGGAGTGCCGGTCACCATCCGCTCCCAGCGGTCCTCGACCGGCTCGATCCGGGACACCCGCCGCCCGTCCTCGTCGTAGAACGTCAGCGACAGGTGCGGCTGGTCGTGCAGGCAGTCCAGGCACTGCACCACGGCCTCCTGGACCTCCTCCACCGGGTCCACCGCCTCGCCTGTGTCGGCGTCGACCTTCAAGATGCCCTCGTAATGAAGCTGCACCTCGAGGTTCTGCGACCAGCAGCGGTAGCACCGCAGCCAGCTCGACTGCGTGCCCAGCGACTCCTGTG
>JBEVKE010000134.1:0-13492 GCA_040509835.1 Thermoleophilaceae bacterium
CGTAGCCCTCCTCGACGGGCTTCACCCAGAACTCCTCCACCGTGATGATGATCAGCGAGAGGATCGGCACGGCCACGAAGAGGCCGACGAACCCGAACAGCTGACCCACCACCACCACGCCGATGGCGATCACGGCCGGGTGGAGGCGCACCCGCTGGGCCATGATGATCGGGATCGTGACGTTGCTCTCGAGCTGCTGGACGAGGATGTACGCGCCCAGCACGAGGATCGCCTTGCCGGGCGAGTCGGTGAGGGCGAACAGCGTGGGCGGGATCGCGCCCGCGATCGCTCCGAAGTAGGGCACGACCACGAGCAGCGCCGACAGCACGGCGAAGAAGATCGCGAAGTCGAGACCCACGATCGTGAGCGCGACGTAGAGCATCACGCCGGTCACGAGCATGTCGATCGCCACGCCCTCCATCCAGCCGATCCATGAGGTCCTGATGCGCCCCAGCACCTCCCGCAGGTGCTCCCGCCTCGGTGGCGGCGCCAGTCGCACGAGCCCCTCGACCAGGGGCTCGGGACGGATCGCCATGTAGTAGCTCGTGATCAGGATCAGGACGAGCGCTCCGAGCACCCCCGCCACGTTCAGGCCGATCGACGTGAGCGGGCCGATCAGGCGGTCTGGCTGGTCGGTGTAGCGCTCGGCGAACTTCTGGACCTTGTCCCCCACCTCGCCCGAGCTCTGGCCGGTCACGTCGGCGTAGACCTTCTCGAGGTCGTCGACGATCGACGGCACGTCCTCCACGAAGCGGTCCGTCTGGTCCACGAACGGCGGGATCAGCAGGTAGATGACGAGCGCGAGTGCGCCTAGGCCGGCGAGCAGGGCGAGCAGCGCGCCCACCGGTCGCGGGATCCCGAAGCGCTCCAGGCGCCGCGCAGCCGCGGCGAGCGGGATCGCGACGATCACGGTCACGAGCATCGCCAGCAGCAGCGTCACGAGCTGGCGGAACAGCAGGCCGAACAGGAGCAGCGCGGCCGCCAGCAGCACCGCCCGGTAGACGACCTGGGGAGCTGAGATGTTGCCCTGGTCGTTCATCAGCGCGGCCTACGGTACGCCCCTGGAAAGACGGACGGGCGCCTCAGGGGCGCCCGTCCAAACCACTGAATACTGGTGTGCGTCGGGCTAGGTCCGGCGCTCGAGGTCGGCCACATCCGCGGCCTTCTCCTCAACGCGATCCTGCGCGTCGTTGAGCTTCTCCTTCTCCTCGCCCTTGCGCTCCTCGCGCCGGCCCTCTGCCCGCAGGGAGCCATCGCCCGCCACGTCGCCGGCAGCCTTCTTGGCACGTCCCGTGATCTTGTCAATGATGCTCATGTAAGGATCGGTACCCCGGTCGACGCGACCGAAAACGCGTATAGCGTCCAGGACTGTGAGCAATGAGGAGGCCCACCAGCTCGCGCGGGAGAAGGGTGTTTCGCGCTGGCTCTACGCTCTGGTGCGCGGAATCGTCTCGCCGCTGTTTCGGCTGTATTTCCGGATGCATGTGTCGGGCGCTGAGCACATCCCCGCCGAGGGGGCGGCCGTGATCGCGCCCAACCACAAGAGTTTCTGGGACTCGTTCTTCATCGGCGTGTGCACGCGCCGCCACGTGCGCTTTATGGCGAAGACCGAGCTGATCGAGGCCCGCTACGGGCGGCTGCTGGTGCGGCTGGGCGCGTTTCCGGTCCGGCGCGGCCAGGCCGACGCGGACGCGCTCGAGACCGCGCGGCTCGTCCTCGAGCAGGGCGGCCTCCTGGCGCTGTTCCCGGAGGGCACCCGGATCCGCGACCCGGACAACCTCGGCCACCCGCACCGCGGCGCCGGCCGGCTGGCGCTCGAGACGGGCGCACCGCTGGTGCCGTGCGCGATCACGGGTACCGAGAAGATCTTCCGGGGCGGCTTCCCGGTGCCCCGCCGCGTCCAGGTGGCGTTCTCCGAGCCCGTGCAGGTGGCCGAGCTCGACGCGGGGCCAGAGGCGGCCGCCGATGTGATCGAGGAAATGGTGTGGCCGGAGGTCGAGGGCGAGTACCGCCGCCTGCGCGCGCGCCCGACCGTGATCGCGGCCGGGCTGGCTGCCATTGGAATCGGCGGCGGCGTTTTGCTCCGGCGTAAACGGCGGCGGTGAAGGTGGCGGCGCCCTCGCCCCGTTCTCGCCGGGGGCTCGGTCACTTAACCGCGTAATACGCGGCCAGATTGCTGAGGCCCCTTCAATGCTGTCGTTCGCCCGTCCGGCACGCGGTCTAGGTTGAAAATGTGCGTCTGATCGTCGCGAGGTGCGAGGTTCGTTACACGGGCCGGCTGTCCACGGTGCTCCCGGAGGCGCTTCGGCTCGTCATGGTCAAGTCGGACGGGTCGGTCATGGTCCACGCGGACACCGGCGGGTACAAGCCTCAGAACTGGATGACCCCGCCGACCGTCATCGAGGAGGAGCCCGGCCTGATCGTGGTGCGCAAGAAGGGCGCCGAGGACCGCATCGAGATCCACATCGCGGAGGTGGTCTCCGACGTGACGCACGACATGGGCGAGGCCGCGGCGCTCGAGAAGGAGGGCGTCGAGCGCGAGCTCCAGGAACTCTTGGCCGACGCGCCGCCCGAGGGACTCCGGCTGATGCGGCGTGAGTGGCCCACCGACATCGGCCCGGTGGACCTCATGTGCCGCGACGAGAACGACGAGTTCGTGGCGGTGGAGATCAAGCGAATGGCCACGATCGACGCCGTGGAGCAGTTGACCCGGTATCTGGAGCGCATCTGCGAGGAACCCGGCCTTCACCGCTGTCGTGGAATGCTCGCGGCGCAGCAGATCAAGCCGCAGGCACGCACCCTGGCCGAAGCGCGCGGTATCGCGTGTGTGGAAGTTGACGTCGAGGTCTTGAAGGGCGTCAGGCAGCCGGACCTGACGCTGTTCGCGGGCTAGGACTCGGCCGGAACCGGGAAGCCGCTCTCGCGCATCCCGCGCTCGACCTCCGAGTTCACCGTCTCGATCACCTTCACGCGCGCGAAGCGCTTGTCGTCCCCCTCGACCAGGTGCCACGGCGCCTGCGGGTGATCGGTGCGCGCGAGCATGTCCTCGACCGCCTCCTCGTACAGAGGGCGCTTCTCACGGTTGCGCCAGTCGTCATCGGTGATCTTCCAGCTCTTCAGCGGGTTGTCCTGGCGCTTCTCGAAGCGCTGCAGCTGCTCCTCCGGCGAGACATGCATCCAGAACTTGACGAGCATGCCCCCTTCGGCGCTGAACGTCCTCTCGAAGCCGACGATCGTCGGGTAGGCGCGCTCCCACTCCTCCTGGGTGGCGAATTCCTCCACCCGCTCGACCAGCACGCGGCCGTACCAGGAGCGGTCGAACACCGTCATCCCGCCGAGTCCGGGCAGCGCCGGCCAGAAGCGCCACAGGAAGTGGTGGCGCTTCTCAGTCTCGGTCGGCGCCGCGTACTGCGCCACGCGCACGTGCCGCGGATCGAGCGGCTCGACCAGCCGCTTCAGGGCGCCCCCCTTGCCGGACGCGTCCCAGCCCTCGAACAGAACGGCGAGCCCGGGGCCTAGCCTCCCCTCATAGCCGGGCAGCTTTCCGCCGAGCGCCAGCCTGAGCGCCGTGAGCCGCGTCTGCGCGGCGTCCAGCCGCTTCTCGAACTCGGACTTCGACAGCGACAGCGACAGGTCGAGCTCGTCTAGCCGGCCCACTGAGCCGCCACCCCGGCCAGCCTGTCCAGCGCCTGCTCCACCTCGCCCGGATTGCCCGGCGGGAGGTAGAAGAGCGAGCGGGTCACCCCGGCGTCCCTGAGTCGCTCGAGCAGCCGCACGTCGGACTTCGCGCCGAAGACCGTGACCGGGATCGGCGCGCGCCCGGCCTCCCCGGCGCGGCGCTGGAGCTCGGCGATCCGGGGAGCCAGGTCCTCCGGGTTCTTCACCCTGTTCGGAATCCAGCCGTCGCCGTAGGCCACCACGCGGTCGAGCACCTTCTCGCCCACCCCGCCCACGAGCACTGGCGGGTGCGGCTTCGTGGCCGGCTTCGGCCAGCACCAGATCGGGTCGAAGTCCACGATCTTCCCGTGGTACTCCGCCTCGTCCTCGGTCCAGATCGCCTTCATCGCCTCCACGCTCTCGCGCATGCGCGTGAAGCGGGTGCGGTAGTCGGTGCCGTGGTTCTCCATCTCCTCGCGGTTCCAGCCCGCGCCCACGCCGAACAGGAAGCGCCCACCGGAGATCTGATCGACGGTCGCCACCTCCTTCGCCGTGACGATCGGGTCGCGCTGGATGATCAGGCAGACACCGGTGCCGATCATGATCCGTTCGGTCACGGCCGCGATCGCCGCGAGCGCGGCGAACGGATCGACCGTGTGGCTGTACTCGGGCGGCAGCTCGCCGCCGCCGGGGTAGGGCGTGTCACGGCTCACCGGGATGTGCGTGTGCTCGGGGAGCAGGAGTGACTCGAAGCCGCGCTCCTCGACCTTGGGGCCGAGCTCGGTGGGCGGCATGCCGTAGTCGGTCAGGAAGTGCGCGAGCCCTAGGTCCATGCGATCGGGAGGCGCTCCAGCCCGTAGATGCCATGGATCGAGCCGAGCTCGGCCTCGCCGTCGAGCCTCAGGCCGGGCATGCGCGCCGGGAGGAAGGCGAGCGCCTCCTGGAGCTCGGCGCGTGCGAGGTTGGCTCCCAGGCAGTAGTGGATGCCCGCGCCGAAGGTGAGCGGCTTGGCGTCGCCGCGGTCGGCTGTGATGTCGAAGGCCTCGGGATCTCCGTCCACGCCATCCCGGTTACCCGCAAATGAGCAGACCATGACGATGTCGTTCTCCCTGAAGGTCATTCCGCGGTACTCCACGTCCTCGTGGAGGATGCGCGCGGTGAACGGCGTGATCGGCTCGTAGCGGAGGAGCTCCTCGACCGCGGGCGGCGCCAGCTCGGGCCGCTCCGCGAGCAGCTCCCACTGGTCGGGGTGCCCGGCGAAGACGCGCAGTCCATGGGCGAGCTGCGACTGCGTCGTGTCCACGCCGCCCACCAGCACGTTCAGGACGAGGTTCATGCACTCCGCGTCGTCGAGCCTGTCGCCCTCGTGCGATGCCTCGATCAGCGTCGAGATGAGGTCGTCGCCGGGCTCGTCGCGCCGACGCTCGATCAGCGCCCCAGCCCACTCGTAGAACTCCGCGCACGCGCGCTCGATCGCCTCCCGCTCGTGCATCAGGCTGTGCGGGTCGAACTGGCGCTGGATCAGGTTCGACCACTCGTGCAGCTTCGGCGCATCGTCGAGCGGCGCGCCCATCACCGTGGCGATCGTGAGCGACGGGTAGGGCTTGGCGAAGTCGGCCACGAACTCGCAGCCGCCGGCGCCCTCGAGCGGGGCCCACAGGCGCTCGAGGAAGTCGCGCATCGCCGACCGCCAGCGATCCGCCGCGCGGGGCGTGAAGGCCGGGTTCACGAGATTGCGCAGACGGCGGTGACCGTCGCCGTTGATGTGAAGGATGTTGCGCCGCATCTGCTCGAGCAGCGGCCCCTCCTCGACGCCGAACATCTCCGCGATCCGAAGGCCGGGGAACGTCGCGCTCTTGGTGCGGAGGAAGAAGGATCCCGCCTCGCGGTCGAGCACGAACCAGCCGAGGTCCGACTTCGCGAGCCACGTCTCCCTGCGCAGCGCGTTGATCGTCTCGTGGAAGCGCTCGCCCGTGAGATCGGGCGCGAAGTAGTCCAGTTCCATGCGCGAAGCGGACGTTACAGTCAATGCATATGAGCTTCCTGTTTCGCGACAAGACCGCGATGCCCGATCAGGCCGACGCTCTCCCCGGCCGGGACGAGCGCCCCTTCCACGTCCCCGAGACGCACTTCGTGCTCGGAACGCCGATCCTCCCGCCCTTCCCTGAGGGAGTCGAGACGGCGATCTTCGGCATGGGCTGCTTCTGGGGCGCCGAGCGCGGCTTCTGGCAGACGCCCGGCGTGTACACGACCGCGGCGGGCTACGCCGGCGGCTTCACCCCAAACCCCACCTACGAGGAGGTGTGCAGCGGGCGCACCGGCCACAACGAGGTGGTGCTCGTGGCGTTCCGCCCGGAGGAGGTCTCCTACGACGAGCTGCTCCGCGTCTTCTGGGAGGGCCATGACCCGACCCAGGGCATGCGGCAGGGCAATGACGTGGGGACCCAGTACCGCTCCGGCATCTACGTGACCTCGGACGCTCAGCGTCAGGCCGCCGAGGCCTCGCGCAAGATGTTCCAGGAGCGGCTCACCGACGCCGGCTACGGCGAGATCACCACCGAGATCGTCGACGCACCCGAGTTCTACTACGCCGAGGATTACCACCAGCAGTACCTGGCGAAGAACCCGAACGGTTACTGCGGGCTCGGCGGCACCGGCGTCAGCTGCCCAATAGGTCTGCCATCAGCTTGAGGCGGTCGTCCGCCTCGGGCGGCCAGTCGGCGGTGTGGGCCGGCCACCAGGCCCACTCGTCGTGCTCGTCGTCTGGGACCGGCTGGCAGTCGTTTGGCACGGTGGCCACGCCCACGAGCATGTTGAGGCCGTTCGGCAGGCACACGAGCGCCTCGATCGACAGGTCGTCGGGGCGCAGCCGCCACTCCTCCTGAAGCTCACGGGTGAGCGTCTCCACGGGGCTCTCGCCGAGGTCGACGGAGCCGCCCGCGCCGAGCGCCCAGCGCCCAGCCCAGCTCGACACCCAGTGTGCCCGCCGGCCCGCGAGCCAGCGGCCGTCCTCTGAGCGCACCACGCACAGCGCGGTGAGGCTGTCCGAGGCATCCTCGAGCAGCCGCAGCGCCCAGCGCACCGGCTGGAGCTCGAGCCGGAGGTGGTCGTCGCCGGCGTCCCAGGCGACGAGCCGGGTCGACATGCCGTCATGGGCCGGCGAGCCGCGCTCGCGCAGGCCCTCCACCGCGCCGTCGGCCATCCGGTCGAGCTCGGCGGGCGGCTCGTAGGCGTCCGCGCGCCAGACGGCCTCCACCTGATCCGGGCGCCAGGGTCCGCGCGCGAGCAGTCCGGGCCGGGGGCTCACCCGCTCCACTCCAGGCCGCGGGCGCGCAGCAGCACCCGCGAGCAGAGTGAGCCCTTGCGGGCGGCGGGCACGAGGTCGGCCGGCTCGCCCCAGCGAAGCTCCGCGTACTGCGTATTGGGCCCGGCCTGTGGCACAGAGGGGTCTCCCGTGACGATCTCGGCGCGAAAATCCGTCATGGCCCCGTCGGTGCCGACGGCCTCGAGCGGGCGGACCTCGACACCCAGCTTCTCGCGCGCGGCGCGCCGGACGGCGTCCTCATGTGACTCGCCCTCAGCGAGGCTCGCGGCCGGGAGGCCCCAGACCCCGGGCAGGTCCGCGTCGTCGTCCGGCCGCCGGACGAGCAGAAGACCGTCCGGGGCCTCGATGACGAGCGAAACAGACCGCTTCAGGCGCCGAGCTCCTCGCGCAACGCCCGGATCTCCGAGCGCAGCTCGTCGAGCTGCCGCTCAATTCGCCGGATCCGCTCGTCGTCGCCGCCGGGCGGAGCGGTCGCCGCACGAGCGGGCTCCTCCGCGCCCTGCGGACCGGTCGCCGCAGGACCGGGCTCGGCAGGAACGCGCTCCTGCGGAGCGGGCTCCTCCGCGGCGGGCGGGACCGCCGCGGGGAGGTCCTCCGCCTCCTCCGCGAGCCGCTGCGCGTAGCGCTCCTCGCGCTGCCCCGGCCGGCGGTCCAGGCGAAGCACGAGGTCGCGTGAGCTCAGCCCTTCCAGCGTTTCGCCCAGCTCGGTCATGTCGGCGAAGGAGTGCAGGCGCTCCGTGCGCGTCTTCAGCTCGCCCGGCGTCTGCGGGCCGCGCAGCATCAGCACGCCCAGGACCGCCATGTCGGCGTCGCTCAGGTCGAGCGCGCGGTCGAGCGTCTGCCGGTACTTCATCGAGCGCCGGTTCGACCAGCTCGCCAGCGTCGCCCACTTGCGGTGCACGAGCCGCTCGATCGCGCCGCGGATCGTGTTCTCGTCGTACTCGACGACCGGGTCGCGGTTCGTGGACTGGTTGCACGCTAGCCGCAGCGCGTTCAGCGTCAGCGGATACACGTCTGGCGTGGTGCGCTGCTTCTCGATCAGAGCCCCCAGCACGCGGATCTCGACGGCGTCCGGTTCCATGCGCACAGCAGGATAGGCTCGCCGGCATGGGAACGATCAGCGGTGAGCGCTCCGTCGAGATCGACGCTCCGATGGAGCGCTGTTACGAGATCGCGTCGGACATCAACCACGCGCCCGAGTGGCAGGGATCGCTCAAGGACGTGGAGGTGCTCGAACGGGACGGCGAGAAGCGCGCGCTCCTGGTCGAGACCGAGTCCGACGCCAAGGTGAAGAACGTCAAGGCCACGCTCCGGTTCTCCTACGAGCCGCCCACGGCGATCCGGTGGGTGCAGGAGAAGGGCGACACCAAGTCACTCATCGGATCCTGGACCTTCGACGACCTCGGCGACGGCCGTACCCGTGCGACCTACGCGCTCGAGGCAGACCCCGGGCGCTTGCTCGGCATACTGCTGCGCGGCCCGGCGGAGACGAAGGTGCGCGACTTCCTGCTCGGCGACGCGGCCGACGGCCTCAAGGAGCGGGCCGAGGCCGGTTAGTGAGCGAGTACACGAAGGTCAACCTGGTCACTGACGTCGAGGACATGGCGCCCGGCTTCGGCGTCGAGGGCATCCAGGCGCGTTTTGCCCGCAAGCACCTCGAGCTCACGAAGGGCGGCATCGGCCTCTTCCGGATCGAGCCGAACGTCCGCACGCCCTGGGGCCACGTCCACTCCGAGCAGGAGGAGATCTACGTCGTCGTGAAGGGCAGCGCGCGCTTCGCGGTGGGTGACGAGTTCATCGAGGCGGAGGAGTGGGACGCGATCCGCGTCCCACCGGGCGAGTGGCGTGGCATGGAGGCCGGGCCCGACGGCGCCGTGGTGCTGGCCTTCGGCGCGCCGTTCACGGAGAACAAGGACGCCGAGCTCGAGCCGGGCTGGTGGCCTGAGAGCTAGCCGGCCGCGGCCTGCGCGCCCTCGAGGTCGGCGTACGGCCGGATGCGCACGATCTTGCCGTTCGTGAGCTCGTGGACCACGAAGACCTCGATAGCCACGTCCAGGCCGCTGCTCACACCGCGGCCGCTGAGGCGGATGTGGGCGATCACGATGTCGCCGCGTGCCGTGAGATCGAGCGCCTCGTACCGGACGTCCTCGAGCATTCCATCGAAGCCTGCGAAGTACAGCCGGACGCCCTCGTGCCCGTGGTAGGTGTCGGGCTCAGCGGACAGCTCGGGTGGGATTTCGATGACGATGTTCTCGTCCGCACCGTGGAGGACCGCATCCACCCCGGCCTCGGCGTAGTCGGCGAAGAGACGCCGGACGACGTCGACGTTCGCATCGGCCATTGGCGCAAGATACGGCTCGGCTAGCGTGCCGCGCGTGGAGGCAACTCATGTCCACGAGGTCGCGATCGTCGGCGCCGGCTTCGCCGGGCTCGGGATGGCCATTCGGCTGAAGCAGCGCGGCACGACCGACTTCGTCCTGATCGAGCGCGGCGAGGAGGTGGGCGGCACCTGGCTGTCCAACAGCTATCCCGGCTGCCAGTGCGACATCCCCTCGAACCTCTACTCGTTCTCGTTCGCGCCCAACCCGGACTGGGACCGCGCCTATCCGATGCGCGACCAGATCTTCGAGTACCTGCGCGGATGCGCCGACCGCTTCGGCGTGCGCCCCCATGTGCGTCTGAACTCGGAGCTGCTCGACGCGCACTGGGTGGCCGACGGGCAGCACTGGGAGCTCGAGACGTCCACCGGTCCGCTGGCCGCGCGCGTGCTGGTGATCGCGCCCGGGCTCCTGAGCGAGCCGTTCACGCCCTCTCTGCCCGGCTTCGAGCACTTCAAGGGCAACGCCTTCCACACCGCCACGTGGGACCACTCCGACGACGTCACCGGAAAGCGCGTCGCGCTGATCGGCTCGGGCGCCTCCGCGATCCAGGTCGTGCCCGAGATCCAGCCGATCGTGGAGCGGCTGCACCTGTTCCAGCGGACGCCGCCGTGGGTGATCCCGCATCCCGACCACGCGGTCACCCGCGGCATGAGGGAGCTGTACCGGCGCGTGCCGCCCGGTCAGAAGGTTCCGCGCGCAGCCGTCTACGCGGCCGTCGAGTCGATGGCCCCTGGCCTGAAGCGCGACCGCCGCTGGGCCAGGTGGCAGGCACTCAACGCGCGGCTCCACCTGCGCCGGCAGGTCCCAGACGCCGAGCTGCGCGCGCTGCTCACCCCCGACTACGAGATCTTCTGCAAGCGGATCCTCCTATCGAGCAGGTGGTATCCAGCCATCCAGGAGCCGAACGTGGACCTCGTGAGCTCAGGCGTGCGCGAGCTGCGCGAACGCTCGATCGTGGACGGCGACGGCGTGGAGCGCGAGATCGACACGCTCGTGCTCGCCACCGGCTTCAAGCCCGCCGAGCTGCCGATCGCCGAGCGCATCCGCGGCCGCCAGGGGAGCTCGCTCGCCGACGTCTGGGGCGGCAGCCCGGAGGCCTACCTCGGCACCACCGTCGCGGGGTTCCCAAACTTCCTGTTCCTGTACGGCCCGAACGTGAACCTGGCCCACAGCTCGATGGTCTACATGCTGGAGTCCCAGATCGCGTACGCCCTCGACGCCCTCGAAACGTTGCGGCGGACAGGCGCGGCGGAGTTCCACCTGCATCCCGAGGTCCAGGCCGCCTACAACGACGAGCTCCAGGAGCGGCTCGCCGACAGCGTCTGGAACACCGGCGGCTGCAGCAGCTGGTACTTCGACCGCAACGGCCGCAACTCGATCATGTGGCCCGGCTACACCTTCGAGTACCGCCGCCGCACCAAGCACTTCGATGCGGCGGCGTACCGTTTGGAGCCGCGGGCCGCGGCGACGCCCTAGCGCTTCGGCTGCCAGAAGGCGAGCTCGCCGGCGGCCGGCGCCGCCACGACACCGCGCCATCCGGCCGGCCCCTCGCGCGGCTCGAGCACCACGGTGGCGCCCAGCTCGCGGGCGCGGTCGGTGGCCCGGTGCACGTCCGGCACCTCCACGTAGGGGAGCCACAACGGCCGCCGTGCCGCGCACTCGACGATGCCACCGCCGAGGCCGCCCATCGCGAGCGCGAGGTAGGAGCCGCTCGGCACGGTGATGCGCTCGGCTCGCCAATCGCACAGGCCGGAATAGAACTCACGCGCGCCGGCGAGGTCGCTCGTGTGCAGTTCGAGGTGCACGACTGGCCTGGTCATCTGTCCCAAAGACCCGGCGGCGGCCGAAAACTCATCGGCACCGCCGCCGAAGGGAATATCGCGCGCCTTATCCGAACCCTCGGGGAGCACTCCGCGTACCTCCCGGTAGTCGTCCCAGACCGGATCGGAGATCACATGCGGAGGCTCCTCGTTATCCCAATCGCGGCAGTCTGTCTGAGCTTCGCTGGTCCGGCGCTTGCGGGGCAGCCGAACGCTTCGTGCGAGGACGCCGGCGCCACCCCGCCGCCCGGCTTCAGCACCGGTGGCTTCGCAACCGCTGAAGCGCACTACGCCGGAAGTGACGGCACCCCCTCGCAGGCGAACGGGAACACCCACGCGGTTTCGCAGTACGACATCGCCTGCTTCCCCGGACCGAAGCACTAGGCCGGGGGCCGAAACTGGAGAACGTGGCGGTTGTCCGCGAACTCTGGGACGCGTACTCGCGTGGGGATTTTGATCGCGTCATTGCCCTCAGTGACCCGTACGTCGTGTTGGTCTCCCTCGAGGAAGGGCCGTTGTATGGCCCCGATGCCGTCCGGGCGAATTACGCACGCTGGATGGAGGCTTGGGAGGAGGAGCCGGACACAACCGTTGAGGAAGTCATCGGCAACGGCGACCACGTGTTCGTGATCGCCCGTTTCCAGGGTCGGGGTCGGGGAAGCGGCGTCAGAGTCAAGCAGCGGCTGTATGAGGTCTACACCTTGCGCAACGGGAGGATCCTTCGCGTTGACGAGTTCAGCGACCGCGCCGAAGCCCTCGAAGCCGCGGGGCTGCCCCGGAGCGCGGGCCGCCACTCATCGGCACTAAGGTGCTGGGGCATGGAAGCCGCCCTCCTCGATACCGCCCGAGCCGGCGACGAGACCGCCTTCGCCCGGCTGATCGAGCCCTACCGGGGCCAGCTCCACGCGCACTGCTACCGGATGCTCGGCTCCGTGCACGACGCCGAGGACGCCCTCCAGGAGGTGTCGCTCCGCGCGTGGCGCGGGCTTGCCCGCTTCGAGGGCCGCAGCTCGCTCAAGTCCTGGCTCTACACGATCGCGACGAACACCTGCCTGAACCAGATCGAGCGGCGGCCGAAGCGGGTGCTGCCCGTGGACTACGCCGCCGCCTCCGACCCCCATGGCGGCCCCGGCGCACCGGTGGTCGAGTCGGTCTGGATCGAGCCGTATCCCGACGAGCTGATCGGCGTGGAGGACGGGCTGGCCGGCCCGGAGGCGCGCTTCGAGCAGCGCGAGGCCGTCGAGCTCGCGTTCGTGGCCGCGCTCCAGCTGCTTCCGGCGACCCAGCGCGCGGTGCTGATCATCCGCGAGGTGCTCGGCTTCTCCGCGCAGGAGACGGCGGACACGCTCGAGACCTCGGTGGCCTCGGTGAACAGCGCGCTTCAGCGCGCGCGGAAGACGATCGAGGAGCGGGGGCCCGAGCAGAGCCAGCAGGCGACCCTCCGCGAGCTGGGCGACGAGCGCGTGCGCGAGATCGTCGAGCGCTACCTGGAGGCGTGGGAACAGTGCGACGTCGAGACCGTGATGGAGATCCTCGCCGAGGACGCGACGTTCTCCATGCCTCCGCTCGCGTCCTGGTTCGGCGGCGAGGAGTCGATCCGCATCTTCCTCGCCGGCTGGCCGCTGTCGGGCACCTGGCGCTGGCGGCCGCTCATTACGCGCGCGAACGGACAGCCCGCGCTGGCGTTCTACATCTGGGACGAGGGCGAGGGGGCATACATGCCCTTCGCGCTCAACGTGCTCACGTTCCGTGGCGACCGGATCAGCGCCGTGGACGCCTTCGTGACACGCGCGACCGACATCCCGGACGGCGAGTCGTATGCGCGCTGGCCCGACGAGCAGATCGACCCCGCGCGCCTGTACGCGACGTTCGAGAGCTTCGGGCTGCCGGAGCGATTGACCGATGAGTCCGCGGCGTCGAACGGGTCTAAGTAGGCATGTTCTCCAACGTTCACGCATTCAGCAGCTTCGCGGTCGACGACCTGGACACCGCGCGCTCGTTCTACGGCGAGACGCTCGGGCTCACGGTCAGCGACGGCCCGATGGGAGTGCTCTCGCTCGACCTTCCCGGCGACCGGTCGACGCTCATCTACCCGAAGGCGGACTTCGCGCCGGCCACCTACACGATCCTGAACTTCCCAGTCGAGGACGTGGAAGCCGCGGTCGACGAGCTCACTGCTCGCGGCATCGCGATGGAGCGCTACGACGGCTTCGACCAGGACGAGAAGGGCATCGCGCGCGACAACGGGCCCACGATCGCCTGGTTCAGGGACCCGGCGGGCAACATCCTGGCCGTGCTCCAGGCCGACT
>JBEVKE010000135.1:0-10188 GCA_040509835.1 Thermoleophilaceae bacterium
CTTGTAGGCGATCCCGGCGCTGGCGGGGCCGGTGAGCGGCAGGATCTCGACGTCGCTGAAGCCGGTTTCCTTGCACCAGCCCGCGAAGTCGGCTCCGGTGTAGTCGAAGGCGTCGCCGAACTCGATCAGCATGTTCAGCGACATCATCAGCCCGAACGCGTTCTCACGCCGCGCGTCGTCGATCAGGTTCTCGACGACGATGAAGGCGCCGCCGTCAGGCAGCGCGTCGTAGGCCGACCGGATCAGCTGGAGCTTCCGGTCGAGATTCCAGTCGTGGAGGATCAGGCCCATCGTGATCACGTCGGCCTTGGGAAGCCCGTCCGCGAAGAAGTCGCCCGAGGCCACGGACACGCGGTCCGAGAGCCCCGCCGCCGCTATCGCCCTCTCCGCGATCGGCGCCACGACCGGCAGGTCGTAGGTCGTACAGGCGAGGTGAGGGTGGTGCCTGGCGAGCACCATGCTCAGCACGCCGGTGGCGCCGCCCACGTCGCAGACCGTCCGGTACCTCGAGAAGTCGAACTTCTCGGCAAGCGCCTCGAAGTTGCCGCGCGAGATGCCGGCCATCGCGCCCATGAACTGCTCGAGGCGGGCGGGATCGCTGTACAGCTCCTCGAACATCGCTTGGCCCGTGTGCTTGATCTCGTTCTGCGGGCTACCGGTCTGGAGCGCCTCCGTCAGATCGCCCCAGAATCGGTAGAGGCGGGCATTCGCCATCTCGAGAATCCCGCCGATGTAGGCAGGGCTGTTCTTGTCGAGGAAGACGGCGGTGTCCGGGGTGTTGCGATAGCGGCCGTCCGGCCCGTCGCCGTCCCGCTCTAGGAGAGCGAGCGCGACGAGCGTGTCCAGGAAGTCGTAGGTGGCGCGCGAATGCAGCCCGATCCGCTCGGCCACCTCCTCGCCGGTCATCGACCCCGATCCGAGCTGGCTGAACAGCTCGAGCTCGACTGCCGACAGCACGGTCTTCGAGGGCCAGAAGCCCATGCCCACCTGCATGATGTGAGACGGATCGCGGTCCATCGCGGGACCCTAACCGGCCCCGGAGGGATACTGCCAGCGTGCCTCGTGAGCTGATCAACCCGCCCGAGCTGTACGACGGCGTGCCGTACTCGTACGTGGCGGTCGCCCCGGAGAGGGGCACGGTCTTCACGGCCGGAGCCTGTCCGTTGGATGCCGATGGCCGCGTCGTCGGCCCGGGCGACGTGGCGGCTCAGATGCGCCAAACGCTGGACAACCTGGTGGTGGCGCTCCGCGCCGCGGGCTGCGGCCTCGAGGACGTGATGAAGACGACGGTCTACGTGGCGTCGAGTGACCACGCCGACCTGCTCGCCGCGTGGGCGGTCGTGGAGGACCTATTCGGCAGCGACGGCCCGCCGAGCACGCTCCTCGGCGTGGCCGCCCTCGGCTTCACCGGCCAGCTCGTGGAGATCGAGGCGGTGGCGCTCGGCACCGATCGCGGTTAGGTTCTTCGCGTGAGAGCCAGGTCGTGGGTCCTGGCGGTGCTGGCCGCGCTCGCCGTCGCATTGCTGTGCGCGCCCTCCGCATTCGCCGCTTGCAAGGGAAAGACGATCAGGGGCACGTCGCGCGCCGACGTGCTCAAGGGCACCTGCGGCCCCGACAAGATCCTCGGCGGCGGCGGCAACGACCGCATCACCGGCGGCCGTGGCAACGACCGGATAGACGGCGGCCGCGGGAACGACCGCATCGGCGGCGGCGCCGGCAACGATCGCGTGGCGGGCGGCGCGGGGAACGACACGCTGACAGGCGACGCCGGACGCGACCGGGTCGCCGGTGGACGCGGCAACGACTCGTTGACCGGGGGCACCGGCGACGACTCCTTCACGGGCGGCGCGGGCAACGACTCGGCGTCCGGCGACGCCGGGAATGACAACGCCTCCATGGGGGCCGGCAACGACACCGCGTCGATGGGCGCCGGGAACGACAGCACGTCGATGGGCGACGGCGACGACACGTTCGCGGCCGGCCCGGCCGACGAGGGCGACGCGGTCGAGGGCGAGGCCGGCTCGGACACTCTTCGCTTCGAGGGATCCGGCGGAGCCGACGCGCTCGGCGCGGCCGCCAGCGCGGGCCGGCTGGCGCTGTCTCGCGGCGGGCTCCCGGGGGTGAGCGCGGCGGGCGTCGAGTCGCTCGTCATCGCCCCCGGAGGCGGCGGCGACTCCGTGTCGGTCGCGGACCTCAGCGGCGCCGGGGTCACGAGCATCAACGTCGATCTCGGCGGCGACGGCGCCGGCGACGACGTCGCGGTGAACGGGACGGGCGGCGCGGACGCGCTCCAGGCGGCAGACGGCCCTGGCGGCGCGGTTCAAGTGTCAGGCTTCGGCACGCCGCTCCAGGTGAGCGGAGGCCAGGCCGGCAGCGACAGGGTGACGCTCAACGGGCTCGGCGGCAACGACACCCTGACGGCGGCCACGAGCCTGGTGGCAGTGGCGCTCGACGGCGGCGACGGCGACGACACCCTCACCGGCGGCCCCGGCAACGACACCCTGACCGGCGGCCCCGGCAACGACAACGCCGACGGCAACGCGGGCGCCGACACGGCCTCGCTCGGAGACGGCGCCGACACGTTCACGTGGGATCCGGGCGACGGCAGCGACAAGGTCGACGGGGATGCCGGCGCCGACACGCTCCAGTTCAACGGCTCCGCGGCCGCCGAGATCTTCGGGATCGGCCCCAACGGAACGCGTGCAACGCTGACCCGGAACCTCGGCGCGATCTCCATGGACCTGGGCGGCCTCGAGACCGTGTCCCTCGCTGCGCTCGGTGGCGCGGACGCCGTCGCCGTGGGCTCCCTCGCCGGGACCGGCGTGACCACCACCGCACTCGACCTCGGAGTCAACAACGCCGGCGATGCCAGCGTCGACTCCGTGAGCGTGAACGGAACCGGGGGCGCGGATGTGATCCAGGCCGCGGCCGTGAACGGAGCGGTTCAGGTGACCGGCCTCGGGTCACAGGTGAACATCGCGAGCTCCGAGGCGGCGAACGACGCGCTCACAGTCAACGGTCTGGGCGGGAACGACACCCTGTCGGGCGGCGTCGGGCTAGCGGCGCTCGTCAGGCTCACGCTCGATGGAGGCGACGCGAACGACACCCTGAACGGCGGCAACGGGGGGGACATCCTCATCGGTGGCGAGGGCAACGACACGACCGACGGCAACGGTGGCAACGACACCGCCTTCATGGGCAACGGCAACGACACCTTCGTCTGGGACCCGGGCGACGGCAGCGACATCGTGGAGGGACAGAGCGGCACGGACACGCTGCTCTTCAACGGTTCGGCCGGCGCCGAGATCTTCGCCGCCTCCTCGAATGGCGGCCGCCTCCTGTTCACGCGGAACGTCGGCAACATCGTCATGGACACCGACGACGTCGAGGTGCTCACCGTGAACTCGCTCGGCGGCATCGACAATGTCACGGTCAACGACCTCGCCGCCACCGACGTCACGAACGTGAACCTGAACCTGGGCGTGAACGGCGCGGGCGACGCCGCCGCCGACGCGGTCACCCTGAACGGCACCGTCGGCGTCGACGTGATGGCGCTGTCGGGCAGCGGAGGATCGGTCACCGCGAGCCGGCCCGACTACAGCGTCGCGATCACCAACGCCGAGTCGGCCAATGACGACCTGACGGTCAATACCTCCGCCGGCGACGACATCGTGAGCGCGTCGGGGCTCGCCAACTCGAGCGTCGGACTCACCCTGAACGGCGGCGACGGGAACGACATCCTCGTGGGCAGCCAGGGCGACGACACGATCAACGGGGACAACAACGACGACACGATGTTCGGCGGCCCCGGCAACGACACGTTCACGGGCGGCGCCGGGACGGACAGTGCGGCCGGCGGCGCCGGGAACGACGTGGACGGCGGAGGGATCGAGACCTTCACCCAGTGAGCTCGCGCTCGAGGTTGTCGAACGCCCTGCTCCAGCCGCCCTCGTGGGAGCGAACCGCCTCCTCGTCCCACAGGTCGCTGTGGGTGAACCGGACGGTGGTTACCCCCTCCGCCTCCTGGAAGTCGAGCTCGATCAGCTGGCGGGTGTCGTTGCCGTCCCAGATCCACGTGAACGCGAGCCGGCGGGGCGGGTCGATCTCGGTGTAGCGGCCGCCGCCGCCGTACTCGACGTCCTCGTGCGGATCGCGCATCACGACCCGGACCTCGCCGCCCACGCGCAGGTCCACGTCCGCCACGGTCGTCTCCCAGTCGTGCTCGGCGTGCCACCAGCGCCGGATCACCTCCTCGTTCGTCCAGGCGTCGAACACCGCCTGGGCGGGCGCGTGGAAGGTGCGCTCCATCCGGAGCGTGGTGGCTTCGCTCACCGCGCCGCCGCCGGCTCGTATTCGTCGTGGAGGCGCCACCACTGGTACGGCGCGGTCTGCGGGTAGCCCTCGGGCGAGTCCTCCCACTCCTCCTGGCGCCCGAGCGCCGTGATGTCCAGGTAGCTCCAGGTGCTGCCCATCGCCTCATCCCCGCGGGAGTCGATGAAGTAGGTGCGGTAGACCTGATCGCCGTCGCGGATGAAGGCGTTCGTGCCGTGCCACTCACGGACGCCGAAGTCGCTGTCCCAGTCGCTCGTGATCGTGTACCAGGGCATGTCCCAGCCCATCCGGGCCTTCCACCGCGCGATGTCCTCCTGGGGCGCCCGGGACGCGAAGACGAGCGTGGTGTCGCGCGCGTTCAGGTGGGCGAGATGGCCCACCTGGTCCGCCAGGAAGGAGCACCCCGGGCACCCGTGCTCCGGGAAGCCCTTGACGTCGTCCTCGTAGAAGAAGCGGTAGACGACGAGCTGGCGGCGCCCCTCGAACAGGTCGAGCAGCGTTGCCGGCCCGTTCGGGCCCTCGAAGGCGTACTCCTTGCCGACGGACATCCATGGCATCCGCCGGCGTTCCGCGGCGAGTGCGTCGCGCGCGCGGGTGTGTTCCTTCTCCTTGACGAGCAGCGCATCGCGCGCCTGCTGCCATTCCTCTGCTGACACGACGGTTTGTGCGTTCACTTCCTGCCTTCCTCCTTCAGGTACTCGTCCACTACGTCGAACATGCGGCCCCACAGAGCTCTCTGGCGATCCATCCAGTCGGCGGCCTCGCTGAGCACGTCCGGCTCGAGCGACAGGCGGTGCGTGCGGCCGATGACCTCGCGCCTCACGACCCCCGTGTCCTCGAGCACCTTGAGGTGCTTCGTGATGGCGGGCTTCGAGACCCCGAACCCGTCGGTTGCGTCGCCCACGGTCGCGGGGCCGGCGGCCAGCCGCTCGACGATGCCCCGGCGGATGGGGTGGGAAAGCGCCTTGAACGAATCGTTAACCACTCGGTTAACAGTAGCACCCGGCGTCGCCCCACCGTGGGAGGCTTGGCCGGTGAGGCTCTCGGCCCGGATCGGCGGCGCACTCGTCCTCGCCACGGCGATCGCCTGCTGGGCGGCCGCGAGCGCATCCGCGGCCGCCACGGCGCGCCAGGTGGCAACCGCCCTGCGGTCCGACCCGGTGTACGTGGCTGAGTCGCAGCGCCGGCTGCTCACCGTGCCGCAGCGGGGTCAGGTGCGGCTGCGGATCGTGGACGCCGACATCGGCCGGATCCAGATCGCGGTCGTCTCTCTCGGCAGGGCTCAGCGCGCCGGCGGCCTGGGCGCGCTAGCGAACGCGATCGACCAGGCGATGCCGGGCCGGCGCGGCTCGCTGGTCGTCACGACCGGGTCGGGCTTCCACGTGGTCACCTCGCACAGGGTGGTGGAGCCCACGGCTGCCGCGGTCCGCGCCGCGGTGGAGTCGCACCGGTCGGAGGGACTCGACGCCCAGCTGCTCGCCGCCGTGGACGGCATCGCGGAGGTCGATCCGGGCGCCGACTCGGATCTGAACGCCCCGCCGCCGTCGACGCCGGCCACGCCGCGCCCCCACGACGTGGGCGATGACATCGGCGACGACTTCCGGATCGGATTGCTGATCGTCGCCGCCGCGATCGCCCTGCCGTTCCTGATCGGGGCCATCGCCCTGCTCATGGCTCTCCGCCGCCGCCGCGCGGCGGCTCAGGACCGCGAGGAGCTCGACGAGGGCGACGCCCGCGACGGCCTGGTGGCGCTCGGCGAGGAGCTCGAGCCGCTCGACCTCGACGTGGACATGCCGAACGCGAGCCCGCGAGGCCGGGAGGAGTACGAGCGCGTGCTCAACCTGTACGAGCGCGCGAACCGGCTGCTCTCGACGCGGGATCCGAGCGAGGTCGAGATGTACGAGGCGCGCCGCTCGATCGAGGAGGGGCGCACGCGGCTGGCGGCCGCGCGCGACGCGCTCGGCGCCGGCCAGACCTAGCCGCCGGGCCGGGTCGCCGCGAGCGCCTCCGCCTCGTCGAAGAAGATGCGCCACTCGGCGACCTTTCCGTCGCGGACGGCGAACGTGAAGAAGAACTCGGCCTCGACCTCGACGCCGCTCTGCTTGCCGCGGCCGCGCTGGAGGGTGGAGACGACCACGTGGTCCCCCGGGTCGGCCACGATCCGCTGGATCTCGATCTCGAAGTCGTCCCACTGGTTCGGCCAGATGCCGAATGCCTCCAGCACGCCGTCGTGGCCGTGCTGCTCGGTTGGGACGCCGGTCGCGGCCACCTCGGGGGTCTGGGTGATCAGGATGTCGTCGGCGCACAGGGCGAGGACCCCGTCGATGTCGCCGCGGGTGTAGGCGTCGAACGCGCGCCGGATCAGCCCGACGTTAGGGGTCAGACCCCTCAACCATTCTTAACATTCGCGGCCTGCTCGAGGCGGTCGTCTCCCCAGAACAGCTCGTCGCCGATCGCGAGCGTCGGGATGCCTCTGACGCCGCGCTCGAGCGCCTCTGCGGTGTTCTGCTTGAGGCGGTCCTTGACGTCGTCGCGCTGGATGCCGGCGGCGATCTCGTCTCCGTCCAGGCCGGCGTCGGTTGCCGACGCGATCACGTTGTCGATCTCGGCAAGGCAGCGGCTCTCAACGAACGACTTGCGGAACGCGGCGCGCACGAACTCGCGCTGGCGGCCGAGCTCCTCCGCCACGAGTGCCGCCCGCAGGGGTGTGAGCGACCAGCTCCCGACCGGCCACAGCTCCGGCGGCGCGAAGGGCGGCAGGCCACGGTCCGACGCCCTCGCCGTGACCTCCTCGACGATCGGCGTCATGTCCAGGTTCGTGAGCCGCCTGTCGAGCTCGCCGAGCTGGTTGAGCAGGATCGCGAACGCGATCGGTCGCCACTCGGCGCCCGGGACGAGGTCGTCGATGCGCTCGGCCGCAAGGTACGCGTACGGCGAGTTGAAGTCGTAGTAGAAGACCGCGTCCGCCACGTTCACGCGACGCTACCGCTCCGCGCGGGCCTCCGTACACTCGGACGATGGCGCAGCTCCCCGCCCGGGCAGGTGATCGGCCGCGCACGACGCCGACCAATCCGCACACCCAGCTGGACCAGCAGCCGACCGATCTGCGCTGGGTCGAGGAGCTGGCGGAGCGGGTGTTCGCGCTGCCCGGCGTCAGCGAGGAGCCGAGCCGCATCTCCGTCCCGGGCGCCCGCGCGCTGATCCTGGCGCGCGGCGAGCCGGCAGGCCCGCCCGAGGCATTCCTGATCGAGCGCGAGTTCGCCCACCTCCACCCGTCGCCGGACCACAGCCTGCACGCGATGCTGCCGGTGGAAACGGCCCGCGAGGCGATCGACGCCGGCTGGGCGGAGCCACACCCAGCCGCCCTGATCGGCCGGATCCCCCAGACCGCGGTGATGCTCTACGCACCACGCGACGAGGAGGAGCTGGACGTCATCGAATCGCTGGTGCGCGCCTCCCACGCATTCGCGCGCCCCGGCTGACCGCTGACCGGCCTCTGATAGAACGACGACTCGTGACGATCAACAGGGCGGTGCCGAACATCAGCTCAGACCGCGCCGGCGAGTCGCGCGATTTCTTCACGGAGTTGCTCGGCTTCGAGGTGGCGATGGACCTGGGCTGGGTCGTGACCGTCGTGTCGCCGACCAACCCCACGGCCCAGGTGACCATCGTCGGCACCGACGATCCTGCCGCGCCCGGCATCTCGGTCGAGGTCGATGACGTGGACGCGATCCACGCAAAGGTTATGGAGCGGGGGCTTGAGATCGCCTATCCCCTACGTGACGAGGACTGGGGCGTTCGACGCTTCATGCTTCGCGAGCCGAGCGGCACGATCGTGAACGTTCTCTCGCACCGGTCCGACTGACCTTCTATGAAGGCCCGGAGGGGCGCCCTTTCCCTGCTACGGTTTTCCGTCGCACATGAGCCTTGCTGCCGAGAAGAAGCAGGAGATCGTCGCCAAGTACGGGCGCGCGGATGGGGACACCGGTTCCACCGAGGTCCAGGTCGCGCTGCTCACGGCGAGGATCAACGAGCTCACCGAGCATCTGCGGAGTCATCGCAAGGATCATCACTCCCGGCGTGGGCTGCTCATGCTCGTCGGAAAGCGGCGCAGGCTGCTTCGCTATCTCCAGAGCTCGGACATCGAGCGCTACCGGTCGTTGATTCAGGAGCTCGGGCTTCGGCGATGATCGGGCCCGGCTCTCCGGCGCCGGCTTTCTCACTTCCCGATCAGGACGGCAACCGGGTCTCGCTCTCGGACTTCAGCGGCGGGACCGTGGTCCTGGTTTTCTATCCCGCCGACTTCAGCCCGGTCTGCACCGACCAGCTGAGCGTCTACCAGGAGGTGCTCCCGCAGCTCGAGGAGCAGGGGGCGAAGCTCGTGGGCATCTCGGTCGACGGCGCCTTCTGCCACAAGGCGTTTCGGCATCACCAGGGCCTCTTCATCCCGCTGCTCGCCGATTTCCATCCGAAGGGCGAGGTCGCGAAGGCCTACGGCGTCTGGTCCGAGGACCACGGCGTGGCGGGCCGGGCGCTCGTCATGGTCGGTCCCGATAGCGTCGTCCACTGGTCCCACCTCTCTCCGCCGCTCGAGATCCCCGGCGCGAACCTCATCTTTGACGCGCTGGAGCAGCGCACCGCCGCCTGAGCCCGGCCCGGCCGACCACACGCGCGGCACGGGCCCGGTGGTCATCGAGTACGCGGACCTCGAGTGCCCGTACTGTGCGAAGGCGCACCTGATCCTCAAGGAGCTGCCGATCACGCGCGTGTTCCGGCACTTCCCGGTCACCTCGAAGCATCCGCGCGCCCGCGTGCTGGCCGCGGCCGCCGAGGCCGCCGGCCTCCAGGGGAAATTCTGGGAGATGCACGACTCGCTGCTCGAGGATCAGGGTCACCTCGACGACCCCCATCTGTGGGACAGGGCGACGCGGCTCGGCCTCGATCTGGACCGCTTCGAGGCGGACCGCCGCTCGCCCGCGACGGCCGAGCGAATCGACGCCGATTTCCGGAGCGGAATCAGGGCCGGCGTGGCCACCACGCCTACGCAGTTCGTCGCCGGGGAGCCGCATCCCGGCGTGCCGGACGCAAGTTTCGGTAGGGCGTTGCGTTCCGCCTCCTGACGCCGTATCGAAGGTGCACAGCGGAAAGCTGCGCGAGATCGGCCTCGTGCACAAGCGCTTCGCCTCGACTCGTTCCAAGGCCCGCAGGACGCTCTCCCGCTGGCGGCTCCGCTAGAGTCGAGCGGGTTCGCAACGGAACGAATTAGCAGTGCCGCCAACCGGAGGCGGCTGAAAGGAACACTATGAATGACGGTGTCAGCCGGGTCTCCCTAGAGATCGGCGAAGGCTCGATCAGCTTCGAGACCGGCAAGTACGCCAAGCAGGCCAGCGGGTCCGTCGTAGTTCAGGCGGGCGAGACGATGGTCCTGTGTACCGCAACCGCGGGGAACCCGCGCGATGTGGACTTCCTTCCTCTGACGGTCGACGTCGAGGAGCGGATGTACGCCGCGGGCAAGATTCCCGGAAGCTTCTTTAGGCGCGAGGGCAGGGCGGGCGAGAAGGCCACGCTCACCGCGCGCATGATCGACAGGCCGCTGCGCCCGCTCTTCCCCAAGGGCTGGAACCGCGAGACGCAGCTCGTTTCGATCCCCATGTCGATCGACCATGAGCACCCCTACGACATCCTCGCGATGAACGGCACGAGCGCCGCGCTGATGGTGTCCGACATCCCCTTCCCGGTGCCCGTGGGCGCCGTGCGGATCGGGCAGGACGCCGAGGGCAACTTCCTCGTCAACCCCGACGAGGAGTGGCTGCTCGAGTCGCCGCTCGACCTGGTGGTCGCCGGCACCGAGGAGGC
>JBEVKE010000136.1:0-33105 GCA_040509835.1 Thermoleophilaceae bacterium
CCTTCTGGCGGTTGACCTTCGACCACGTGCTCTGCGGGCGCCGCGGCGTGAAGCGCTGCACGAACCAGTCGTCGTCGATGCGCTTCGAGCGCCCGTCGATCCAGCCGAAGCACAGCGCCACGTCGACGGCGCCGGCCCAGTCGAGCGACGCGACACCGGTGTGCTTCTTGGCCATCCGGACGAGCACCTCGTCGGCGTCGGCGCCGTTGGCCTCCAGCCAGGCCTCGAACTCGTCGGCGGTCGCGAAGAACTCCACGCCCATCCCACCGCGTTCAACGGCTAGGCGCTCGGTCCTGCCGTCAGCCGCCTTCCGCCCCCTGCTACCGACCGGCGACAACCTCGATCAACGGCAGCGCCAAGGTGCCCTCCATCGACTTCAGGCGGCCACCGGAGCCCGAGGAGGTCGCCCTGGGGCGCCCCCGTTGCGGGTGGCGTGGTCGGACTCGAGTGGCTCGACGAGGCCGATCGGACGCTGGGGGCGAAGACGCGCGCTACTCGACGGCGAGGGTGAGCTTGCCGCGCAGCTCGTCCGGGCTGGCGGACATCCAGCCGTCCAGGTCGCCGAGCGGGCGCGCGAACATGCCGACGCCGAGGGAACCCAGGTCGCCGAGCCCGAGGGTCGGGCCGTACTGGATGAGGATCCGGTTCACGAGCTGCTCGGCGTCCGCGCTCAGCGTCACCGAGCCGCTTGCGCCCGGCACGTCCACCGGCTCGGCGGCGGCCACTGCGGCCGCCCGCTTTGCGTCGTTGGCAACCACAAGCACGCCATTCACCACTCCGAAGATCACCGCGTCGCCGTCGGGCTGTGCAAGCGCGTAGAACTTCTGCCCCGCCTTCGGCTTCGACAGCCCCACGGTGCCGAAGCCCGCGCCCTTGGCGAAGCTCGGCAGGACGTCGGCCACCCTCGCCAGCGTCTTCTCGAACGCCTGTGGGTCCTTCAGCTCCGCTCGCACGCCGAAGCCGCCGTCGAGTGCGACCGTCGCCGACACGTTCCCCGTGAGCTGCGCGATCAGGTCGTCGTCGAGGCTCACCCCCAGCTGCTTGTCGATCGTCTTCTTCGCCCGCTCGTAGTCGCCGAAGCCGGACGGGTCGATCGACTGGCCGGCGTTCTCCGCGAAGTGGACGATGTGGGCGAGGTCGCGGATGCCGAGCCCCACCTCACCGCGCCGTTTGATGACCGGGGGCGCCTTGTCGCCCGAGGCGATCGGGAGGTCCTCTTCCGAGAGATCGCCCTCGGTGCGCGCGCGGAAGTCGATGTCGAGCGCGTTGTCCTTTGCCGTCACGGTCGCGCCGACTTGGCGAAGCGCGGCGATCCACTTCACCCTGCGGGCATCCCTCGC
Organism: Thermoleophilaceae bacterium; assembly: GCA_040509835.1. Classification (GTDB taxonomy): domain Bacteria; phylum Actinomycetota; class Thermoleophilia; order Solirubrobacterales; family Thermoleophilaceae; genus JACVRW01. Next base: position 1,341 of record JBEVKE010000136.1, read on the forward strand.
GCTCGGGTCGCGCTTCAGCAGCGCCTCGACATCCACGTAAACGCGCGCGAGCGCCGGGTCCGGCAGGCCGCTCAGGCTGTCGTTGAAGGTCTGCTCGTCAAGGTGGTCGTCCCCATCGGCGCGTGCGAGCGCGCTCTTCAGCTGCGCTTCGTCGTTTGCGAAGACGATCAGGTCGTCCTTGACCGCGAAGACCGAGTCGCCGTCCTTGTAGAGGGTCGCGCCCGAGGCCTCCCCGATCTTCTGCGCCTTCGCCTTCGACACGAGGTCGTCGAGCTTGCCCTTGTCCTTCGCCTTCATGGCGGCGACGACGTCGTTCGACGTGGCTGTGGTGGCCCCCACGACGATCGGGTTGCCGAGCACCGGCTTGATGTCGTCGTTGAAGTTCACGCCGCCGGCGGACTGCTCGAGCTGCTGCAGAAGGCTGCTCTTGATCTGGCCGCTGAACGGGAACTTCTCGAGCAGCTTGTTGAGCGCCTTGTACTGATCGCCGTCGACGTTCGTGTCGATGGCAACGGCCACGGACGCGTCCTTGGGGAGCACGGACAGGGCCGAGCCAAGCGCGCTGCCGGAGCCCTCTCCGCCCCCGCAACCTGCGATTGCGAGCACGGCAAGGACAAGGATCACTGAGAGGAGACGGCCCATCGGGGCGCGCAGTCTAGTCTCGACGCGATGCGCTCCAAGAACATGGCGCTCGCCCTCCTCGCGACCGCCCAATTCGTCGTGGTGCTGGACGCGTCGATCGTGAACGTCGCGCTGCCGTCCATCGGCCGCGACCTGGATTTCGCCCAGAACGACCTGTCGTGGGTGGTGAACGCCTACACGCTCTTCTTCGGCGGCTTCCTGTTGCTCGGCGGCCGGCTGGCCGACCTGCTCGGGCGGCGGCGGGTCTTCATCGTCGGGATGTGGGTGTTCGCGCTCGCCTCGCTCGCGGGCGGACTCGCGCAGAGCGACATCTGGCTGGTGATCGCGCGCGCCGTGCAGGGCCTCGGCGCCGCGCTGATCTCGCCATCCGCCCTGGCAATCCTCACGACCACGTTCGCGGAGGGGGCCGAGCGCAACAGGGCGCTTGCGGTCTGGGGCGCTGTGGCGGGCTCCGGCGGAGCCGTGGGCGTGCTGGCCGGCGGCATGCTCACCGAGTGGGCCGGCTGGGAATGGGTGCTGTTCGTGAACACCCCGATCGGCATCGCGGCCGCTCTGATCGCGCCGCGCATCCTCGACGAGAGCCGCGACAGGTCGAATCCGTCCTGGGACGTGGCGGGCGCGGTCACCGTGACCGCCGGGCTTGCGCTGCTCGTCTACACGCTGGTCGACGCGAACGATGCCGGCTGGGGCTCCGCACAGACCATCGGGCTGGGCGCGCTGTCACTCGTCCTGCTGGCTAGCTTCGTCGTGATAGAGCTGCGGCGGCGCTACCCGCTGATCCCGTTCTCGATCTTCAGGCTGCGCACGCTTCGGGGCTCGAACGTGATCGGCCTGCTGCTGGGCATGTCGTTGTTCGCGATGTTCTTCTTCATCTCGCTCTACATGCAGCAGGTGCTCGGGTACGACCCGCTGAAGGCCGGCCTCGCCTACCTGCCGCTCGCCGGGCTGATCATCATCTCGGCCGGTGGCGCGTCGCAGCTCGTCGCGCGCTTCGGCTTCAAGCCCGTGCTCGTCACCGGGCTTGTGTTCACGGCGGCCGGCCTGTTCTGGTTCAGCCGCGTGAGCGCGCCGGGCGGGAGCTACGTGGGAGACGTCCTGTTCCCCGAGATGCTGGCCGCGGTCGGGCTCGGGCTCTCGTTCGTGCCCGTCACGATCGGCGCCGTCACGGGAACCAAGCCGGACGAGGCGGGACTGGCGTCCGGCCTGATCAACACGTCGCAGCAGGTGGGTGGCGCGCTGGGCCTCGCGATCCTCTCCACGATCGCGACGAACCGTACGCAGGACGTGTTCGCGTCTGGCGTAAGCAACCCCAAGGTGGCGCTCACCGAGGGCTTCCAGGCGGCATTCTTCGCCGGGGGTGTGATAGCGGCGATCGGCGCGCTGCTCGCGCTGGTGCTGATCTCGACAAAGGACAGCCGCGAGATGGCTGAGCTCGCCCGCAGCGGCGAGGCGTCGTCCGCGCTCGCGGCCTAGCTCCGCGCGGCGCCCGCGACCGCGGCCACCACCTGCGGGATCGCCTCGGCGCCGCCGGTCGGCGCTGCGATCGTGAGCACGGTCGCGTTGTCTTCGGAGTCCACGCGGAAGTCGAGGAACGCGCAGCACTCCGCCTCGGCGGCCGCGGCCGCCTCGACCCGCCTGCGGATCTCCCCGTCAGGCCGGAACCGGAGCTCGGCGCGGCCCGGGAACTCGGACACCGAGAGGAGCCCGTCGCCGCCGAGCGCCCGCAGCTCCTCCATCCGCGACACGAGGTCGCTTGAGCTGAGCGTGCAGGCGATCGGCAGCGACTGGTCCATCCCCCCAAGGTTACGCCGGCGCTACTGGAGTCCGGCCTCCTTGCACGCCGCGGCGTACTTGCCCGTGCAGATCTCGTCGACGGTCAGGAAGCCGTCCTTGATGACGGTGTCCTGGATGTTGTCCTTCGTCACCGCGATCGGCGACAGGAGCACCGAGTCGACCTGCTTGGACCCGTTGTCGACCTTGTCCTTGGCCAGGCCGTCCGGGTCCATCTTTCCGTGCGCCGCGTCCACCGCGAGCTGGGCCGAGGTCTCGGCCTGCTGCTTGATGGCCAGGTAGATCGTCGACAGCTGCTCGCCGGTCAGGATCCGCTGGATCGCGGCCGCCTCGGAGTCGCCGCCCGTGACAGGCTTCGACTGCGGGTCGATGCCGGCGCCCTTGAGCGCCGCGATGATGCCGCCCGCCATGCCGTCGTTGGCCGAGTAGGCGCCCACGAAGCCGTCCTTGCCGAGCGCCGTGATCGATTGCTCCATCTCGGTCTGCGCCTTGTCCGGGCTCCAGTCGGGCGTGTCGAACTCCTTCGCGATCTTCAGGCCGCTCTTGTCGAGCACCTGGTGAGCGCCCTTCTTGTAATCGCCCGCGCTCGGGTCGGTCGGGGCGCCGTTCACCATCACGATCGACTTGCCCTTCGCGCCGGAGCCGAGCTTGTCCACGAGCGTCTGCGCCTGGACGCGGCCCTGCTTCACGTTGTCGAACGACACGTAGAAGGCGATGTCCTGATCCGGGATCAGCCGGTCGTACGCGATCACCGGGATGTTCTTCTGGTTCGCGTGCTGGACGATCGGGCCGACCGACGACACGTCGACCGCGTCGAGCACGAGTACGCTCGCGCCCTTCGTGATCGCCGCCTCGGCCTGCTGCTGCTGCTTGTTCGGATCCTGGCTGGCGTTCTGGTAGAAGACCTCGCAGTCGGGGCACAGCTCCTTGACCTTGTCCGTGAAGAGCGGCCTGTCCTTCTCCTCGTAGCGGGTGGTCTTGGTCTCGGGGAGCAGCAGGGCGATCGTCTTGCCGCCGCCTCCTCCTCCGTCTCCGCCTCCACCGCCACCCCCGCTCGTGCTCGAGTCGTCGTCGCCTCCGCACGCGGCGAGGCCGAGCGCGAAGAGCGCCGCTACTGCAAACACCGCGAACGTGGACATGCTGGACCTGCTCTTCATTCCTGCTCCTTTCACTCCGTTGGGGTGACCTTCGTGAGCCCGGCCGGCGCGTCGGGGTCGATGCCGCGAGCGGAGGCCATGGCCGCCGCGAGCTGCTGCGCACGCACGGTCGCCGGGAAGACCGCGAGCGCCTCCGGGACTCGGGGCGGCAACGGCAGCTCGGCGTCCTCGTCGTCCCCACACACCGCCACCGGCGCCCCCCGCTCGCGTGCGAGCTCGGCCACCGCGCGCACGTCCTCGCGCCCCGCGCCGCCACCGTCCAGGGCGAGCACGGGCACGTCGCCGCGCGCGACCCCGATCGGCCCGTGGCGGAGGTCGGCCGCCGAGATGCCCTCGGCGAGGATGCCCGTGGTCTCCTTGATCTTGAGCGCGGCCTCGAGCGCCGCCGCGTACATGAGTCCGCGGGCCGCGACGAACAGCCGCGCCGTCTCCGCCCATCGTGTGGCGAGCCGGTTCGCAGGCTCGTGGTCGTCGAGCACGGCGCGGATCGCGGCGGGCATGGCGGCCAGCTCCTCGGCGCCGAACGGCACCGGTCCGGTGGCAGCGGCCACCGCGGCCACCGCCAGCATCTGGCCGGTCACCGTCTTCGTCGCCGGCACTGCGCGCTCCGGACCCACACCCAGGGCGAGCACGGCATCCGCAGCGGCGCCGAGTGGGCTGTCCGCGTCGTTGACCACCGCCACGGTGCGCGCGCCGGCCTCGCCGAGGCGCCGGCAGACGGTCACGATCTCCGGCGTCTCGCCCGACTGGCTGATCGCCACGACGAGGAAGCCGTCGTAGCGCGCGGGTGCGTCGTACAGCGTGTGGAGGCTTGGGGCCGCGAGCCCGGCCGGGCGGCCCGAGGCCAGCTCGGCGAGGTAGCGGCCGTAGACGGCGGCGTTGTCCGACGAGCCGCGCGCGAGGAAGACCACCCCGGCGAGCGGGTCGGGCAGGACGCCGCGCACGGCGGCCGCGTCCTCGTCGAAGCGCTCGGCGAGCCGGCGGAGCGCGTCCGGCTGCTCGGCCATCTCGGCGCGCATGCGCTCGCCGCTCATGCGGCCACCTCGTCGAGCGCGAGCGCGATCGCCCCGCGCAGCGGGCCGTCGTGCACGAACTCGGCGGGCACGAGCTCGGGCGGGAACGGCGCGGCCACGCTCAGGCGCCGCTCGAGCGCACCGAGGATCGAGTCCGCCCTGCTCATGAGCCCGCCCCCGACCGCGATCCGGGCCGGGTCGAGCGCGATCGCCATGTTCGCCACCTGCACGGCCAGCGCGTCGAGTGCCGCGTCGAGCAGCTCGCGTGCGCGCGGGTCGGGGTGGTCGAAGACGCCGGCGGCGGTCATCGGCTCGCCGAGGAGCTCGGTGGCGCGCTCGCCGATGGCCCGGCCGCCCGCGAACTCCTCGAGTGGCGCGTGGCCCTCCGCCACACCGGTCGTCTCGCAGGCGCCGCGCAGGCTGTAGCCGATCTCGCCGGCCGCGCCGTTCGCGCCGTGGATCACCTGGCCGCCCGCGACGATGGCCGCGGCGATGCCGGTGCCGAGGATCAGCAGGATCGCCGGGTCGGCGCCGCGGAGGCTCCCCCAGCGCAGCTCCGCGACGGCCGCGGCCTTCACGTCCGTGCCGACCGCCGACCGCGCGCCGTCGAAGCGCTCGCGCAGCAGGGCGGGCAGCTCGAGCTCCTGCCAGCCCGGCACGTTCGGGGCAAGCGCGACACGGTCCTCGTAGACGATGCCCGGGCTGACGGCCGACACCGCAACGCACCGGCCCCCTTCGCTCCGGGCGGTGGCGGCCATCAGCTCCTCGGCGCGCGCGACCGCGCGATCGACGGCCTGGGAGGCGCCGCGCCCAGCGTCGGTGTCGAGCCGGTCCGACTCGAGCAGGCCGCCGTCCAGGCTCGCTGTTGCCAGCGCGATCTTCGTGCCTCCGAAGTCGATGCCGAGCACGAAGTCGCGCCCGGGTTCGTCAGCGGTTCGCTCCGCCACGAAAGATAAGATAGTTTCTTAACTATGTCCGGTCAAGAGTGGCCAGCGGACGCGGCGCCTCCGGGCACCCCCCGGCTGCTCCGTGCTCACAACGAGCGCGCCGTCCTCGATCACCTCCGCGCTGCGGGGCGCTCCTCTCGCCCCGGGCTCGCCCGAATAGCGGGCCTGTCGAAGCCGACGGTCTCCCAGGCGCTCGCCAACCTGGAGGCGGCGGGCCTCGTCCGGCGGGTGGGCCCGGCGAGCCCGTCGATGGGCCGCACGGCGATGCTGTACGAGGCCGACCCCACCGCGGGCTACGTGCTCGGCATCGACATCGGGCGCGCTTGGATTCGCGTGGCGGCAGCCGACCTGTCCGGCGACATCGTCGCGCGCCGCGACGAGCGCAACCGCGCGCGCGGTGCCGCGGCCCTGGTGAAGTCCGTGGGCGAGGTCGCGCACGAGGTGGTGGCGGCCGCCGGCCTCACCTGGAGGCGGGTCGCCCACACCGTCGTGGGCGGGCCCGGCGTGTTCGACCCGGACAGCGACCGGCTGCGGCACGCTCCGAACCTGCCCGGCTGGAGCCGTCCCGGCGTGATGAGCTCGCTGCGCGAGGCGCTCCGGCCGACGGTCACGCTCGACAACGACGCGAACCTCGCGGCGGTCGGCGAGCGCACGTACGGCAGCGGCCGCGACGCGCGCACGTTCGTGTACGTGTCCGTCGGCACCGGGATCGGGATGGGCGTGATCATCGACGGCGAGCTCTACCGGGGCGCGCACGGGGCGGCCGGCGAGGTCGGTTACCTGCCGCTCGGCGCCGACGACGAGCCGGCCCGCGGGCGCGACGCCAGGCGGCGCGGCATCCTCGAGGAGGCGGCGTCCGCCGACGCCGTGGTCCGGACGGCCAAGCGCCTGGGGATGACGGGCGCGACATCGGCCAAGCGGGTGTTCTCAGCCGCCCGTGCCGGCGACGAGGTGGCGCTCGCCGCCGTCGAGGCCGAGGCGGACCGGCTGGCGCTGGTGGTGGGCACGGTCGCGGCGATCGTGGACCCCGAGTTCGTCCTGCTCGGCGGCGGCATCGGCAGCAACATCGATCTCCTCCGCCCGCCGCTGGAGCGCCGCCTCGCGGAGCTCACACCGCTGGCGCCGCCCGTGGCCGAGGGCGAGCTCGCCCAAGACGCGATCGTCCTGGGCGCGGTGGCGAGCGCGCTGGACACGGCGCGCGACCTGGTCTTCGAGCAGCGCGCCGGGTTCGCCGCGAACCTCGGCGCTTCTCGAAACCCCCGGGCGGCGGCGCCGCATGGCTGAGGACGTCGGCTGGCGAGGCCGGCACGTCCGTTGGTCCCGCCGCGGCACCGGACCGCCCGTGGTCCTGTGCCACGGAACGCCATGGTCGTCGCGGCTGTGGGCGCCCATCGCCGAGGCGTTCAGCTCCGAATACACGACGTACCTCTGGGACATGCCAGGCTACGGGGAATCGTCGAAGGACGCGGAGCACGGCGTGTCGCTCGACATCCAGGGCGAGCTGTTCCACGACCTGCTGGAGCACTGGCACCTCGACGCTCCGCACGTGATCGCACACGATTACGGCGGCGCGGTGGCGCTCAGGGCGCACCTGCTCCACGGCTCGCGGTTCGCGTCACTGGCCCTGGTGGACGTCGTGGCCCTCGCGCCGTGGGGATCCGACTTCTTCCGGCTGGTGCGACACCACCCGGAGGTGTTCATGGCCGTCCCGCCCGCGATCCACGAGGGAATCGTGCGTGCCTACATCGCGGGCGCGAGCCACACCGGCCTCACCCCGGAGCAGGCCGACATGCTCGTGGCGCCCTGGCTCGGTGAGGCCGGCCAGGCAGCCTTCTACCACCAGATCGCCGAGGCCGACCAGGCCTACACCGACGACATCGAGCCGCTCTACCCGGCGATCGACCTGCCGGTGCTCGTCGTGTGGGGCACCGATGACACCTGGATCCCGGTCGATCGCGCGCACCGGCTCGCGAGCCTGATCCCGGGCGCGGAGCTCGAGCTGATCGACGACGCGGGCCACCTGATCCAGCTCGATCAGCCGGACGAGCTGGAAAGAGTGCTCCGCGGATGGCTACCATCGACCCGCTGATAGGCGAGGTAGCTCAGTTGGTAGAGCACACGACTGAAAATCGTGGTGTCGCCAGTTCGATTCTGGCCCTCGCCATTCCCCCTGAGAGCGGGCCTAGGAGCCCGGAGCGCCCTAGTTCCCCCGATGGGACAGCGCGTCGACGCAGACCGCGATCGCCAGAACGAGCGCGTCATCCTCACCCGGCGCGATTTCCACACCGTAGGTGTCCCGCACCCTGAACCAGCGCTTCGACACCGTCGCGACCGTTCGTCCGTCCCGGTCGATCTCGTACTCGTGATCGACGAAGTTGCCCTTTGCGCGCAACTCGTCGCCGCCCGCGACGTCGATCGAGAAGCGGTCGCGGATACCGACGAGCGCCTTCCGGACCGTCGCCAGCGAGTCGCCTCCCCGTTCGATCGCCATCTTGTCGCGAACGCTCAGCTTGCGCTCCTGGATCTTCGCGACCTCGTTGCCGTCCGCGTCCTCGAGCACGAACGTCTTGCGGACACGCAGAGCCTTGCCGTCGACACGGAAGGCCCGCCTCCCCTGGTCGTCCTCGATCCAATAGTCGTCGCCAATCGAGAGCAGCTTCTGGCGCATCTGGTAGGTCATTGCCGTGCCATCGCCACGCGCAGGAGCTCGTCCGGGCCGATCAGATGGTCCAGGTCCTCGGCGGCCTCGTCGATGTCGACTTGGACCCAGCGCACCCGGCCCGTGAAGCCGTTGTCGGTCCCGTGGTCGTCGCTGACGGGGGTGGCGCTGTCGCGACCGAGGTCCAGAGTCTCGTCCGCGGAGAAGAGCATGGGCACGGTGTGCTCCACGCGACCCTCGCCGACCTTGTCGCCGTCGACGTAGAGCGTGACATCGCCGCCCTTGGCCAGGCCGCCACCGTCATAGGCGAACTCCATGCGGATCTGATGCTCGCCGGCGGGCACAGGGTGCTCCCCGTAGATCTTGAACCGCTGGAGGCCGAAGAAGTTGTAGCAGTAGGCCGGGCGGCCCTCGTGGAGGTAGAGGCTCCAGCCGGCGTACGCGCCGCCCTGGGCCACAATCACGCCCTCGGCGCCACCCTCGGGCACCTCGATCTGCGCCGTGATGGCGTGTGACTTGTTCTTGATGACGAGGACCGAGTTCTCCGACAACCGGCCCATTCCCTCGTAGAGGAGCTGCGACTTTCCGCGGATGAGCTGAGGGCGGCCGGCGAGGTCGGCATTGAACCGCTCGGCGCGGCGGTCGTCGAGCGGCAGCACGTTGTAGCGGGCTGCTTCGATCAGGAACAGGCGCTGGAGCTCGGCGAGCTTCTCGGACTGCTCCTCCGCCAGGTCGTTGGCCTGCGTCCAGTCGTCGGGTGCGTAGAGCTCCCAGACGTCGGCGTCGATTGGCGGGGTCTCGGCGAGGAGCCACGGCGTGCTGTGGCGGGTGACCGCAGTCCAGCCCCGGTGGTAGACGCCGCGGTTGACGAACATCTCGAAGTACTGGGTCTCGCGGTGCTCGGGTGCGGCCGGGTCGTTGAAGGTGGGGACCATGCTTCTTCCGTGCAGCGGCATCTGCTGCACGCCGTGGACGAATGTCGGCGCGGGTAGACCGGCCGCGTCGAGCACCGTCGCCGCCACGTCGATCACGTGGCTGAACTGGGCGCGCACCTCGCCGCGGGCGGTGAACCCGTTCGGCCAGTGGACGACCGCGCCGTTGCGGGTGCCGCCCCAGTGCGAGGCCACCTGCTTGGTCCACTGGTAGGGCGTGTCCATGGCGTGTGCCCAGCCCACCGCGTAGTGGTTGTTGGCGGCGATCGTGCCGAACTCGTCGATTCGCGCCGCCATGAATTCCGTCGTCTCGATCTCGGCCGCCCCGTTGAGCGGGATCGTCTCGTTGAACGTGCCCCGCGGGGTCCCCTCCGCGGATGCGCCGTTGTCGCCGACGATGTAATAGACGAGCGTGTCGTCGAGGACCTCGAGGTCCTCGAGCGCGTCGATGAGCCGGCCGACGTGATGGTCGGTGTGCTCGAGGAAGCCGGCGTAGACCTCCATCTGGCGCGCGAGGACCGGCTTGAGATCGTCGGGCATGTCCTCCCAGGCCGGGATCTCCTCGGGCCGGTCGGTGAGCTCGGCCTCGGGCGGGATCACTCCGAGCTCCTTCTGGCGAGTGAAGGTCTCCTCGCGCAGCGCATCCCACCCCGTGTCGAAGCTGCCCCTGTACTTGTCGGACCACTCGAGCGGCACATGGTGTGGCGCGTGCGTGGAGCCGGGCGCGAAATAGGCGAAGAACGGCTTGTCGGGCATCAGCGCCTTCTGCTGGCGGATCCAGTCGATGGCGCGGTCGGTCATGTCCTCCGTGAGGTGGTAGCCCTCCTCCGGGGTCCGGTCCGGCTCGATCGGAGCCGTTCCCTCGTAGAGCGCCGGCGCGTACTGGTTGGTCTCGCCCCCGATGAAGCCGTAGAAGTGCTCGAACCCACCGCCGCCGCTGGGCCAGGCGTCGAACGGGCCCAACGGGCTCGTCTCCCAGACCGGCACCTCGTGGCACTTGCCGAACTGCGCGGTCGAGTAGCCGTTCAGCTTGAGCGTCTCGGCCAGCGGCGCCGCGGTGTTGGGGCGAATCGAGTTGTACCCCGGCGCCGACGTGGCGATCTCCGTTATTCCGCCCATGCCCACGGAGTGGTGGTTGCGCCCTGTCAGCAGCGCCTGGCGGGTCGGCGAGCACAGCGCCGTCGTGTGGAAGCGGTTGTACTTCAACCCGTTCGCGGCCAGTCGCTCGGCGACGGGGGTCGAGCACGGCCCTCCGAACGCGCTGGAGGCGCCGAAGCCCACGTCGTCGAGCAGCACGATCAGCACATTCGGCGCACCCGCCGGCGGGCGCAGCGGCTCGATGGGCGCGAAGGAGGTATCCGGATCCTTCGCGTCGTAGGTGATCGGGCCATCATGCGGCCGGTCGGGCACCGGCAGGACGTCGCGCTGCACAAGAACTCCCCTCGAAGGTTGAACGGACTCTCGCGGCCCGTGAGGTGACCGCGCATCACCTGCTTTGGGTGAACCGGTTCACCGCAGGTCGCGGACGCAGCGAAATCCCGTGTTCCCCGTTGTGGAGTCGGGTGTCAGCGAGTTACGGGCCGCCACGCGGTAGCGCTCGCAGTACGAGTGGTGGCACAGGTAGGAGCCGCCGCGTGTCGATCGGTTGGCTCCGCCTGGCTGGAACCAGTCCGCGCACCACTCCCAGACATTGCCGGTCGTGTTGTGGAGGCCGAAGCCGTTCGGGGGGTACTCGTCCACGGGGCACGTGCCGTAGAAGCCGTCAGCCACGGTGTTCTCGGCCGGGAATGCGCCCTGCCAGACGTTCATGCGGTGCTCACCGCCGGGCTCGAGCTCGTCGCCCCAGGGGAACAGCTTCCCCTCGAGCCCACCGCGCGCTGCGTACTCCCACTCAGCTTCGGTCGGTAGGCGCTTCTCAGCCCACGCGCAGTAGGCCTGGACATCGTTCCAGCTGACGTGCACGACCGGGTGGTCCAGCCTCCCGTCGAGATCCGACCGCGGACCCTCGGGCCGGCGCCAGTCGGCGCCCTCCACTTGCCGCCACCAGGGCGCGTGGGCCACCCCACGGGTGGGCGGGAAATCGTCAGGGAGCAGCCCGCCGAACACAAACGACCAGCCGAAGCGCTCCGCCTCGGTCACGTGCGCGGTCTCCTCGACGAAACGCGCGAAGTCGGCATTCGAGACGGCGCGGGCGTCGATCCAAAACGGGTCGAGATGCACCCGCCTGACCGGTCCCTCACCGTCGTCCGGGTACGAGTGAGGGCCGGCATTCCCCATCAGGAACTCGCCGCCTGCGAGCTGCACCATGCCGTCGGTCGAGCCGGAGAGCGAGTGCGGCATGCTGGGATTTCAGCATGCACGACCACGCCGGTCACCAGATGGACGTCAACGGCATGGCGCTCAGCGCCACGCTTCATTGCCTGACCGGCTGCGCGATCGGTGAGATTGCCGGTGTTGCGATCGGCACCGCGCTCGGGCTGGCGAACGGGCCGACGATCGCGCTGGGGATCCTGCTCGCGTTCGTGTTCGGCTATTCGCTGACGAGCCTGCCGCTGCTGCGTGCGGGACTGGCGCTGGCCGTCGTGGTCCCGATCGCGCTCGCCTCGGACACGCTCTCGATCACCGTGATGGAGATCGTGGACAACGCGATCATCGTCGTCATCCCGGGCGCGATGGACGCCGGCCTCGGCGACGTCCTGTTCTGGGGCTCGCTCTCGTTCGCGCTGTTCGTCGCGGGCTTCGCCGCCTACCCGGTGAACCGCTGGCTGCTCCAGCGCGGGAAGGGCCACACCGCGGTGCACGAGACCGGGATCCACGGCGGACCCGATCCGAAGGTCGTCGGGATCGTCGCCGTGCTGGCGGGCGTGTTCGGGATCGTGGTGCTGCTGGCGGACGCGCTTGGCGGCTAGGCGAGGCCCTCGGCCTTGTACTCCCGCAGGAACCCCTCGAACAGGCGGCGGTGGCCCTCCTCGTCGGAGAGGATCTCGATAACCATGTCCTGCGTCACCGGGTCGCGCCCCTCGCAGAACTCGATGATGCGGTTGTAGTGGTTGATCGCGCCCGTCTCGGCCTCGATCACGCCCTTGATGATGTGGACGATGTCCGTCTGCTCGTCCGGCGGCTGGAGGTAGGACTGCTCCGCCTGGAAGTCGAGTGAGCCCGGCACGACGCCGTACAGCTCCTTGATTCGCTGCCCGAACCTGCGCGCGTGGCCGAGCTCCTCCTGGATGTCCGTCTCGAGCGACTCGATGATCTCCTGTGCACGCACGCCGTCCGGGTTGATCGAGTTCGCGATGTAGCTCATCACCGTCTCGATCTCCATCCAGTACGCGCGCGTGAGGAGCTCGACGAGCTGCTCGCGGTCGTCCCGCATGTCGTCGCTGAGGATCCCTGCCGAGGGGGTGGTGGCGGAGTCTGTGGCCATGCCTTGAGGCTACCCTGCGCGCCGTGCCGGAAACAGTTCAGATCGACCAGATCGAGGGGCCGCCGAAGCGGGTGTGGGAGCGAATCCTCGCCGAGCCCGACCGCGCGCCCGAGTACATCGCGCTGGCCGCCGCCGAGCGGTTCGGTCCGCAGGCCGAGGAGTGGGTCCGGATCGCGGGCCCGGGGCACACGCGGGCCGAGCTGGCGCGCGTGGCCATGAAGAAGCACGTGCGGCTCGCTCAGCTGGAGGGCGGCGCGCTCGGGATCGGCGGCATCGTCACCGCGGCGCCGGATCTGGTGGCGCTCCTCTGGCTTCAGAGCAGGATGGTCTGGTATATCGCGGCGGCCTACGGATACGACCCGAACCACCCGATGCGCCCGGCCGAGTACCTGGCCCTCCAGGGTCTATATGACACGCCAGTCCACGCGCGCGAGGCGCTCGACGGCGTGGGCAAGCGGCTCGCGTTCGCGCTGGCGGAGAAGGCCATCACGGGCCGCCGTCCCGAGATGCTCCACCTGCGGCTCGCCAAGTACGTCGCACGCCGTATAGCTCGCCGCTACGCCGGCCGGCTGATCCCGTTCATCGGCGCGCCGATCGGCGCCATGCAGAACGGCAACGTGACGAGCCGGCTGGGCCGGCGCGCCCTCGAGTACTACGGCGGTCAGGCGCGCCGGCCCTAGTTGTCAGTCAGTGATGATGGTGCCGGCCGTGTCCCCGGTTTGCGTTGAACACGGTCGACATGTCACGCACCGCCGCGTCGCGCGAGCTCACGGGCGGGAGAGCGAAGCGATGCTCGATCGTGGCCATGATCGACGTCGTGTCGTGCTTGGCGCGGTCCACGACGAACTTGCCACGGATCCCCGGTGCGATCGTCAGCGCCGGGATGCGCGTGCCCGGGCCCCAGGCGTCGTGCGGTCCTGACGTGCCGCCCTGGCCCGGGGGCGGCATGTGGTCCCACTGGCCGCCGAACTCGTCGTAGGTCACGATCACCATGGTGTCCTTGCGGCACCGGCTCCCCTCGACCGCCTTGAGCAGGTCGACGAGATGGTTGCTGCCGTTCGGCTCGCTCGCGTAGCCGGGGTGCTCGTTCTCGGCTCCGACCGGCTTGATGAACGAGACGTCGCGTAGCTCGCAGCGCTTGCGCGACGCGTTCGCGGCCGCGAGGAACTCCTGCTCGTCGCGGAGGTCCTGCACTCCCGCCGCCGGCCGCGCCCCATCGCCGTTCGCACCGGTGCGCGCGTAGGGCGCGTAGTAGTTGAACGGCTGGTGATGGAACTGGAACAGGTTGTCCGGGCAGAACGGCCAGCCCGCGTTCGACTTCGCGTTCGGATCCGGGCAGGCATTCGTGTTCGTCCCGCGCGTGACCGGCCCGGTGCCATTCGTCCAGCCCGGATCGCCCACACGTCCGTCCGCGTTCGACCAGCCGCCCGCGTACCAGGCCCATGACCGGCCGGCCGCGCTGAGGCGGTCGCCGATGGTCGCCGAGCTCTGGGGCGGAAGCCGCCGCGCGAGGCCCGTCCCGGGTGAGTACGGCTGCGAGAAGGGTTGCGTCGTGTTCACCGCCCAGTCGCCGCACACGCTGTTCGCGTGGGCGGGATCGCGCGGCGGGTTGTCGTGCTGCGCCGGGGTCGAGGGACAGCTCTCCGTCAGCGACGAGTCGGCCGTCGCGCCGGTCGCCTTGTAGAACGGATAGCTGATCGGCATGCCGTTCGTGTCCGTGATCGAGTGGAGATTGTCGGGGCCGCTCGTCGGCGCCCCGGGCCAGAACGGCGTGCGTGCGGCGATCAGCCACTGGTGGTTCAGGAACGAGCCGCCGAAGGCCGACTGGAAGAACGCGTCCGAGATCGCGTAGCGGGGATGCCCGCCGCGGTGCAGGTAGCGGTAGATGGGTAGCTGCCGGGTGCCGTAGTAGCCCTGCGTCAGGCCGAGCGCGTCGCTGCCCGTGGTGTAGCGGTCCTGCTTGCCGCCGTCGAGCTGGTACTGCTCCTGGTAGAAGCGGTGCACCAGGTCGCGCGTGCAGCCGCCCGGGAGCCCGTTCGGGTCGCGGACCCCGTTCGCCGGGCCGAACGTGCTCGGGTCCGGGCAGGTCTTCGCGGTCGCGGGGATGTAGGCGTCGAGCTGGAAGGGATTGCCGTCGTTCGACCTACGCCGCTCGTTGAAGAAGTGGCTGTGGAAGGTGGAGCCGTCGGTCGGGTTCGTGTCGTGGCACTGGTCGCTCAGCGGATCCGGTGCCGTGAGGTTCACGTCGTCCTGGGGCAGGCACTTGAACAGGGTTCCGTCCTGCTTGACCTGCCGCGTGTGAGCGGCGTCGGCCGAGCGGAGGCCTCGTACGCCCTCCCAGCGCCCCCAGAGGTTGTCGAAGCTGTGGTTCTCCTGGTAGATGACCACGATGTGATCGACGCGGTCCATGCGACCGCCGGAGTGCCTCTTGGCATCCGCCGTCGCGGTGCCCATCACCGCGGTAGCGACGAGCACCAGGGCGGCGGCGATCCCCACGCGCGCCCGGCTGTGGAACGACACTCGAGAGCCCACGAATCCTCCCCGGTCGGGTTTCCTACTCTGCGGTCTGCCCGGAACCGCGGAGCCTGAACCTAGGCGCGACCGTAGACCGGAATCGCTCCGCCGCTCGTGACGGCAGCGTCGTCCGAGACGAGATGGCGCACGACCTTCGCGATCGCGGCCGGCTGCACCCACTTCGAGTGATCGGCGTCCGGCTGGCCCGCCCGGTTGGCGGGCGTGTCGATGACGCTCGGCAGGATCGCGTTCGCGCGCACGCCCTCCTTGCGGTACTCCGCGTCGAGCGCCTGTATGAACGCGATCACTGCCGCCTTCGCGGTGATGTAGCCGGCCGCCCCACTGAAGGGCCGCAGCGCGGCGCGCGCCGACACAGCCACGAACGCCCCGCCGCCGCGCTCCACCAGCCGCGGCATGGCCGCGTGCGCCAGGTTGAAGGCCGGCGCGATGTTGAGACGGAGCATCCGGTCGAACTCCTCCCAGCTCGTCTCGTGGACGAGCGGTCCGTCGGAGAAGCCACCGACCAGGTCGACAACGGCCTCGAGGCCGTCCACGGAGGCCACCGCCTCGTCCGCGCCGCCGGCCGGATCGATCAGGTCGGCGCGCACGAAGGTGGCGCTGTCGCCAAGCTCCGCGCGGGCCCGCTCGAGCTCCTTCTCGACGACCCACGTGACCGTGCAGTCGTAGCCCGCGTCGAGCAGCTCGCGCACCACGGCGCTGCCCAGGGCGCCAGTCCCGCCGGCGATCAGCACACCCATGGCGCGGGAGGGTAAACCGTCCGGCTCCAGCCTTACCGTGGCAATCCCGATGGAGCAGACCACGCTGACCACAACTCGGTGCTTCGTGCGCGACCTGGCCGACGGCCAGGACGTGAACGAGGTGTTCGTGGTGCGCGCCCACACAAGGCGCCAGCGGCGCAACGGCGAGCCGTTCCTGAAGCTCCAGCTGGGCGACAGGTCGGGCGCGGTCGAGGCCGTCATCTGGGACGAGGTGGACGCTCTCGCTCCCGTGTGCCCGGCCGGCGCGGTCGTCCGAATCCTGGGGCGCTATTCGGTGGACGAGCGCTACGGCGCCGCCGTGACCGTGAAGCGGATGCGGGTGGCCGGGGAGCACGAGTACGAGCTGGGCGACCTCACCGAGGCGCCGCCGGTGCCGTACGAGCAGATGGCCGCCGACCTCGACGCGCTCGTGGAGACGGTCCAGCGGCCGCACCTCCGCGCGCTGCTCGGCCGGCTGATCGACCGGGGCACCGAGACCGGTGCCGCGTACCACTCCGCGCCGGCGGCGAAGTACTACCACCAGGCCTACAGGCACGGGCTGCTCGAGCACTGTCTCTCGGTGGCCCAGGGTGTGAGCGCGCTGGCGGCCGGGCCGTTCCGGGCCGGGCTCGACCGCGACCTCGCCGTGACAGGCGCCCTGCTCCACGACATCGGCAAGACGCAGATGTACGCGAGCACCAACGGGGCGATCGAGCTCACCGACCGCGGCAAGCTGCTCGGCGAGATCCCGCTCGGCTACTACATGGTCCGGCGCGAGATCGAGCGGATCGACGGCTTTCCCGCCGACGAGGCGGAGGGCCTCCTCCACATCATCCTGAGCCATCACGGCAAGCTCGAGCACGGGAGTCCGGTGGTCCCGTGCACCCGCGAGGCCACGCTGGTCCACTTCGTGGACAACCTCGGCGGGAACCTCGGGAGCTTCGACCGGATCGAGAAGACGCTCGCCGACGGCGCCAGCTGGTCGGACTACGACCGCGGCATCAGCGCCTCCGCCTTCTTCGCCCCGCGCGAGCGCGCGCGCCGCGACGAAGCCGCCTAGCCGCCCAGCGGGGTCATCCTGCAGGAGTAGGGGGTCCCGTACGGGGAAGATCAGGGACGCGTATGGGGGTGGCCCCGATGTGCGGATGGGCGATCGCGGCCAAGGTGGAGTCCGTGAACAAGAGACTCCTGAACCCCCTGTGCATCCTGATCGTTTGTGCCGCCGCGCTTGCCGCGGCCGGACCCGCTGCCGCCGACGTCGTGCCCGAGGGCACCGGCGAGCCGGCCTACACCAGCTCGACCCAGAACACCCAGTGGTTCCGCACCACGGTGCCGAGCGGTGTAGGCGCCTACCGGCTGAAGGTGAGCTACTACGCGAACAACTCGCCGGTCAGCGAGCAGACCGTGAACAACGTCTCGAGCGGCGTGTTCTGGGCGAACTGGAGCGGCGTCGCGAACCTGCAGCACGGCGGCCAGTACGGGATCTGCGTGCAGGGCCAGTACACCTTCCCAAACGACTCCCTGTGGATCTCCGACGGGCCGAACTCGTGCTCGGCGGGCACCAACATGGGCAAGCGCACCTACACGACCATCGACCGGAGCAAGCCGGCCATCGCGGTAACCGTCGCGAGTGGCGACGCGTCCACCAAGGACAGCTCCATTCCGGTTCAGGTGGCCTTCGGCGACGACGTGGCCGGCCCCTATCCCTCCACCTGGACGTGCGTGACGGCCGGCTCGGATCCGTGCACCCAGTTCGACTATTCCGCCCAGTGCAGCGTCCCGGGCGCGCCCGGCAAGAGCACGACGTTCTCCTGCACCACGGATGCGTCCCAGCTGCCGGACGGCCCCGTGACCGTGTGCGCACGGAGCGCCGATGCCTCCGTGCCGGACAACCCGTCCTCGGCGACTCAGACGGCCTCGGCGACGCAGGCGAACCTGTCGGATGCCCAGTGCGACACGGTCACGCTCGACCGGAGCGTCCCCACGCCGGATCCGGGCACTCCCGACCCCGGCACCCCGACTCCCGCCACGCCGGATCCGGGCACCCCGAACCCGGGCACGACGCCGGGCGCCGGCGGCCTCCAGATCGGAAGCCTCACGCTCCAGGTGCCCATGCGGATCAGGATCGGCAAGGTGAGGCAGCTGGTGGTGAGCGCAAACGCCAGCCAGGCCGGGCGGCTCTCGCTCAGCCTGACTCGCGGCAAGAAGGTGATCTCGCGTCTGAGCGTGGGGCTGTCCGCCGGCCAGACCAAGCGGCGGCTGCGCCTGCCGAAGCGCCTGAAGGCCGGCACGTACACGGTGAAGATCGCCTTCAAGGCGAGCGGCGCGGGCTGGGCCGCGACCGGCACCACGAAGGTCAGCGCCCACAGGTAGCGGGCGCTGACCTCGGTTAGAGTGGGCCTCCGAAGTCGAGTCGCAAGGAGGCCCTCCATGTCGTTCGATCCGAAGCGAACCGCTGTCGTCCTGATCGAGTATCAGAACGACTTCACATCGGAGGGCGGCGTTCTCCATGACGCGGTTCAGGGCGTGATGGAGAGCACCGGCATGCTCGACAACACGCGCCGGCTCGTTGAGGCGGCGCGAGCGGCCGGGGCGACCATCGTGCACGCGCCGATCACCTTCGTACCGGGCTACGGCGAGCTCTCCCAGCATCCCTACGGGATCCTCAAGGGCGTTGTCGACTCGACCGCCTTCGTCAAGGGTGAGTGGGGCTCCGAGATCATCGACGAGCTCGCTCCGCAGCAGGGTGACGTGGTGGTCGAGGGCAAGCGCGGCCTCGACACGTTCGCGACCACGAACCTCGACTTCATCCTGCGCGCCCGCGGCATCGACACGATCGCCCTCGGCGGCTTCCTGACGAACTGCTGCGTCGAGTCGACCATGCGCAGCGGCTACGAGAAGGGCTACAAGGTGATCACGCTGTCGGACTGCGTGGCCGCGACGTCGGCCGAAGAGCACGACAACGCCATCAAGTTCGACTACCCCATGTTCTCCGAGGTGATGAGCGCCGACGCGTTCACCGAGGAGCTCCAGGGCGCGATGGCGGCCCACTGAGATGCCGGCGGTGACAGCCGCGTCGACGGGCTGGTACATCGGCCTCGTACTCGGGATCGTCGTCATCCTGGTCGCGGCGGCGATCGTGATCACGGTCGTCACGCTCGCCCGGCGGATCGCGGCCCAGGCTCGCGGCGCCGTCGAGGGGGTGGAGGTCGTACGGGCCCAAACCGACGAGCTCGCCGGCATCGAGCGCATCAACGACTCCGGCGTGAGGATCCTCCACTCGGCCCGCGCGGTGCGGAAGGTGGCGGTCGGGAAATGACGACGCTCGCTGTGTCCGGGAACACGCTGTGGGCGATTTCGCTCGGGATCGGGCTCGCGGCGGCCCTGATCGTCGCCGCTCTCTTGGCCGTGCTCGTACGAACGGTCGACGACATCGCGCGCTCGGCTCGCTCCCTGCTCGAAGTCGCGGGCACGGTTGCGGGAAACACGGCCCACATTCCCCAGCTCCAGGCCACCGCGCCGGTGCTCGGGCAGATCGTCGACGAGGCGTTGGTGCAGGACCGCTATATGAACGCGCTGACCGACGGGTACGGCGACTCATGAGCGACACCGACGTGCTCGTCCTCCTGAGCGTCCTGCTCGCCGTGGTGGTCGTCGCGGTCGTGGCCGTCGCGCTGATTCGAATCCGAAGCGGGCTCGAGTCCACCTCGAACGACCTCTCGACACTGGCCGGTGCGCTCGAGACCGTGGAGTCCGAGCACCTCCGCCCCCTGGAGCCGGCCGTGCAGGCGATCAACGCCCAGTTCGACGTGATCGTGGGCGCGATGCCTGGCATCGCCGCCAAGGCCGCCGTCGTGGCCGAGAGGAGGCCGCGATGACCCTCTGGTGGATCGGCGACGTATTACTGATTGCCGTGGTGCTGCCGGTTGTCGTGTACCTGCTGAAGGGCGTCCTGGACGCCGCGCGCAGCATCGAGCCGAGCGTCACGCGGATAGCCGAGGCGGCCGGGGCCGGTTCGAAGGATCTCGACGCCGTGCCGCTGCTCCTCACGACGCAGGCGCACGTCAAGACAACGGTCGAGGTGGTCGCCGGCTACGGCGGCTCGCTCGACGTGATCATCGACGACGCGGAGCGGGGGTAGCGCATGCCCGCAGCCGGAGTCGTGCTCATCGTCGCCGTCGTCCTGATCGTCCTCGCGCTCGTCTACTACCTCCTGTCGACGATCGCGTCGCTGATGCGGATCACGACCGGTCTCGACGACGCGATCGCGGCGGTGACCGAGATCGCGGAGAAGACCGCGCCGGTCGAGGCGGTCGTCAAGGACATCAACCGCAACCTGGACGCGGGCGTCGACCTGCTCGAGGGCCTGCTCGTGAAGAAGGCCGGGCTCGTCGACGCCATGGGCCTCGTGGACGGGCTCTATCCCGGCGCCGCTGCCGCCGGGCTCAGGAACTTCCCCGACAGCACGAAGGTCCGGCCGCCACGGATCTCGGAGGTGTATACGAAGGGGACGCTCACGCTCGCCCGACTTGGCCGCGAGGCACCGATCGCGGCGGCCAGCCCCAACGGGCCGGTCCTCCGCAACGTGGAGGGCGGCAGCCTCGACGCGCGCCTGCTCTACCCGGAGAACCGGCAGTCGCGGCCGGAGCGTCTGGACCGGTCACCGGTGATCGGCACCGGCGCGCCCGTGCAGTACCAGCCCAGCGAGCAACGCGGCGGGACGACCCCGGACGCCGAGGAGATTCGCGACAAGGGGCCGTGGGCCGAGACCGCCGCCGAGGGCATCGTCCCGGCGGGCCTCGGCGGATCGGACGCACCACGCGAGATGCTGGCGGAGGACCGCGAGCTCGGCAGCGAGGCGCTGGGCGAGACCACCGGATCCGATACTCCTGCAACGGACACCGGCATCGACCCGGGGTCCGGCGACGAGGCGGACGCGACCACCGACGGCGGGCCGGCGCGGCAGGTCGACGAGTAGAGACAGGAGAGAGCCCGTGCAGACCCCCGCCTCATTCGAGTACGAACGCGCGACGAGCGTCGACGGCGCCATCGAGGCGCTTCAGCGGCTCGGCTCGGAAGCCCGTGTGATCGCGGGCGGGCACAGCCTGATCCCGATGATGAAGCTCCGGCTGGCGAATCCCGAGCACCTGGTGGACATCAACGACCTCCGCGAGCTGTCCTACATCCGCGAAGAGGGCTACGAGGTGCGAATCGGCGCGCTGACCAGGCACGTCGAGCTGTTGGAGTCGGATCTGCTCGCCCTGCGTTTTCCGATCTTCCGCGACGCGGAGCAGGTGATCGCCGACCCGGTCGTACGGAACCGCGGCACGATCGGCGGCTCCCTCTGCCAGGCAGACGCCGCCGAGGACCTGTCCGCGGTCTGCTCCGCGCTCAAGGCGCAGGTCGTGATCAGGGGACGCGACGGGGAGCGGGTGGTTGGCCTCGACGACTTCTACATCGGCCCGTTCACCACGGCGGTGAGCGACGGCGAGCTCCTCACCGAGATCAGGCTCCCGCTTCGACCCGGCGCCGGCAGCGCTCACGAGAAGGTCGAGCGGCGCGCGGGCGACTGGGCGGTGGCGGCCGCGTCGGCGGCCCTGTGGCTCGAGAACGGGACGATCGCCGACGCCGGCGTCGCCCTGAGCGCGGTCGGGCCGGTCACAGTGCACCTCAAGCGCGCGGAGGAGCTCCTCCGCGGCAAGGCGCCGGGCGAGGAGCTGTTCGCCGAGGCCGGCCAGATCGCCTCGGAGGACTGCGCTCCGCTGCCGGATGGCCGCGGGCCAGTGGACTACAAGCGCCACCTGGCCGGCGTCCTGACCAAACGCGCCCTGGGCCGCGCCGCGGCACGTGCGCAACACCGGGAGGCATGAGGATGCAGGTGACCATCGACATCAACGGCGAGCAGGTTTCCCGCGACATCGAGCCGCGCCAGCTGCTCGTCCATTTCATCCGGGACACGCCCGGCCTGACCGGCACTCACTGGGGCTGCGACACGTCGAACTGCGGCGCCTGCGTCGTCCTGATGGACGGCCGGCCGGTGAAGTCGTGCACGACGCTCGCCGTGATGTGCGAGGGCCACGAGATCAGGACCGTCGAGTCGCTCGAGGTAAACGGCCGGCTCGATCCGATCCAGCAGGGCTTTCACGAGACGCACGCGCTTCAGTGCGGCTTCTGCACGCCGGGCATGCTGATGACCGGTCGCGCGCTCCTCGACGAGAATCCCGACCCGACGGAGCAGGAGATCCGCACGGCCATCTCCGGCTCGATCTGTCGCTGTACGGGCTACAAGAACATCGTCGCCGCGGTCAGGTGGGCGGCGGAGCACGAAGCCGCCACCAGGCAGGAGGTATGAGGATGGCCACAGTCGAGAACCTCCCGAGCGCCACCGAGGAGCGGCCGATCGGCTTCGGGCGGCTGAAGCGCAAGGAGGACGCGCGCTTCATCCGCGGGCAGGGCAACTATCTGGACGACATCAGGCTCCCGGGCATGGTGCACGGAGCGATCCTGCGCAGCCCGTTCGCGCACGCGCGCATCATCTCGATCGACACCAGCCGCGCGCTTGCGCTTCCCGGCGTGGCGGCGGTGGTCACGGCAAAGGACCTCGAGACGCTGGGCCTCGCGTGGATGCCCACGATCTCGTACGACACGCAGGCGGTGCTCGCGGGCGACAAGGTTCGCTTCCAGGGCCAGGAGGTCGCGTTCGTGATCGCGACCGACGAGTACATCGCCCGCGACGCACTCCAGCTGATCGACGTCGAGTACGAGCCGCTGCCCGCGGTCGTGAACGCCCGCAGGGCACTCGATCCGGACGCCCCGCTGATCCGCGACGACAAAACGGGCCAGACGGACAACCTCGCCAGCGCCACGTGGGAGGCCGGCGACGAGGACGCCACAGACCGCGCGTTCGCGGAGGCGGACACCGTGGTCACGCGGGACATCATCTATCCGCGCTGCCACCCGGCCCCGCTCGAGACCTGCGGGATGATCGCCGACTTCGATCCGCAGAGTGGGCAGCTCAACATCTACAACGGCAACCAGGCGCCGCACGCTCACCGGACCGTGTACGCCCAGGTGGCCGGGCTTGCCGAGCACATGATCCGGATCCAGACCGGCGACATCGGCGGCGGGTTCGGAAACAAGGTTCCGATCTATCCCGGCTACGTGTGCGCGATCGCCGGGTCGATCGTCGCCGGCGTGCCGGTCAAGTGGATCGAGGACCGCTCCGAGAACCTGATGTCGACGGGCTTCGCGCGCGACTACGTGATGCGCGCGGAGATGTGCTCGAAGGACGGGAAGATCACCGGCCTTCGCGTAGACGTGATCGCCGACCACGGCGCGTTCGACAGCACCGCCCAGCCGACCAAGTTCCCAGCCGGCTTCTTCCACATCGTGTGCGGCTCCTATGACCTCCAGGCGGCCCACGTGAAGGTCAAGGCGGTCTACACGAACAAGGCGCCCGGCGGCGTGGCCTACCGGTGCTCGTTCCGAATCACGGAAGCCGTGTACCTCGTCGAGCGCATGGTCAGCGCGCTCGCCATGGAGATCGGCGTCGATCCGATCGAGCTGCGCATGCGCAGCTTCATCGCGCCCGAGCAGTTCCCCTACGAGACGACGACGGGCTGGACCTACGACTCCGGCAACTACGCCGAGACGATGAGGGTGGCGATGGACATCGCCGGCTACGACGAGCTGCGCCGGGAGCAGGCCGAGAAACGGGCGCGCGGCGAGCTGATGGGCGTGGGTGTGGCGTTCTTCACCGAGGGCGTCGGCGCAGGCCCGCGCAAGCACATGGACATCCTCGGCCTCGCCATGAACGACGGCGCCGACCTGCGCGTGCACCCGTCGGGGAAGGCCGTGGTGAGCATCAGCGCGCAGACCCAGGGTCAGGGGCACGAGACCACGTTCGCCCAGATAGTCGCCGAGGAGCTGGGCATCCCGCCAGAGGACGTGCAGGTGCGCCACGGCGACACCGACAGATCCCCGTACGGGCTCGGCACCTACGGCAGCCGCTCGACGCCGGTCTCGGGCGCGGCCGTGGCGGTCGTGTCGCGCAAGGTGCGGGACAGAGCGCGCCTGATCGCGGCGACCATGCTGGAGACCAGGCCCGAGGACCTCGCATGGGAGAAGGGCCGCTGGTACGTGAAGGGCGACCCTGAGAAGGGAGCGTCGATCGACGACATCGCGGTCCGCGCCTACAGCGGCGAGGCGCTGCCCGATGGCATGGAGGGCGGCCTCGACGCACAGGTCATCTACGACCCGCCGAATCTCACCTATCCGTACGGCGCCTACATCGCGGTGGTGGACGTCGATCCCGAGACCGCGGAGGTCAAGGTGAGGCGCTTCATCGCGGTCGACGACTGCGGAGTGCGGATCAACCCGATGGTGGTGGACGGCCAGATCCACGGCGGGCTCGCCGAGGGCATCGGCATCGCACTGATGGAGGTGATCAGCTTCGACGAGGAGGGCAACTGCCTGAACGGGTCGTTCATGGACTACCTGATCCCGACGGCGCTCGAGTGCCCGGACTTCGAGCTCGGCGAGACGGTCACGCCCTGCCCCCACCACCCGCTCGGCGCGAAGGGTGTGGGCGAGTCGCCGAATGTGGGCTCCCCGCCTGCCATCGTCAATGCTGTGATCGACGCACTGCACGAGTCTCACGGGGTCACGCACATCGACATGCCCTGCACGCCGGCGCGCGTGTGGGCCGCGATGCAGGGCAGGCCGGAGCCGCCGCAGTGATCGGCACCGAGCTCAGCCGCAGGGCCCGGGAGCTCGCGGCCGAGCGGGCCCCGTTCGTGGTCGCAACCGTCGTTCGCGTCCACCGACCCGCGAGCGTCGAGCCGGGCAGCGTCGGGCTCGTGCACGCCGACGGGACGATCGAGGGGTTCATCGGCGGGCACTGCGCGCAGCACAGCGTGCGGCTGCACGCGCTCGAGGCTCTCGAGGCCGGCGCGCCGACGCTTCTGCGCGTCCTCCCGGACGGGCCCGCGGAGGCGGTGCGGGAGGAGGGTGCGGTGACGGTCACGAACCACTGCCTCTCCGGCGGCGCGATCGAGGTGTTCCTCGAGCCGGTGCTGCCGGCGCCGCGGGTCCTCGTAGCGGGCGACTCGCCGATCGTCGCGGCGCTGCGCGCGTTGGGCGCCGACACCGGGCTCGAGGTCGTGGTGGCCGCGGACATCGAGGACGGCGTGCTCGCGCCCACGGCCGGCGATCTGGCGCTCGTCGTGGCCGCCCACGGCAGCGACGAGGTGGCGACCCTGCGCGCGGGCCTCGAGGCGGGCGTGCGCTGGGTGGGTCTCGTGGCCAGCCGGAAGCGCGGGGCCGGCGTCGTGGACGAGCTGCGCGCGGAGGGCGTCCCTGAGGAGCTGCTCGACCGGCTCGAGACGCCGGCCGGGCTCGACATAGGCGCCCGGACGCCGGCCGAGGTCGCGCTGTCGATCGTCGCCCGAATCGTCGAGGTGCGCCGGGCCGCAGACAGGGCCGGAGACCGAAGTGAGCTCTCGCGACGCGACGGGTGACGCGGCCGGCGAGCTGCGCCACCTCGTACCCGACGTAGAGACCCTCGCCCGGCGACTCGCGAGCGTGGACTACCTCGTCGACGAGGGCCTCGCCACGTCGATGTTCCTGAGTCTTCGGCTTCCTCAGCCTCTGCTGCTGGAGGGCGAGGCCGGGGTGGGAAAGACCGAGGCCGGCAAGTCGCTCGCGGCGGTCCTCGACACGCCTCTGATCCGGCTCCAGTGCTACGACGGGATCGACGCCGCCGAGGCGCTGTACGAGTGGAACTACCCGCGCCAGCTGCTCAGCATCCGGCTCGCCGACACGGGCGGCACCAAGCTCTCGGAGGAGGATCTGTTCGGCTCTGACTACCTGATCCGGCGACCGCTCCTGCGCGCGCTCGAGCATCCAGGGCCGCGCCCCGCGGTGCTGCTCATCGACGAGATCGACCGCGCCGACGACGACTTCGAGGCATTCCTCCTGGAGCTGCTCGCCGACGCGGCGGTCACGATCCCCGAGATCGGCACCGTGCGGGCAACTCACCCGCCGGTGATCGTCCTGACCTCGAACCGCACGCGGGACCTCCACGACGCGGTGAAGCGCCGCTGCCTCTACCACTGGATCGACTACCCCGCGCCCGAGCGCGAGGTCGAGATCGTCAGGCGGCGCGTGAAGGGCGCGCCCGAGGCGCTCGCGGTCCAGGTCGCGGACGCGGTGGCGCGCATCCGGGAAAGCGATGTGCAGAAGCCGCCCGGGGTTGCCGAGGCGATCGACTGGGTGGCCGCTCTCGACCTGCTGGGCGTGGAGGAGCTCGACGAGGCGGCCGCCGAGCGGACGCTCGGCTCGGTCCTCAAGTACAGCGAGGACCAGGAGGTCGTCCGCGCGGCCGGCCTGGGACAGCTCGTCACGCGATGACCGGCTCGCCGTTCACCGTCCGCACGCTTCACCTGGACCTGCCGGGCGTGGCCGCCGCCTTCGGCCGGCGCCTGTACGAGGCCGGCGTGGACACGACCGCGGACCGCGCCACGCGATTCGCGCGAGCGCTCGAGCTGAGCAGGCCGGAGTCGCGCGGGCGCCTGTACTGGATAGCGCGCAGCGTCTTCCTGACGGATCGCGCGCAGCTCGGGGCGTTCGACACCGTGTTCGCCGACGTGTTCGGGGCTCGCGAGCGACCGGCCGACACCGAGCCGGACGAGGAGGAGACGACCGTACCGGCGCCTGAGCGAGCCGCCGGCCGCCGCCGCGACGATGGCGGGATCGCCGGCTCGGGCGACCGCACCGCCGGGCCACCTGGTGACGACGAGGAGGAGCTGCGCGACCTGGCGGTCCCCGTGGCAGCCAGCGATGAGGAGGTGCTGCGCTCGAAGCACTTCGACGCGCTCTCGCCGGGAGAGCTCGCCGCGCTCTACCGGCTCATGGAGCGACTCGAGATGGCCACCCCGGCCCGCCGGACGCGCCGCTCTGAGCGCGACCGCCACGGCGACCGGATCGACATGCGCCGGACGCTCCGCGGCAGCACGCGTACGGCGGG
The DNA here is from genome assembly GCA_040509835.1 of Thermoleophilaceae bacterium. Classification (GTDB taxonomy): domain Bacteria; phylum Actinomycetota; class Thermoleophilia; order Solirubrobacterales; family Thermoleophilaceae; genus JACVRW01. The sequence goes on from JBEVKE010000136.1 coordinate 28,204, forward strand.
CGACCCGATCCGGCTCTCGCGCCGGCGCCGCCGTATCGCGCGCAGGCGGATGGTGCTGCTGTGCGACATCTCGGGCTCCATGGAGCCGTACGCGCGCGCCTACCTCCAGTTCCTGACCTGCGCCGCGGGTAGCGCACGCGACGCCGAGGCATTCGTCTTCGCCACCCGGCTCACACGCCTGACCCGCGCTCTCAGGTCACGCAGCCCGGAGCGCGCGATCCAGCGCGCCGCCGCGACGGCGCCCGACTGGTCGAGCGGCACGCGCATCGGCAGCGCGCTCAAGGAGTTCAACGACCGCCACGGCCGGCGCGGCATGGCCCGCGGCGCGGTGGTCGTGATCCTGGCCGACGGGTGGGAGCGGGGCGATCCCGCGCTCGTCGCACGCGAGATGGAGCGGCTATCGCGGCTCGCGCACCGGATCGTGTGGGTGAACCCGCGCGCGGCGGCGAGCGGCTTTTCGCCGCAGGTCGGGGGGATGGCCGCGGCGATCCCCCACTGCGACGCGCTCGTGAGCGGTCACAGCCTCGACGCGCTGGGCGAGGTGATCGAGGCCATTGCTCAGGATGATGGGGACAGGATTACTCCTGTCCCCACGGCGCCGGCCGACGAGCCGGAGGAGGAACGGTGGCCGAGCGCCACACCCGTCGCCGGCAGCTCAGTGGCGATGCCGAGCGGCTACGGCCCGAGCAGGGGCAGGACGACGCCCGGGTGGGGGCTCGATGGGCGCGAGTGACACGAAGGACAAGACGTGCATCTACCCCGGGTGCGAGCGTCCGGCCGCGGCGGCGCACCCGCTCGGCGGACCGCAGCCGAGCTTCTGCGACCGGGAGGACCACAACGCGCTGACGGCGCATCAGGAGCGCCAACGGCTCGAGCGAGAGAGGACGAACAGTGGCTGACGAGGCATATCGCGCGGTCTTCCTGCGCGTTCACCCGACCGGAAAGATGGTGCTCAGCCTGACCACCGAGCCCGACGGCAACGAGGAGCGCTACGCGGAGCTGGTGGCCGGTGAGCTGGGCGTGCCACCGCTCGACGTGAAGGTCGTGCCCGCCGACACGGACCGCTTCGGCGTGGGACACGGGTTCAACACGAGCCCCTCCGGCGGCACCGAGGCGGCGGTGGTGAGCGCCGCTGGCAAGATCCGCGATAAGGCGCAGCTGCTCGCCGGCGTCGCGCTGGGAGCGGAGCCCGAGAGCCTCAGGTGGGACAACGGCGAATTTGCCGCCAACGGGGACGGAGCCGACGCCAGGACGATCGCCGACCTCGCTCTGTACGCGCACGGGACCGGCATGCTGCCGCCGGGCATCGAGGGCGGGCTCGATGCGCAGACGGTCTACCGCGACTAGGTGCCTTGCGAGCGGCCCTCCACCGTGACCTCGACCTCGTCGGCCACCTTCAGGGTCCCGAAGAGCGCGGAATACGGCTTCATGCCCCAATCGCTCTGCCTGAGGACCGCTCTTCCGGTGAGCCCTCCGTCCTCGCCGGGGCCCAGCTCGAAGCCGATCGGGCGGCGCTCGCCCGCGAGCTCCAGCTCGCCCTCCACCCGTCCGGGCAGTCCGTCGAAGCGCGTGGAGCGGAATTCGATCGGGGCGCCCCTGAGGACCTCGTCGTCGATGGTCTGCTCGATGCCCGCTCGGTCGTCCTCGTCGAGCGCCTGCATCCCGCCGCTGCCCTCGAGCACGCGCAGCGACCGCGGGTCGGCGCTGAGCGTGACGGCGGGGTCGCCGTCCGGGTCGAGCATCCCGGACCATGCTGTTACCTCGATCAACAGGTCGTGCCCGGCCTTGGCGGCCGCTCCCGTCCTGGCCGTGCGAACGGTGAGGCGGGCATTCTCGGGGCCGAAGGCCTGCGCCATGGAGCAACCCTAGGACAAGGAGGCGTGTGAGTGGTTGAGCTGGATCATTCCTTCACGACCGGCAAGCCGATCGACGAGACGTGGGACGCCATCCTGGACCTCGAGCGGCTGGTTCCGTGCGTTGAGGGTGGGAAGGTGCTCGAGCGCACGGGCGACGACTCCGTGCGCGCCGAGATCAAGGTGAAGATGGGCGCCATGTCCATGACGTACACCGGGACCGTCGAGGTCGTCGAGCGGGACGACCCCGAGCATCGCGCCGTCATGCGGGTGAAGTCCCGGGAGGCCGGCGGGCAGGGGTACGCCAACGCGGACGTCACATTCGCGGTCTCGGACGGCGGTGGCACGATCCATACCGCCGCGCAGATCACCGGGAAGGCCGCGTCGATGGGCGAGGGCGTCGTCGTGAGCGTCCTCGACGCGCTGATCAACGACTTCACCGGAAAGCTCGCGAACATCTGATGGCGAGCAGGACCATGCGACCCGTCCGCGAGGGCGAGGTGCCGATCGACGGCGGCACGGCGGTCCAGGAGGACCCGGACCGGCCGGTCTTCCGTGGCAACGGGGAGGACGACTACCTCTGCGCCGAGTGCGGGAACGTGCTCGCGACCGGCATGAACCCCGAGCACATGGGCAGGCGGGTCCGGATCAGGTGCGGCCGCTGCCGCACGATCAACATCGCGGCCGAGGTGCCGGTGGAGATGGCCCGGCGGCCGCGGCGATGAGCTCATTCGTCACCGGCCTCGTCCTCGCCGCGGGCGGATCCAGGCGACTCGGCCGCCCGAAGCAGCTCCTGCCGTACGGGCGGGCGACGCTGCTGGACCACGTGCTCGACACCGCGCGCTCCTGCTCCTTCGACCAGCTCCTGTGCGTGATCGGGGGCGCGGCGAGCGACGTGCGCGGCACGGTGGAGCTCGGCGGCGTCGATGTGGTCGAGAACCCGGACTTCGGTGAGGGCTGCTCCTCGTCGATCGCGGCAGCGCTGCACGCCGTGGACTCCCGCTGCGACGTCCTGGTCCTCATGCTCGGCGATCAACCGGGGGTGACGGCCGAGGCCGTGGGGAAGCTGCTGGCCGGGCGCGGCGATGCCCCGATCGCCGTGTGCGCGTACTCCGACGGCCGCGGCCATCCGCTCGCATTCTCGCGTTCCCTCTTTCCCGAGCTCGAGAGCCTCCACGGCGACAAGGCCGTGTGGAAGCTCCTGGACCGCCACCAGGCGATCGCCGCCGACGTGCCGGTCGACGGCGCCATCCCACGCGACGTCGACACCTGGGCGGACTACACGCAAATTGCGCGCTAGAAGCGGGTGGGGGCTACCCCACCCAGGTTTCCTGCTTATGCTGGGTGAGCCCCATGGCTAAGGACACCGAGAAGCTCATCCGGCAGCTGTCGCTGATCTCATTCCTGATGGCGGAGCGCAGGCCCGTCACCGCGCTCGAGATCAAGCAGGACGTCGAGGGCTACTCGCAGATGAACGACGAGGCCTTTGCACGGCGGTTCTATGCCGACCGCGCGGAGCTGGAGTCGCTCGGCATCCACCTGAAGGTCGACAAGCCGGCCGAGGGCTACTACGAGGCCGAGAACTACTCGCTGCCGCCCGAGAACTTCTACCTCCCCGCCATCGAGTTCACCGACAAGGAGCTGGGCGCGCTCAGGACGTCGCTGTCGCTGCTCGACGGCGAGTTCGCCTATGCGGAGCCGCTGCGGCTGGCGCTCCAGCAGCTGTCGTGGGGCAAGCCGTCGCCGCTCGACGCGCCGGAGCAGCGGAGCGTCGCGCTGGCCGTTACCGCCGGCGCGGGCGGCCGCGAGCTGTCGCAGCGGCTGTCGAAGATCGAGACCGCGATCTTCCGCCGCAAGACGATCCTGTTCGACTACTACACGATCGGCCGCGACGCCCAGGAGAAGCGCAAGGTGGACCCGTACCACCTGCTCTTCCGCGGCGGGCAGTTCTACCTGATCGGTTACTCGCACGAGCGCGACGACGTGCGCGTGTTCCGGGTGTCGCGCATCCGTGGCAAGGTCGGCTACTCGTCGAAGGCCGAGCACGACTTCAACCGCCCGGAGGACTTCGACCCGCGCGTGTACGCCACACGCACCGACTGGCAGCTCGGCGACCCCGTGGGGAGCGCCCGGATCTGGCTCTCGGACCGCATCGACTGGCTGGCGCTGCGTCACTTCGGGCACGCCGGCGAGGTGCGCGACGCGGACGGCGGCGGTGTGATCTTCGAGACCGACTACGCCAACTCGCGCCAGATGGTGTCGTGGGTGCTGGGACTGGGCGAGCAGGCCCGCATCGAGGGCCCGGAGGAGCTCATCACCGAGGCGCGCGAGCGGCTCGAGCTCGTCGTGGAGCGGCACGCGCAGCCGCCGGAGCTGGCGGCCCCGTCGCGGCGGCGCAGGCAGGCCGAGCCCGAGGACGACGAGGACGGCCGCGAGGCGCCGATCCGGCCGGAGCGGTTCGCGCGGCTCGTCACGCTCGCCGGGATCCTGATCGACGCGGCCCGCGAGAGCCGCAAGCTTCACGTCTCGGAGCTGTGCGACACGCTCCAGGTGACCGACCAGGAGCTGCGCCAGGACATCGACGTGCTGAACGTCGTGAACTTCGGCGGAGGCTCGTACGTGCTGTACGCCGAGGTGCAGGGCGACCAGATCGAGGTCGACCCGGAGCCGTACGGCGACAACTTCGCTCAGCCCGCCCGGCTGCTCCCGCTCGAGGCCAAGGCGCTGGTGGCGGCGATCGACCTGATCGGCGAGCACCTGCCGGAGGGCTCGCTCGCGTCGGCACGTACGAAGATCGTCGACGCGCTCGGGCAGGACCCCGCCGAGGACGGGCTCCAGATCACCACGGCGAAGGGCGACGATTCGGACGTGGCGCGCGTGGTCTCAGGGGCCATCATCGCCCGCCGCCAGCTGCGCATCGAGTACTACAAGGAGAACGAGGACGAGTTCACCGAGCGCACCATCGAGCCGTACAAGCTCGTGAACGGCCAGGAGGGCTGGTACATCCACTCCTGGGACCTCGACAAGGACAAGCCGCGCTCGTACCGGC
>JBEVKE010000137.1:0-6235 GCA_040509835.1 Thermoleophilaceae bacterium
GCGCGGGGGAGGGCGTCGAGCCGAGCTCCTCGCGCAGCAGCACACGCAGCCGCTCAAATGTCTGAAGCGCCTCGGCGTGGTTTCCGCGCGCCTCGTGCGCGCGCATGAGGAGCGCGTGGCCGGATTCCCGGAACGGCGCGAGCTCCACGAGCTGGCGCGCGGCCAGCTGGGCGCGGGCCGGGCCGTCGTCGCCGATGGCTAGCGCCGCCTCCGCGAACACCTCGAGGGCCGCCAGCCGGTCCTCCTCCTGCTCGCGCCGGTGCTCCTCGAGCCAGGGCGCGTCGAAGAGCGGGACGAGTGGGCTCTCGTAGATGTCGAGGGCGGTCTGCGCAGCGGTGCAGGCCTGCTGCGGGTCGGCGGGCAACGCCGCTCGGGCGTCCTCGAGCGCGCCGGCCGCCACCTCCACGTCAACGATCGCGTCGGGGGGCAGGTCCAGCCGGAGCTCGGAGCGGCCCTGGAGCAGCTCGGCGCCGAGCGCGCGCCGGATGCCTGAGAGCAGCGTGCTGAGCGTCGCCGCGGGATCCCGCGGCACGGCGGCGGGCCACAGCGCGCCCATGAGCTCGTCGCGCGTGACCGGACGGTGCCGGTTCAGGGCGAGGAAGGCGAGCAGCGCCCTACCGAGCCGGCCCGGCAGCCGTCCCTCCACGCGGGCTCCGCCGACCTCGAGCCGGACCTCGCCCCGCAGCTGGATCGTGACCGGGCGCTTATCTTGTTGCGTCTTGGCCAATTCGCCGAAAACTGCCCTGGTGACCATCGTAAACCCGGTTGCCTATCCGGCGCGCGCCGAACTTTGACGCTGCCCCTCGCTGCCGGAGTGGGGTTCCTGGACGCGCCGCTCGCGGCGTTCGGGGTGCTGCTGGTGCTCGGCGCGCTCGTGTCCGGTCTGGCTCAGCGGAGCTTCCTCTCGCTCACGGCCGGCTTCGTGCTCGCCGGGCTGCTACTCGGCCAGGCCGGCTTCGGCGCGCTCGACTTCGATCCCACCTCGGAGTTCGTTCAGGGCCTCGCCGTGGTCGCTCTGATCCTGATCCTGTTCCGCGACGGGCTAGAGGTGGAGGAGGAGGCGCTCCGGCACGAGTGGCACCTGCCGCTACGCAATCTCGCCTTGGCCATGCCGCTCACGGCGATCCTCGTGGCCCTGATCACCCACCTGGTCACGGATCTCGACTGGACGGGGTGCTTCCTGCTGGGCGCGCTCCTGTCGCCGACGGACCCCGTGCTGAGCTCGGTGGTGGTCACGAATCCGCGCGTGCCGCGCATCATCCGTCACTCGCTGAACCTGGAATCGGGCCTGAACGACGGCCTGGCGCTGCCGGCAGTGCTCGCGTTCACGGCAGCCGCCGCGGGGGCGGATGACTTCGTGTGGTGGCGGTTCGTGCTCCAGGACGTGGGTGTGGGTGTCGCGTCTGGCCTCGTGGTCGCGTTGATCGCGTCGCGCCTGATGCCGCGCGACACCGCGCTGGGGCATCCGGTGAGCCCGCACCAGAAGTCGCTCTACGCGGTGGGCGTGGCCTTCGTGGCGTACGGGACCGCGGTGCTCCCGCCCGCGGGCAACGGCCTGATCGCGACGTTCGTGGCGGCGATCGCCCTCGGGATCTGGCGGCCCGACATCCGCGAGTGCTTCGAGGAGCGCTCCGAGGACCTGATCGAGATCGTGAAGCTCGGCGTGTTCCTTGTCTTCGGTGCGATCCTGAGCTTCGAGCTCCTGTTCGCCGATGGCTGGGCCGCCGTGGCCATCGTCGCGTTCACCCTTCTGGCGGCGCGCCCCATCGCCGTTTTCACGGCGCTAGCCGGCACGCGTCAGGTGGACACCGCGGAGAAGGCGTTCATGGCGTGGTTCGGCCCCAAGGGGGTGGCCACGATGACCTTCGCGCTGCTCGTGCTTGGCTCGGGCGCCGCGGACGGTGAGCGGATCGCGAACATCGCGGCGCTCGCCGTGCTCACCTCCGTGATCGCGCACGGGCTCACGGATCAGCCCGGCTCTGAGTGGATCGGCCGGCGCGCGGAGGCTAAGGCTTCACGGAGCCCTGCGGCTGTGTGACGTCCTGGACCTTGCCCGTGTTCGCGTCGATCTTGACCACGGCGAGGTTGTGGAAGGTGCCCCGCTGCGTCCCCGGGGTGGACAGCGAGACGATCCAGTAGGGCCTCGAGTTCAGCCCCTGCCGCAGCAGGCGCACCTGAGTGCGCTCGGGCGTGAAGCTGACCTGATGCTCGGCGGTCGTGATCGCCTGGGTCTTGTCGAAGCGGATCTGCGACTTCTGGCAGGTCTGCGCAACCACGAACGTAATGGCCAGCACCACCGCGACGAACGCCACCTTCCCACGGACCGACTTCGGCCCGGCGGGGGATAGCGACGCGCCCCAGCGTCCCTCTTCGGCTGTCTCAGACGGTTGGACGGAACTCGTTCCCGATGTTCGTGAACAGCACGATCACCAGGACCACGATGGCACAGATGATGCAGATCGCAAGCATCGTGACCTCGAAGGCCTTGACGTGGGTCTGCAACGGCGGGAACTCGATCTGCCGCCTGCTGTTGCCGTTGTTGATCATCGAAGCACTCCCGTCTCACCGGACATGCCGGGTTGTGGCGGCGGCTCCTGCGGCGTCGTGGGCGCGTAGCCCGCGACGGCCGCGATCAGGCGCCGGTTCTCGTAAATCACCCAGTAGACGAGCACGAACACCATGACGGCGATGCCGACCCAGGTGAGGATCATGTACAGGCTCTCCGCCCCGGTGCCGTCCGGTCCGTACGTCGAGCCGGGCATGAACGTCCCAAAGCCCGCGCAGTCCTTGAAGTTGTCCTGCAGGACGAAGTCCGCAAGGTCCTTGGCGCTCGCGCCCTCGTGGTGAACGATGCAGTCGGGCGCACTGTCGATGATCAGCGGCATCTAGCCCACCACCTCTCGGTCGGTACGGGGTCCCCTGCCGTTTCCGTTCGCCACTATCGCGGCCTCCTCCGCTCTCAGTATGGGCTCGGCCGGGACGATCGTGCCGTCGGGCTCCACGATCACCTCGGGCGCGTGGGCCACTTCCGGCAAGTAGATCAGCGGCTCGTACTCCGCCACGTCGAGGCCCATCAGCTCGACCTCGGGCGGGACCCTCAGGAGGTTCAGCTTCTTGAGGACGAACGACGCCACCCATCCGGACAGGAACCCGAGCGGCAGGAAGGTCGCGACGCCGAGCAGCTGTCCCCAGATGCTGCTGTCCACGTTGTTCACGCCCGTCGGGTAGCCGGCCGCGAAGATCCCGACCCAGAACAGCGCCAGGAAGCCCATCGAGCCGTGGACCGCTACGGCGCCGACCACGTCGTCCACGCGCATCTTCTTCTCGATGAAGTCGCCGATCGTCGGGACGATGAACGCGCTCACCATGGCGATCAGGTACGCCAGTGTCGGCGCGTACACATCCGCGCCCGCCGACACGCTGATCACACCGGCGAGGCCGCCCGAGACCGTCCAGAACGGGTCCCCGCGCGAGCCGAAGTAGCCGCCCGTGAAGCCGCCGGCGAAGCCCATCGTGATGACCATCGCGATCGTGCCGAGTGTTGTCGGGCTCAGGTAGATGGTCGCCCAGCCCGGGAAGGATGTGGACGCGATCACGAGGCAGGCCGCGTAGAAGGCGTAGAAGCCCGTGAAGATCAGCATCAGCCCGAGCAGGGTCATGTGGAGGTTGTGTGGCTTGAACTGCCTGGCCAGCCCCTCCTTCGTGTATTTCCCTATTCGCGGCCCGAGGTTGAAGAGCACACCGAGCGTGAACGCTCCCGCCACGCCGTGCACCACGCTCGATGCGATCGAGTCGTGGAACCCGAAGCGGAGCGTCATCCAGCCGCCGGCGCTCCAGCCCCAGGCGGCGTCCAGGATCCACACGACCGAGCCCAGGATGCACGCGAGGATCAGGTACGCCGTGAGGCGCGCCCGCTCGATCATCGCGCCCGACAGGATCGAGGCGGTGGTCCACGAGAACAGCAGGAAGGCCAGGAAGAAGACCAGGTTGATGTTGTTGGTCAGGTTCGGCCCGAAGGTGTCGGACCAGGGGATGCCGCCCTGGCACGCGGCTCCGGTGAAGTCACTCGAGTTCGGCCCGATCGGGAGGCCGGGCTGGTTGCAGTTGTAGATCCACCAGCCGAAGTAGTAGAAGGTCGGAGTGACGACGGCGATCGTCAGGATGTTCTTCATCGCCGTCATTAGGGCGTTCTTCTTGCGCGCCACGCCGGTCTCGTACGACATGAAGCCCGCGTGGATCAGCCACATGATCACGACGGTGAAGAAGTAGAACTGCTCGCCCAGGACGAGGCTGTCCTGCGTCTGGCCGGCCGCGCTACCTGCGTCCTTGAGGCTTGTCACCTGAGCGAGCAACGATCCGATCATGCGTTCCTCCTCGACCTCGCGGTCGCCTACCACCGTCAGTAAGAGAAGAGCCTTCGCCGCGACCGTATCCCCGCCAAATGCATCCTCGCAACGTATGATGGCCACACCGTTCGCGGCGAACGAGTGTCACGACGGCACATAGGGTGAGCTGACGGCCACGGCTAGGATGGCCGTCCCACCGCTAAGGAAGGGCTCGTTTGACGGTCTCACCGGTGGCGGGCGGCGGCGACGCACTGGCCCGCGTACAGCGCGAAAACGAGACGCTCTACGCCGTCATCAAGACGGTCTCCTCCTCGCTCGACCTCGACCGCGTGCTGGCCGGGATCGTCGAGATCGCGACCGACGCGACAGACTGCCATGCGGCCTTCATCTACTTCGTGGAGGGCGATCGCCTGCTCCTGCGGGCGGCCTCACCGCAGTACTCGCACCTCGTCGGCAGCCTCGGCTGGGACATCGACGAGGGGTTGACCGGCTGGGTCGCGCGCACGAAGACCCCGGAGTTCATCCGCGAGCGCGCGCTCGACGATCCGCGCATGAAGTACGTGCCGGAGCTCGAGGAGGAGCACTTCCAGTCGATGGTCGCCGTGCCGGTGCTTGCACGCGACGGTGACGTGCTCGGTGTGGTGGTTCTCCATACGCAGGCGCCGCGCGAGTTCGACGACGGAGTGCTCAACTTTCTCGTGCACACGGGTTCGCTCGTGGCCGGCGCGATCGAGAACGCGAAGCTCTACGAGGGCACGCGCCGGCGCGTGGACGCGCTCACGACGCTCACGCAGCTGAGCCAGGCGCTCGCCGCGGTCACGCTGCGCGAGGACCTCTACGACGCGGTCACGCGTGGCGCGCGCCAGCTGCTCGGCGCGGACTCGTGCCAGATCTGGCGGATCGACCCCGACGCCGACGAGCTGAACCTGGCGGGCTCCGATCCGCCGGACGACGCGACCCGTCCCGCGCGCGCGGCGCAGCTCATGGCGCTGATGCGCGGCGGGCGCACGGGCGCCGTCGAGGCGGAGCTCCTGATCGCCCCGCTCGCCACGGGCGACGAGCAGCTCGGGCTGCTCTGCTGCATGGCGCGCGAGCGCGTCTTCGACGACGAGGACGCGGAGCTGCTGCACGCCGTGGCGCACCAGACGTCCGTCGGCCTGAAGAAGGCCGAGCTGATCGAGCGGCTCACCGCGGAGAACATCGTCAAGGACATGTTCGAGGCGCTGGCCGCGGGCTCGGTTGATGCCGCCGAGGCCAAGGCGTCGGAGGCGCGCTGCGACCTGAGCAGGCCGCACGTCTTCCTGCACGTGGTGCGCGCGCCGTCGCCGGACGAGGACCGAGCTGCCTGGCCCGAGGTCGCCGCCCAGTTCGAGAGCCGCCTCCGCCGTCTCTATCCACGCGCGTTCTTCGACTCCCGCCACGACTGGGTGCGGGCGATCGCTCCGCTCCCCACGGCGGGCGCGGCCGAGGTGGAGCGCCTACGCCAGAGCTGCGAGGAGCTGGCGAGCGCCGCCGGTGTGATCGTGGGCCTCAGCGACGTGGATCGCGGCGCGACCAGCGCGCGGCGGCGGATGCGCGAGGCGGCCGATGCCGCGCGCGTCGGACGCTCGCTGGTCGCCGACGGCGGCGCGGTCTCATACGAGCAGCTCGGCGCCTACCGGTATCTCGTCCACATGGAGCGCGACGACGCGCCGCGCGATCGCTATCGCCAGGCGGTGGAGAAGCTGGCCGACTACGACCGCCGTCACGGCGCCCGCCTGGTCGAGACCCTGGAGCAGTCCCTCGCCGACCGCGGCAGCGTCAGCGCGAGCGCCAGGGCGCTCTACGTGCACCCGAACACGGTCCGCCAGCGGCTCGAACGAATCCAGCGGGTCACCGACCTCGAGCTC
>JBEVKE010000138.1:0-19470 GCA_040509835.1 Thermoleophilaceae bacterium
TTCGCGCGCGTGGCGAACCCGCTCGTCACGCAGCTGCGCCCGGCCGCCCGCCAGATCTCACCGACGCTCATCTCGCTGGACCAGCTCGCGCCCGACCTGCGCGGCTTCTTCCAGGACCTCGGCCCGCTGGTGCGCGTCTCGAAGGCAGGGCTGCCGGCCACGAGCCAGGTGCTCGACAACACGCGGCCACTCCTGAGGCGGCTCGACCCGTTCCTCCGTGAGCTCACGCCGGTCGTGGACTACCTCGGTCTCTACAAGCGCGAGATCGCGGCCTTCTTCGCCAACGACTCGGCGGCCACGCAGCCCCTTGGGCCGAGCTTCGTGAACTCCGCGCCGGTGCACTACCTGCGCGTGATGAACCCGCTCAACCCCGAGATCATGACCGGCTACCAGAACCGGCTCGGCACCAACCGGTACAACCCGTACACGGAGCCGGGCGCGTACGACCGGCTCGGCAAGGGTCAGCCGCTGCCCGTGTTCGGAGGCTACCTCTGCACGTCGAACGCGACGCCGACGCCACCGGAGCCGAACGAGAACATGACCCAGCGGCTGTCGGACGAGATCAAGCGCTTCGTGTTCGGCATCGGCACGGGCAACGAGGGGCGGGCGCCGGCCTGCATCGAGCAGGCGCCGCTGGGCCGGCTCGTGGGGCAGCCCGGACGCTACCCGCGCGTCGAACCGCTCCGTTAGACCGGTCCTCTCTCCTAAGCTGACCGGCGTGATCGGGCGCGCGCTTCGACGCCTCGTGGGGGGAGTGACCCGGCATCCGCTGCCGGTCCTCGGTGTGACGGCCGTGCTCGCCCTGGCGGGCGCCGCGCTGGCGCTCCGGCTCGACACGAGCGCGGCCACGTCCACGCTCGTCAACCGCGGATCGGAGACCTACAAGAACACCGAGCGGTTCAAGAAGGACTTCGGCGGCGAGGCGATCCTCGTGATGGTCCAGGGGGACGTCCAGAAGACGATCCTCACTTCGGACCTGGGCAGGCTGATCCGGCTCGAGGGCTGTCTGAGCGGCAACGTGCCGGACAACAAGCAGGGGCTCGGCAGCCTGCCGCCCGTGTGCCGCGACATCGCGAAGCTCCACCCGGCGAAGGTCGTGTACGGGCCGGGCACGTTCATCAACACCGCGGTCAACCAGATCAACGCCGAGCTCGGCAAGCAGGCGGATCAGGCGCAGGCGCAGGGCCAGCAGGCGGCCGACGCGGCCCGGCGGCTGTCGAAGCGGCGCGGTGATCCGCCGGCAGAGCAGCAACGGCTGGCCGACGCGGCCGCACGGGCCGTGCAGGCGAAGTTCGTGTCGGACATCCTCAAGCAGGCGCTGCGATACGGCATCAGCGGCGTGCCCAGGATCAACGACCCGAGCTTCGTGTCCGCGCTCGTCTTCGACCGGACGACCGGACAGCCGGGAGTGCCGAAGTCGCGCTTCGCGTACCTGTTCCCGTCGAAGAACGCCGCCCTGGCCCAGATCCGGCTGCGCCCCGACCTGACCGACGCCGAGCAGCAGCGTGCGATCGCCCTGATCCGGACCGCGACGGCCGAGAAGGCGTTCAAGCCGAAGGGCGGGGCGAGGTACGTGGTGACCGGCGTGCCGGTTGTCGCGGCCGGGCTGGCGGACGCGGTGCGGAGCGCGATCTTCGTGCTCCTGGGGGCGGCGCTCGTCCTGATGGCGGCCACGCTGGCGCTCGTGTTCAACGCGCGGCTGCGGCTGCTGCCCCTGGCGCTGGCGCTCGCGGCGGCGGCCATGACCTTCGGCGCCCTGTCGATCGCCGGCGGCGATCTCACCATGGCGTCGATCGCGGCACTGCCGGTCCTGATCGGCCTTGCGGTGGACTACGCGATCCAGTTCCAGGCGCGCTACAACGAGGCGGCCGCGCGGGGCGAGCCGGAGCCGGCTGTGGCGGCGGTGGAGGCGGGCGGCCCTACGATCCTCACCGCCGGAGTCGCCACCGCGACCGGATTCCTTGTGCTGCTCCTGTCGCCGGTGCCGATGGTGCGCGGCTTCGGCGCGCTCCTAGTGGTGGGGATCGTGATCGCGCTCGCCTGCGCGCTGTGCGCCGGCTTCGCGGCGCTGACTCGCTTCTCGCGTCCGGACGCGCCGCCGCGGGCGAGCGACCGCCTCCAGCGGGTTCGCGAGCTCCGCGAGCACCCGCGCGTGCTGGGGGCGCGCGAATGGCTGGCCGACCGCTCCTGGCGAGCACTCGGCGTCTCGCTGTCGCGCCCCCGCCGCGTGCTGGCGATCGGGCTGGCCGTGGCGATCGTGGGGCTCGCGCTCGACACGCAAACGGGGGTCAGCTCCGACATCCAGGAGCTGGTGCCGCAGGACCTTCCCGCCCTCCGTGACGTGGACACGCTCCAGAAGGAGACAGGTGTGTCAGGCGAGATCGACGTGACGATCCGCGCCGACGACATCACCGATCCAAAGGTGATCGCGTGGATGACCCGCTTCCAGGACCAGGTCCTGAAGGCACACGGTTTCAGGACCGGAAAGCGCTGCACGCAGGAGCGCAACCCGCCCGAGCTGTGCCCGGCGCTGTCGCTGCCCGACCTGTTCAGCACCGCCGGCAACGGGCAGGCGGCCGTGCGGCGGCTCCTCGACGCCGTGCCGTCCTACTTCTCGCAGGGAGTCGTGACCGAGGATCGGAAGACGGCCAACCTCGCGTTCGGAATCCGGCTGATGCCGCTGGACCGCCAGAAGGACGTCGTGGACGACATCAAGGCGCGCCTGAAGCCGCCGCCTGGCGTCCAGGCGTCGGTGGTGGGCCTGCCCGTGCTGGCGGCCGAGGCCAACGGCGCCCTGTCGTCGCCCTGGCGGCGCGGGCTCACGCTGATCGCCGCGCTCGCCGGTGTGTTCCTCGTGCTGCTCGTGGCGCGCCGCTCGGCGCGCGAGGCCGCCGTGCCGCTGATCCCGATCGCGCTCGCCACCGGCTGGTCGGGGCTCGTGGTGTTCGTGCTGGGGCTCCTGCCGGGCCCGCTCGAGGTAGACCTGAACCCGATGTCCGTGACGCTCAGCGCGCTCGTGATCGCGATCTCGACCGAGTTCAGCGTGCTGCTGTCGGCGCGCTACCGCCAGGAGCGCGACGGCGGCGCCGGGCCCGCCCGCGCCGTCGAGCTCGCGTACGCGTCCACCGGCGCGGCGGTGCTCGCGTCGGGCGTCACGGCGATCGCGGGCTTTGGCGCGCTGGTGTTCTCGGACATCCGGATGCTGCGCGACTTCGGGATCGTGACCGTCGTCGATCTCACGGTCTCCCTCCTCGGGGTGATGATCGTGCTCCCGGCGGCCCTCCTGTGGGCCGAGGAGCACGGCCCCTTCCGCGTACGCGACCTGCTCGCAGCCGTGAGGCCGGGCCGCGCACAGCCCGACGCGCCGTGAGCGACCAGGAGAACGGGGACCGCTTCGAGGACCTCTCGGTGGGCGAGCGCCTGGCCGAGCGCGACCGCACGCACCCGGAGCCCGCCCGCCGCCCCGAGGTGCCGCGCCCGGGGAACAAGTACGCGTGGGCGGTGGGCATCCTCCTCCTGATGGGCCTCGGCGTTCTGCTGTTCGCCCAGACGCTGCCGAACCAGGGCAAGGGCCTCAGCGGCCCGGAGGCCGGCCAGCCCCTGCCCGCGTTCGCGGCTCCCAGCGCGGCGGGCGACAAGGAGGGCGACGCGAACGTATGCCAGAGGGCGCCCTGCAACAAGAACGCCGGGAGGGTGCCCGCCTGCGAGGTGCGCGGGTCCGGCATCGTGACGGTCTGTCCGAAGGAGCGCGGGGCGCGCGTGATGACGTTCGTGGTCACGCGCGGGACGGACTGCGAGCCGCAGGTGGACCGGGTCGAGCGGATCCGCGGCGAGTTCCCGAGCGTACGGTTCGTGACGGTGGTGAGCGGCGATTCCAAGACCGAGACCAAGAACCTCGCGATCGCCCGCCGCTGGCGGCAACCGGTCGCGGTTGACACGGACGGCTCGGTGGTCAACCTCTATGGCGTGGGCGTATGCCCGATCACAGTCTTTGCCCGCAACGGGCGCGTGCGTGACTCGAACGTGGGGAACCTCACGGAGGCGCAGCTTCGGGCCAGGACGAAGAGGCTGCTCGGGTGACCGAGCCCGACCTCGAGCTCGAGCTGGTGGACGGCTGGGTCGAGCGCGAGCTGGGCGAGGAGTTCCCGGAGCTGAGCCTGCTCCACGCGCGGCTCGACGTGCGCCCGACGCGCTCGCCACCCGAGGTGCGCCACCGGCTCCGCATGCTCGCCGACCGCTACACGGGCGGCAAGGTCGTGCACATGCGCCAGGACCCGGTGCCGTGGGCGTACCGGGTGTTCTCGCGCCAGGTGGGGATCGACCCGGACCACGACCGTACGCCCGTGGAGGCGGTCGCGCTGCGGCGGCTGAAGCACGGCGGGCTGCACAGCGAGAACCTGGTGGATGACGCGCTCACGATCGCCATCGCCGAGACCGGCGTGCCGCTGATCGCGCTGGACGCCGAACGGGTGGAGGGTGAGCTGGGGCTCCGGCTCGCCCGAGAGGGCGAGCGGCTCGACGGCTCGCGGCCGCTCTTCGACCGGCAGCTCGTGGTCGCGGACTCGGAGCGGCCGGTTGCGGTCGTGCTGGGCGACGTGAGCCAGGACGCGGGCGTCACTCCGGAGACCGAGCGGATGACCGTATGCGCCCTGGGCGTGAAGGGAGTGCCGCGGATCAGCCTCGAGGAAGCGCTGTGGTCCGCGGCCGAGACGCTTTACACTGACGCGAGTGCCTGAGGTCCTTGAAAGGCCCGTCGCACCGGCAGGAAGCGTCGTCGTCGAGATCGACGAACGCGCCGCGCGGCGCACCCTGCTCGATCAGGTCGCACACCTCGAGGGCGAGCTCGGCTCGGTCTTCTGCGCCACCTGGCCGCGCACGCATATGCCGCCTCCGAGGGTGGCCGGCCGCGGCGGAGGCCCGCGCCTGCTCTCGCTGGCCGATCTCGAGGAGCTCCGCGACGAGCTGGCGGCGCGCGTCCAGGACGCCCGCCGCGCCCTGTCGGATCGCACCTGGGTCGAGGACCGGAACCGCCGCCTGATCGAGGAGATGATGCTCGAGCCGGAGCGCCACAAATGGCGGCGCGTCTCGGCCGAGGACATCGGCGAGCCCGGCTGCAAGCACTGGCACGTGCGCCCGCGCTTCGGCCTCGTCGGCATGCTGATGAACTGGTGGCGCGTCGTCATCAGCTCTGGTTGCCCGTTAGCCACCTGAATGGGAAGGCGCAGCCGCAAGCGCGGTGAGTCGACGCGCGCCGAGCGCGATGCGGCACGTGCCGCGAGCTCGGCGGCGCCGCGACGGAAGACCTCCGAGCGGCCCGCCCCGCCGTGGGGCAACTTCCCACTCTCCGAGATCGTCATCCTGCTCGGCCTCCTCCTGATTCTCTGGGGCGCCGTGCGCGGCTCCGGCGGACAGGAGATGCTCGCGGCCGGCCTGGTGATCGCCTCGCTCGGCGGCGGCGAGCTCGCGCTCCGCGAGCATCTGGGCGGCTACCGCTCCCACTCGAGCCTGCTCGCCGGGGTGGCCGCCTTCGTCGTGGTGACGGTCGTGGCGCTCGGCTTCGGACCGGTGAAGGTGTGGGTGCTGCTGGTCCTGGGCGCGGGCGTGTTCGCGGGAACGTTCTACGCGATGCGCGAACTCTTCAAGCGCAGGTCCGGGGGGCTCGGATTCCGGTGAACGAGCAGCGGATGCGGATCACCGGAATCCACCACATAACCCTCCTCGTGGCGGACGCCGAGCGCTCGCTCGGGTTCTACCGAAACGTCCTCGGCATGCGGCTGGTCGAGCAGACGGTGAACGACGACGACAAGAGCGCGCGCCATTTCATCTTCGGTGACGCGGACGGGCGGCCCGGCACTCTGATCACCTGCCTTGAGTACCCCGACCTGGATGAAGGCAAGGTTGGCCGTGGCTCCACTCATCACTTCGCCCTCGCGGTCGAGAGCGAGGAGGAGCTGAACGCGTGGAAGCAGTACCTGGAGGAGAAGGGAATTCCGACGACCGAGGTGATGGACAGGTCGGACTTCAGGTCCATCTACCTCCGCGATCCCGACGGCCACATCGTCGAGATATCGGCGTAGGGCGGCCGGCCTCTCCCCGGCCGCCCTCCGCCATCTGCTCCGGTCAGGCGGCCGTCAGCGCGCCTTCGCGAGTCGCAAGCGCGCCCCGCGCGGGAGCCGGGTGAACACGCTGCACTTCAGCGGGTTGCACGGCGACGGACGTTCCTACCGGGGCGTTCTTCGCGGCGAGCACAGCCGCCAGTGCAAGACGCTGGCGCTCCGTCAGGGTCCCGATCTGCTTGTTCTCCGGGACCCCGAGTGACACCAGCAATCGCCTGCACCGGGCCCTCCCCCAGCGCTTCTGGCTCATCAGCAGGTCGCTGACCGACATGCTGTGTGCCTGCCAGGGGCAGCTGAGGATGACCTCAGCGGCTGAGAGCTCGCCTGCGGCGACTCGACGCTTCATCCGAGCACGGGCGAGGCGCACGCGATTCGCGTACTCCAGCGCCTGCAAATGCTGCTCTTGCCCAGCGTCGATCGTGGCCGACTTGCCCATCAGACCTCCCCGCACTACGTGCGATCTAGAACTGCTTCTGCAGATACCCCGGAGCCCTCGAGCGACTTGGGCGAAACCGGCAAGCGGGTGGGCCAATCACGCGGTTTCGAGTTGCTCGTAAGGCCGGGGCCCATCAAAACCTCTCCTGCGCCGAGCGTCAACATCGAGTTTCGGTCGGCGGTCGCTAAGAGCGGGCTTTTCGTGGGTAAGGTCCAGAGGGATGCGCTCGACCAAGATCGTCGCGACGATCGGCCCAAGCTCGAAGAGCCCGGACGTCCTCCAGGAGATGATCTCGGCGGGCATGGACGTCGCGCGGCTCAACTTCGCGCACGGCACATCGGAGCAGCACGCCGAGATAGCCGCGGCCGTCCGGGAGGGCGCCGAGCGCGCCGGGCGCGACGTCGCGATCCTCGGCGACCTGCCCGGGCCGAAGCTCCGGCTCGGGCCCGTGTCCGGCGGTGTGGCGGAGCTGGCGCGCGACTCGCGGGTCGTCCTCACCGCCGAGCGGGTGGAGGGCACCGCCGACCGCCTACCGGTCGCGTGGGAGGGCTTCTCCGAGCTGGTGGCCGAGGGCGACGTGCTCTACCTCGCCGATGGCGCCGTCCGACTGCGCGTGGGCTCGGTGGACGGCGGGGACGTGGTCACGATGGTCGAGGTGGGGGGCAGCGTCGCGTCGCGGCAGGGTTTGAACCTCCCGAACGTCACGGTCTCGCTCCCGGCGGTGAGCGAGGATGACATCGGGCTGATCGACGACGGGCTCGAGATGGGCGTGGACTTCTTCGCGCTTTCGTTCGTCCGCCGGCAGGAGGACCTCGACCCGGTCCGCGAGCACCTGGCCACTCGTGGGGTCGAGGTCCCGCTGATCGCGAAGATCGAGAAGCCTCAGGCGGCCGCGAACGCCGAGGAGATCATCGCGGCGGCGGACGGGATCATGATCGCGCGTGGCGACCTTGGGATCGAGCTGCCGATCGAGGAGGTCCCGCTGGTGCAGAAGCGGCTGCTCGCGCTCGCGGGCCGCGCCGCCAAGCCCACGATCACCGCCACCCAGATGCTCGAGTCGATGGTGCACTCGACGCGTCCGACGCGCGCCGAGGTGGCCGACGTGGCGAACGCGATCTTCGACGGCACCGACGCGGTCATGCTCTCGCAGGAGACCGCGGTCGGGAAGCACCCGGTGCTCGCCGTCCAGATGATGGCCTCGATCGCGCAGACCACCGAGCGCGAGCTCCCCTACGGCCGCTGGCTGGCCGAGCGCGGGCCGCAGGCGAACAACCAGTACCACGCGATCGCCTTCGGCGCGGTCGGCGCGGTGTACCAGCTCGGGCTGAAGTGCATCGTCTCGCCGACGAACACCGGCGCGACCGCCGGCCTGATCTCGGCCTACCGGCCGAAGGCGCCGGTGCTGGCGCTGTCCCCGCGCAAGGACGTGGTGCGGCGCTGCCAGCTCCTGTGGGGCGTGCACCCGCGCCTGAACGAGGAGCCGATGGACACGCTCGGGCTGCTCGAGGCGTGCGCCGAGGTGGCCGAGCGCGAGGGCTTCGCGCAGCCGGGCGACAAGATCGGGATCACGGCCGGCCTGCCCGCCGGCAGCGCCGGCGGCACGAACCTCTTCAAGGTGCACACGGTGGAGTAGAGGGTCATGAGGGGGTCTGACCCCCTCGATAGGAGGGGGTCAGTCCCCCACCGCGCCGCGCCGCCGCTCGCGGAACGCGCGGGCCTTCTCGATGTTGCCGCACGACTCCATCGAGCACCAGCGCCCCGACGAGTTCTTCGAACTGTCGTAGAACGCCCACTCGCACTCCTCGCGCGGGCACGCCTTGAGCCGCTCCCAGCGACCGTGCTCGACAGCCGCCGCGACGATCGCCATCAGCCGCGCGATCGCCCCGTCGACGCCCGAGCAGCTGGCCACGAGCTCGGGCTCCTGATCCGGGGTGAACCGCACCCGGACCGAGGCACGCCCCACGGCGCGGTCGAGCCGCTCCACAAGCTCCTCGTCGAGCGGCAGGCCGTTGTTCTGGAGGAGGACGGCCCGCAGGCCCTCGCGCACGTCGATCGCGCGCTTCAGTTCGGCCGCGGTGACGCGGTCGTCCCTGCCGAGGAGGCCTCGCTCTGCGAACCAGTCGCGGAGTGCCTCGGGCGTCTCGAGCTCGTCCTCGCCGGTCTCGAGATCCACGCTGTTCACGAACCGCTGCACGAGATAGAGCGGCTCGGGCGCGGTCTTCGCCTCCGAAGTCTCCCCGGGTGTCATAACTACCAAAACAGTTTAGCTGGTGCTAACATATCCGTCATAACGACTTAGGCGGTTACGCACATGCACGAATCCATCACCATCACCCACTCCGTTGACGCCGACGCCGCCGCGATCCGGCGGCTGGCGCTGCTCGACGATCGCCGCCCCCCGCACGGGCCGGCTCTGCTCGCCTACGTGGGCGGCGAGCTCCGGGTGGCGGTTGGGATCCTGGACGGGCAGGTGGTCGCGGATCCCTTCCATCGCACCGCCGACATCGTCGAGATGCTGCGCTTGGAGGCGCGCGCAGAGGAGGCAGCATGAACGCCGCTCTCAGCTGGGCCATCGCGCACTCGAGGGCGGCCGAGGCAAGGCGGAGGCGCCGGTAGCCTGAACGGCTGTGCGTGAAGGCAGCTATCGAGACGGCTTCCGCGCCATCCTCCCGCTGATGCCGGCGATCGTGGCGTTCGGCGTCTCGTTCGGAGTGCTGGCGCGGGCCGCGGGCGTGGACGCGCTCGCCGCCGTCGTGATGTCGGCGACCACGTTCGCCGGCTCGGCGCAGTTCGCGATCGTCTCCGTGCTCGGCGCGGGCGGCACAGCGGCCGCGGCCATTGGCGCGGCCGTGCTCCTGAACGGCCGCTACGTGCCGATGTCGGTGGCGGCATCCGACGCGTTCCGCGGCGGGCCGATCCGGCGGCTGCTCGAGGCGCAGCTGCTCGTGGACGAAAGCTGGGCGCTGTCGCGTCGCGAGGAGGGCGGCTTCGACGGCAGGGTGCTGATCGGTGCGGGCGGCCTCCTCTATCTCGGCTGGGTCGGGGGCAGCACCGCGGGCGCGCTCGCGGGGGACACCCTCACCGACCCCTCGACACTCGGCCTCGACGCGGCCTTCCCGGCCCTTTTCCTCGCGCTGCTGGCGCCCCTGATCCAGGATCGGCTCGCGCTGCTCGCGGCGGTGCTCGGCGCCGCCATCGCTTTGGTACTGACCCCGTTGACGCCGGCGGGCCTGCCGGTGATCGCGGCCACCGCCGCCTGCCTGGTGGGGCTCACCCGGCCGCCGAGGACGCGTGCCCGGCGGGCGACCGTGCGGCCGCAGGAGGCGCGCTCGTGAGCACGATCTGGCTGTGCGTTCTCGTGGTGGGCGTCGCGACGATCGCCATCAAGGCCAGCGGGCCGGTGCTCGCCGCCGACCGCGAGCTTCCGCAGGGCGCCGCGCGCGCGGTGGACCTGCTCGCGCCGGCCCTTCTCGCCGCTCTCGTGGCCACCCAGGCGTTCGCGAGCGACGAGGAGCTCGTCCTCGACGAGCGCGCCGCCGGGCTCCTCGCCGCGGGCGTCGCGATCCTGCTCAGGGCGCCGCTGCTGGTCGTCGTGCTCGTGGCGGCGGCCACCGCCGCCGGGCTCAGGGCCGTCTGATGAGCGCCCGCGCCTGGACGCTGTTCGCCGCGGTGTCGGTGATCTGGGGCATGCCGTACCTGTTCATCAAGATCGCCGTCGAGGAGATCTCGCCGAGCCTCGTGGCGTGGTCGCGGCTCGCCATCGCGGCCGCCGTCCTCCTCCCAGTCGCATGGCGGCTCGGCGCGCTCAGGGGACTGGCCGCGCGATGGAAGACGCTCACGGTGTTCGCCGCCGTGGAGATGGCCGTGCCGTGGCCGCTGCTCGGCTTTGGCGAGGTGCACGTGAGCTCCTCGCTTGCGGCGATCCTGATCGCCACCGTCCCGCTGTTCGTGGCCCTCCTGGCCACTCGCTTCGACCACTCCGAGCGTCCCACGCCCACACGGCTGGTGGGCATGCTGATCGGCCTTGTTGGCGTTGTGGCGCTCGTGGGCATCGACATCGGCGGCAAGGGCGACGAGCTGCTCGGCGCGGGGGCGATCCTTGTGGTGGCCTTCCTGTACGCGATCGGGCCGATGATCGTGAAGCGGCGGCTGTCCGACGTGGACCCGCTGGGCCCGGTGGCGGCCTCGCTCGGCATAGCCGCGCTGCTCGTGACCCCGTTCGCCGGCGCGAGCCTGCCGGACTCGGCGCCCTCGGCCGACACGATCGCGTCGGTTGTGGTGCTCGGCCTCCTGTGCTCGGCGCTGGCCTTCCTGTTCTTCTTCCGGCTGATCGCGGAGGTCGGCCCCGGCAGGGCGACCGTGATCACCTACATCAACCCGGTCGTGGCGCTCGCGCTGGGTGTGGCGATCCTCGACGAGAGCGTCACGACGGGCGTCGTCGTGGGGCTGTTGCTCATCCTCGCCGGCTCGTGGCTGTCCACCGACGGGCGCGTGCCGCCCGGCCTCGCCACCCTCGCCGAG
The DNA here is from genome assembly GCA_040509835.1 of Thermoleophilaceae bacterium. Lineage (GTDB taxonomy): Bacteria > Actinomycetota > Thermoleophilia > Solirubrobacterales > Thermoleophilaceae > JACVRW01. The sequence goes on from JBEVKE010000138.1 coordinate 11,074, forward strand.
CGCGTTCGGGGCCGCGGTCGTGCACGAGGTTCCGAGGCTCCCGGCTAGCGGAACCGCTGCGGTTTCGCAGGATGAGTGGACGCGCTCGCCGCGTTGGCGATAGGGTGCCGCGCTCATTGGGTAGGGAGTATTTGGGGAGAGCAGCACAGAGGAGGGGAGACCTCAGGATGAAGGTCCGTGGAGTTGTCGTTGCGCTGACCGCGCTTCTCGTTCTGGCCATCGCCGCGCCCGCATCGGCCGGCGTCGGGCTAAACGCCTACCGGGCGAACGCCAAGGGGCTGAAGCAGCTCGCTGAGCTGAAGAAGATGGGCTTCGACATAACGGAGGGACAGCGGCGCAAGGGTGTCGAGATCGTCGCCACCAAGGCGCAGGTCAGAAAGCTCCGCAGGGCCGGCGTCAGGACCAAGCTGATCCGCACGCGCAGCGGGCGCACTGCGCTCAAGGCCGCGGCCGCCCAGGCCGCAGGCGGCTGGGAGGTCTGGCGTCCGTACGCGCGCACCGACGTCGCGGTCTCTGGCGCGTCGGGCAACCCCACCGCGAACATCAAGACGCAGATGGAGAACCTCGCCGCGAAGTATCCGGGGATCGCGAAGCTCGAGACGATCGGGCACTCGCTGAACGGCCTTCCGATCTACGCGATGAAGGTCACGAAGGATGCGAAGAAGAAGAAGGACGGCAGCCGTCCGGCGGTGCTCTACTCGGCGGTGCAGCATGCCCGCGAGTGGCTCGCCGGCGAGACCGAGCGCCGCACGCTGCGGCTGTTCCTCGACAACTACGGCAAGAAGGGCACGGCCGTCGGGACGGACGGACAGCCCGTTGACGGGGTCTCGGCGAAGGAGCTCACGAAGCTGGTGAAGAAGCGCGAGCTGTGGTTCATCCTCATCTGCAACCCCGACGGGTACGACTTCACGTTCGACCCGCCGAACCGGCTCTGGAGGAAGAACCTGCACGACAACAACGGCGACGGGCAGATCACCGCCGTCGACGGCGTGGACCCGAACCGGAACTTCCCGACGCGCTGGAACTACGACAACGAGGGCTCGAACACGGACACCTCGTCCGAGACCTATCGCGGCACGGGGCCGGCATCGGAGCCGGAGACGAAGGCGTTCCTGTCGCTGATGAACAGGGTGCACTTCGCCTACAACAAGAACGACCACACCGCGGCGCAGCTGCTCCTGTGGCCGTTCGGGTGGCAGGTGGACACGCATCCCGCCGACGAGCCGCTGATGACGGCGCTCGCCGGTGACGACGCGCATCCGGGCATCGCGACGTTCGACCCGGACGTGGGCGCCGACCTCTACACGACCAACGGCGACACGAACGACCACATGTACAAGTCCACGAAGACGATCTCGTTCACGCCGGAGGGCACCGCCGCGGCCACGGGCAGCGTCTTCGCCTTCCAGGACAACGAGGCCGACGTCCAGGCCGAGTTCGAGCGGCACGTGCAGTTCGCGCTCGACCTCGCGCGGTCGGCGCCGGACCCGACGCACCCGGTCAGCCACCTCGGCAACACGCCGGCGAAGTTCGTGGTCGACAAGTTCAACGTGTCATACGGCAACCCGCAGACCGTGCAGGTGAACGCCCGCCGGGACCTCGGTCAGATCCAGCTGCGCTACCGCGTGAACGGCGGCAGGACGCGGACCGCGTCCACGTCCGAGTGGCAGGGCGGCAAGCGCTACGGAAACGAGGGCGACTACTGGTACCACCGCATGCGCGGGCGGGTGACCGGCACGAGCACGGGCGACAACGTGGAGGTGTGGTTCTACGCCCCCAAGAAGCACGTGAAGAGCGACTCGTTCACGTACAACGTCAGGTCCGATTCGGGCGCGCGCGTGCTGGTGCTCGCGGTCGAGGACTACACCGGCAATTCGGCCCTACCGGGGTACGCGGACACGACGAAGCCGAACTACCTCGACTACTACGGGCAGGCGCTGGCCGACAACCACGTCGCGTACGACGTGTACGACTACGACGCGATGGGGCGCAAGGCACCGGATGCGCTCGGAGTGCTGAGCCACTACGACGCGGTCATCTGGGAGACCGGCAACGACAACGTCACGCGTATCGGCCCGACCCCGGGCGTCTCCGATGCCGAGGCGTGGGAGACGATCATGTCGGTGCGCGACTTCGTGAACGAGGGCGGTCGCGTGTCGGTGTCAGGTGTGAACGCCGGGCGGCAGTGGGACCTCGTGGAGTACCCGACCGAGGGGCTCCCGAACACCTACTGCGACGGCGACCTCCAGACGACCGACAACGGCAAGTGCAACCCGCTGTCGAACGATTTCGCCCAGTACTACCTCGGGGCGTATCTGCGCTCCGATGCGGGCGGCCAGGACCAGGATGGGAACATCTTCCCGGTCGCCGGCACGCCCGGCGGTCCGCTCGACGGGCTCACGTTCGATCTGAACGGCGCGGACAGCGCGGGGAACCAGGGCGGCAGCGGTCTCGGGACCGGCAACTTCCTGGTCACGTCGAGCATCCTCGACAAGGCGCACTACCCGCAGTTCGCGAGCGACCAGGCGGCCGACTGGCAGCTGTCGGGCGGCGCGGCGTTCGACCCGCACACTGGATCGAAGTACATGTACTCCCAGAATGCGGACCAGGGCTACAAGCGCATGACGCGCACGATCGACCTGACGGGCGTGACCGGCTCGGACCCGGCGAACCTGTCCTTCTGGACGTCGTACAACACGGAGGCCGATTGGGACTTCGTGTTCGTCGAGGCGCACACGGTGGGCCAGGACGACTACACGACGCTGCCGGACGCCAACGGGCACACGAGCGACAACACCGGCTCGAGCTGTCCGGCGGGCTGGGCGGAGCTCCACCCGATCCTGGAGCACTACCAGACGCTGGTCGAGAACGGCCCTGGCGACGACGACAACGACTGCCTGGCGACCGGCACGACCGGCGCGTGGAACGCGTCGACCGGAAACTCGGGCGGCTGGCAGAACTGGTCGATCGACCTGAGCGCCTACAGGGGCAAGCAGGTCGAGGTGTCGATCGTCTTCGCGACCGACTGGGGCACGACGACCGTGCCCGGCGCGATGATCGACGACACCAAGGTCACGGCCGGCTCCACGGTCAGCGAGACGTCGTTCGAGACCCAGGGCGACCTGGGTGGCTGGACGATCCCGGGCCCGCACGCCGGGAGCCCGTCGGAGAACGTCAACGACTGGATCCAATCCGACCGGGTCCCGTTCGAGGACGCCGCGGTCACCGTGACCGACTTCGGGATGATGTTCGGCTTCGGCCTCGAGGGCGTGGACGGAGCGGGCAACCGCGCCGTCCTGATGGATCGGATCCTGCAGCACCTGCTGCAATAGCGAGCACCTCCGGAATCAGTCATTGACCGGGAGCTGGAAGGATTCGATCCTCCAGCTCCCGGTCGGCTGCCTGCTCAGCAGCTGCTGCCGGCAGAGCGCCCAGTTGCAGACATTGGAAGAAGTCGCGGATCCGCTCCCGGACCTGCTCGCGGTCCGGTTTGGGCGGGTCGTCGTCGCCGCAGCCGAGCGCGATCAGGGCGGCGCACAGGCTTAGGGCCGCGCGCCCGGCTCGCATCCCTAAACGGGCGGCTGGGCCGCCTCGACCTCGCCCTTGACCCGACCGAAGAGCTCGAGGGCGCGGTCGAGGTGGTCCCGCTCGTGCGTCGCCATGACGCTCGTGCGCAGCAGCGCGCCGCCGCGCTGGACTGCGGGATAGATCGCCACGTTCACGTACACGCCGGCGTCGTAGAGGGCCTTCCAGAGCATCACGGCCTTCCAGTCGTCGCCGACCAGCACGGGGACGATGGGGGTGATGACCTCGGACCCGTCCGGCATGCGGTTCGGCTCCATCACGTGGTAGCCGCGCTCGGCCAGGCCGTCGTGCAGGTAGCGCGCGTTGTCGAGCACCTTCCGCATCAGCTGCGGGCCCTCGTCCGAGCGGATGATCTCGAGCGCGCCCTGCGCCGCGCCGATGGCGGCAGGGACGGCGGCGGCGGTGAACATGAAGGAGCGCGACTGGACGCGCAGGAAGTCGATCACGTCGGCGGGACCGGCGATGAAGCCGCCGCAGGAGGCGAGCGACTTCGAGAAGGTGCCCATGCGGAGGTCCACCTCGTCCTCGACCCCGTGCAGCTCGCAGGCGCCTGCGCCGCGGGCGCCCAGGACGCCGACCCCGTGCGCCTCATCCACCATCAGCCGCGCGCCGTGCTCGCGGCAGAGCGCCACGATGTCGGGCAGGGGCGAGAGGTCGCCCTCCATGGAGAAGACGCCGTCCACGACCACGAGCACGCCGCCGCCGTCGGACTCGGCTCGCTTCAGCATCGACTCGAGCTTGTCGAGCCGGTTGTGCCGGAACGGCCGGATGCGGGCGCGGGACATCGATACGGCGTCGAGGATCGAGGCGTGGTCGCCGGAGTCGCAGATGACGGTGTCGCCGGGACCGAGCAGGGTCCCGATCGCGCCGGTGTTGGCGAGATAGCCGGTCGTGAAGACCAGTGCGTCCTCGGTGCCCATGAAGTCGGCGAGCTCGCGTTCGAGCTCCAGGTGGAGCGACAGCGTGCCGTTGAGGAAGCGCGAGCCGGTGAGGCCCGTGCCGAAGCGCTCGAGCGCCTCGCGAGCGGCGTCCTTCACTCGCTCGTCGCCGGTGAGCCCGAGGTAGTTGTTCGAGCCCAGCATGATCCGCTGGCGGCCCTCCATCTGCACCTCGGGGCCGGCCGGGCCCTCGAGCACCCTGAAGTACGGCATCAGGTCGTGATCGCGCGCAGCCTGGAGCTGCTCGAGGCGCTCGTGGCGGCGCGCTTTGTCGAAGAGGTCGATTGCAGTCGGCATATACAGTCCCGCGCCGTGTCAGTCGAGGTGGAGCCCGTAGCCTCGCGCGGCGAGCTGCGCGAGTTCATAGAGCTTCCGTTCCGGCTGCATGCTAACGAGGACCAGTGGATTCCCCCGCTGCGCATAGAGCGCAGACTGTTCCTCAGCCCTCGCTTCAACGCGTTCTTCAAGCACGGCGAGGCGCAGCTGTTCCTGGCGCGTCGCGATGGCCGCGTGGTGGGGCGCATCAGCGCGCACATCGACACCGCGTTCAACGACTTCCACGACAACGCCTGGGGGATGTTCGGCTTCCTCGAGCTCGAGGACGACCCGGAGGCGGCGCGCGCGCTGGTCGACGCGGCGGCGGAGTGGCTGCGCGCGCGCGGCCGCGACCGGATGGTCGGGCCGATGGACTTCACGATGAACGACGAGAGCGGCGTGCTGATCGAGGGCTTCGAGCGCGAGCCGATGGTCCGCCAGGCCTGGCACCCCCCGTACTACCAGCGGCTGTGCGAGGAGGCGGGGCTCGACAAGGCCGTGGACACGTTCATGTGGCAGCTCCACATCGTCGGGCGCGAGAACGTGATGCCGATCATCTGGGACCTGGCCGAGCAGCTCGAGCCGAAGCACGGCATCCGGCTCCGTAAGATGAGCCGCTTGCACCTGCGCCGCGACCTCGACGCGTTCGCCGAGATCTACAACGAGGCGTGGTCGCGCAACTGGGGGTTCGTGCCCTACGGGAAGGACGACCTCGATGCGTACGCGCAGGAGCTCCAGCTCGTGTACGACCGCGACTGGTTCATGATCGCCGAGGACTCCGAGGGGAAGACGGTCGGGATGGCGATCACGATCCCCGACGTGAACCAGGTGCTGAAGAAGATGAACGGTCGCCTACTCCCGCTCGGCTGGTGGCACTACGTGACGAAGAAGCGCACGATCGACCGCTGCCGGGTCGGCTTTCTCGGCGTCAAGCCGGCCTACCAGCACACCGGGGTGGCCGCCGGGCTGTACGCCGAGCACTTCGACATGGCGGCGGCCACGCGCGTGAAATGGGGCGAGATGGGCTGGATCCTCGAGACCAACAAGGCGATGAACCGCGCCATGAAGGCGATGGGCGGGACGATCGTGAAGAAGTACCGCGTGTACGAGCGGGCGCTCTGATACCTTCGCCGCGTGGCTGACGAGGCGGCGGCTCTTCCGGACCCTGAGCACGAGGCGGACGTGCGCCCGCTCCCTGTGCTGGCCGAGCCGCGGCCGATCGAGCGGCGCCCCCCGGTGTCGCTGCCCGCGTCTGTCGCGGCGGCCACCGGTGGATTCCTGCTCGGCGTCGCCGCCTTCCTGATGGTGCGCGTGCTGCGACGGCCGAAGCCGGTCGCGCTGCGCCTGGGCCGCGGGCGGAAGAAGTCCGAGATCGCGGGCAGCCGCTCCTTCCTCGTAGACATCCACCTTCTGAAGGACCGATAGCCGCCGCACTGGAGCAGGACGTCGTACCGGCGGGGCCGTACCGGCTTCCCGGTCCGGGGCGTGACGGCGTGATGGTCCTTCGTCACGGGACGCTGACGAGAGTGCTGTGGGTCGGCGACGAGGAGGTGCTCGTCCGCGCGTGGGCGGCCGGCCGGGCCGTCCGGATCCGCGCGGAGGCGCGGAACGCGGGCGCGGAGGCGCGGGAGGCGGGCGAAGAGCGCGCGCGCGAGGCGGCCGCGCGCGGTATCGAGCGCATGCGCTTCGCGCTCGGCACGGACCATGACCTCGGAGAGTTCCACCGGCGCTTCCGCTGGGACCCGCTGATCGGCCCCGTGATCCGGCGCAGGCCGTGGGTGCGCCCGCGGCGGCGGCCTGAGCCGTTCGAGGCGCTCGCGTGGGCCGTGTGCGAGCAGCTGATCGAGTCGGGTCGCGCCGCCGCGATCCAGCGGAAGATCGTCCGCCGTCACGGGCCGAGGAGCGCGTGCGGGACGCTGCGCGCGCCGCCCTCGGCCGCGGTGCTGGCCGGCCGCTCGCCCGCAGAGCTCGACGCGTGCGGCCTCGCCCCGAAGCGCTCGATCGCGCTCGTGCGGGCGGCGCGCGAGGTGGCCTCCGGGCGCGCGGACCTCACCGAGCACGAGGCGGCGTGGCGGCGCCTCCGGGCGATCCCGAACATCGGCAGCTGGACGCTCGAGATGTTGGCGGTGGCGGGCCAGGGGCGCGACGACCAGCTCCCCGCGCTCGACGTGGCCTACCTGAAGTTCGTCGGCCTCGCCGCCGGCCTCGGCCGCCGCGCCACGGAGGAGGAGGTGCGCCACTTCTTCGCGCCCTATGGGGAGTACGCTGCTCTTGCAGGCTGCTACGCGTTACAGAGGAGCTATTCACGATGACCGAGAAGCTCGAGAAGACAGAGCAGGAGTGGCGCGAGGAGCTCTCGCCCGATCAGTTCCACATCCTGCGAGAGAAGGGCACCGAGCCGCCGTTCACCGGCGCCTACACGTACTCGCACGCCGACGGCATCTACCGCTGCGGCGCCTGCGGCAATGAGCTGTTCAGCTCGGACGCGAAGTTCGACTCGGGCACCGGCTGGCCGAGCTTCACGGAGCCGGCCTTCGCCGACGCGGTGGAGCTCCACGAGGACCGCAGCCTGGGCATGGTTCGCACCGAGGTCACGTGCGCCCGCTGCGGCAGCCATCTGGGGCACGTGTTCCCGGACGGCCCGGGCCCGGGCGGCCAGCGCTACTGCATCAACTCGCTGTCGCTGGACCTGGACGAGAGCGCCTAGCCTTCGAGCATGGTCAGGTCGAGCCGGTTCAGGCGAACCGGGTCGGCAAGGATGTCCATCGCCGCGATCCGTCCGCGCCGGATCGTGAACCCGCCGACGGAGAACCGCTCCCCGTCCCTCGTTGCGACGAATCCCACCGCGCCGTTCACGAGCACCGGATGGAGCTCGAGCCCGATCCGTGAGTACATCTCCGCCTGCCTTGCCACCTCCTCCGCACCGCGCACCTCGCGGAACGGGATCGGCGCGTCCGGGCCGAAATCCGCCCTGAGGACGACGTCCGGGTCGAGGACGGCGACGAGCCTGCCGAAGTCGCCCTCGCGTGAAGCCGCGACGAACGCGTCGACCACCTCGCGCTGCGCGTCCAGGTCCGCGTCCGGCTCTGCGTTCCCCGCACGCACCCGGCGGCGGGCCCGGCTGGCCAGCTGGCGCGCCGCGTCGGGCGAACGGTCCACGACGCGCGCTATCTCGTCGAACGGCACTCCGAACATGTCGTGCAGCACGAACGCGAGCCGCTCCGCCGGGCTGAGCGTCTCGAGCACGACGAGCAACGCCAGCCCGACCGAATCCGCGAGCAGCACCTCGTGCTCCGGATCGGTCCCGTCCGCGCTGTCGACGATCGGCTCGGGCATGTGCGCGGGGAACGGCTGCTCGCGGCGCACGTCGCGGGACCTCAGGATGTTCAGCGAAATCCGGGCGACAACGGTGGTCAGCCACGCGCCGAGGTTGTCGACCGTATCCGCGTCCGTCCGGCTCAGGCGGAGCCACGCCTCCTGAACAGCGTCGTCCGCCTCGCTCAGCGAGCCGAGCATGCGATAGGCCACGGCCCGGAGCCGCGGACGCTGCGCCTCGAAG